>CAZZYZ010000007.1:0-22588 GCA_964658425.1 Vulcanimicrobiota bacterium | reverse complement strand
TCGGTTCGCCCGGCGCCGACGATCCCGGCGATGCCGAAGATCTCGCCCGCGCGAACCGTAAACGAGATATTGCGGAACGACGCGTCGCGCGCCGTAAGGCCGCGTACGGCGAGGACCTCGCGATCGGCGGGCGGAGCGACCTCCGGGAAGATGCGATCGATGCTCCGGCCGACCATCTCGCGCAGCAGCGTCGGCACGTCGATGCGAGCCGTCTCGTGCTGTGCGACGAGGCGTCCGTCGCGCAGCACGGCGATTCGATCGGCGATCCGTGCGATCTCGTCGAGACGATGGCTAATGTAGACGAACGAGACGCCCTCGCCCCGGAGCGCATCGATTCGCGCGAACAGGCGATCCGTTTCGTCGCTCCCGAGTGCGGCGGTCGGTTCGTCGAGGATGAGGAGTTTTGCGTGCTGCGTCAGCGCTTTCGCGATCTCGACCTGCTGCTGCGCGGCGACGCGCAGCGTGCGAACGAGCGTCGTCGGGGGCACGTCGAGGCCGAGCCGCCGCAGCTGCTCGCCCGCGAGGCGATTCATCGCCTCGCGATCGACGGTGCCACCGCGCATCGGCATCCGGCCGACGAAGACGTTCTCGGCGATCGAGAGGTCCGGGAGCAAGCGCATCTCCTGATGGATGAGCCCGATCCCCGCCGCGAGCGCATCGCCGGGCGACGCCGGCGCGTACGGCTCGCCCTGCCACGACATCGTGCCGTCGTCGGGTGCGATGAGACCGGCGACGATCGCCGAGAGGGTCGATTTCCCCGCGCCGTTTTCGCCGAGCAACGCGAGGACCTCGCCCGGCCGAACGTCGAGGCTGATCTCGCTCAGGACGCGCGTCCCGGCGAACGCTTTGCCGATGCCGCTGACGCTCAGCATCGCTTACGGATGGTTCGCGATGAACGCTGCAACGTTGGCCTTCGTCGCGAGAACGGCCGACTGTAGCTGCAATTTCGGGACCGGCTGTTTCGCGCTGAGCTTCATCGCCGATTGCAGCGCGAGCCGACCCATGAATTGCGTCTTCTGCACCATCGTCGCGGTCAAGGTGCCGCTCTGAACGGCCTTGAGCCCCGCGGGATCGCCGTCGAAACCGAACACCATCACCGGATGGCCGACGTTCGCGACTTTGACGGCCTGTGCGGCGCCGAGTGCGAGCGCATCCGCGCGGCCGAAGAAGACGGTGATCTCGGCGTGACGCTGCAGCATGTCTTGCGCGATCGAGAAGCCTTCGTCTTGCGCCCATCCCTTCGAGGCCTGCTTCGCGACGACGCTGAGACCGGGGCACGCCGCGAGCGCTTCCTCGAAGCCCTTATTGCGATCGACCTCGGGCGTCGTGCCGAGCTGACCTTGAATGATTGCGACCTTGCCTTTGCCGCCGGTCACCTTGCAGACGTAGTCGCCGAGCGTCTTCGCGGCGGCGACGCTGTCGGTCGCGATAAACGTATCGGCCGGCGCGTCGGGCGGATTGCGGTCGACGGCGACGACGGGGATACCGGCTTTCTTCGCATCGTTGACCGGGACGCCCGCGGCGGTCGCACCTGCGGGGATGTAGATGAGCGCCTTGACCTGTCGCGTGACGAGGTCTTGCACCTGGCTCACCTGCGTCGCGGCATCGCCGTGCGCATCGACGGTCGCGATATCGACGTTATCTTTTTTTGCCTCCGCTTCGACCGATTGCTTGATCTCGTTGAAAAAGTCGGCTTGCAGATTCGCGACGGCCAGGCCGTAGAGCGATGCCGCTTGCGCGCGAACGATCGGCGTACCGATCAACGCGGAGCAGACGAGGGCCGTGGTTCCGAGACGGACGAGAGTGCGCATGAGATTCTCCTGCGTGATGCGAGTGAGTTAAGCGGCGCGGCGGCGTAGCGTGTCGGCCGTAACGGCGACGGCGATTGCGACGCCGATGACGATCTGCTGAACGAAGGGCGAAACGCCGACGAGGTTGAGCCCGTTGTGGAGGATCCCGATGATGAACACGCCGACGATCGTGCCGCCGATCCCGCCGACCCCGCCGCTGAGGCTCGCGCCGCCGATGACGACGGCCGCGATCGTGTCGAGCTCGTAACCGAGCCCCGCGCTCGGCTGCGACGAGTCGAGGCGGCTCGCCATCGCGACGCCCGCGATCCCCGCGAGCAGACCCGAAGCGACGTAGACCGCGGTCGTGAGCCGCTTCACCGGGATACCGGCCAGCCGCGCGACCTCCGCGCTCCCGCCGATCGCGTAGAGGCTGCGACCCGTCGCCCGATAGCGCATGAACACGAAGCTCGCGATCGCGAGGACGATGAAGAGTCCGACCGTCGCCGAGAGGAAGCCGAGGTTGCGAACGGTCGCGAAAGCGGTGAACCAATCGGGATATCCGACGACCTGTTCGCCGTTGGTCGTGATGTTCGCGACGCCGCGCGCGACCGACATCATCGTGAGCGTCGCGATGAACGCGGGCAGTCGCGCCTCGGTGACGAGCAAGCCGTTGATGAGTCCGCAGAGCGCGCCGACGCCGATCCCCGCGAGGATCGCGAGCGGGAACGGTACGCCGCGATCGTTTCCGAGCCATCCCATCACCATCATCGCGAGCGCGAGGATCGAGCCGACCGAAAGATCGATCCCGCCGATCACGATGACGGCCGTCATCCCGATCGCGAGAATGCCGAGTACCGTCACCTGATCGATGACGTTGAGGGCGTTACGAAACGAGAGAAAGACGGGGCTCGCGAGCGAGAATCCGACGCACAGCAGCACGAGGCCGATGAGCGGGCCCTGCGTGCCGCTCATCAACCGCAGCCACGAGCGAGAACGCGGTGCGGTCGATGCGTCGATGGGTTGGACGGTGGTTGCCACGAGTGCTTCTCCGATCTACGACGACGAGTGCTCGAGGACGGCGGCGGCGGGAGGCCGCATCCGCGCGCGCGCGACCGCGTCGCGCCACGCGATGCGTCGCGCGGCGGAATCGGTCGCGCCGGCGCTCGGTTCGAACCGATCGCGACGGCGGGGCATCGTCCGCAGGTCGCCGCGGGACCAGATGCCGGCGCTCAGGCCGGCGAGATGCGCGACGCCGAGCGCCGAGAGCTCCGCATCGCTCGAACGGACGACCGGCCGACCGATGACGTCGGCCTGCAATTGCATCAGAAAGCCGTTGCGGGTCGGGCCGCCGTCGGTAAAGAGTTCCTTCGTTACGGTGCCCGCATCCACGGCATCGAGGACGTCGGCGACCTGGTTCGCGATGCAGTCGAGCGCCGCGCGCGCGAGCGCGCCGCGACTCGTTTGCTGCGTCATCCCGCTGATCACCGCGATCGCGTCGCCGTCCCAATACGGCGCGCCGAGACCGGCGAACGCGGGGACGAACGCGACGCCGTCGGCCGTACTGCGACTGCCGAGATCGGCGAGTTCCTCATCGGGCATCGCGAGAACGCTCGCGAGCCAGCGCAGCGCGCCGCCGGTCGCGAGCACGTTGCCTTCGGCCGCGAACGCGACGTCGTCCGTTTGCCACGCGATCGTGAGGCACAGCCCGGGGTCGAGCCGCATCGCATTCGAGTCGATCAGCCCCATCACGGACGACCCCGTGCCGTAGGTGGCCTTGACCTGGCCCGCGCGTTCGGCACCGTGTCCGAAGAGCGCCGCGTGCGAATCGCCGAGCACGCCGAAGACGCGTGCGTCTCGCAGCGCCGAGATCCCGGAGATCGGAGGCGACGGATCGTTCGATGCGACGACGGTCGGCAGCGCGCCGCGCGGAACGTCGAAGAGCGCGAGCAACCCGTCGTCCCACGCGACCGCCCGCGTGTCGAGCAGTTGCGTTCGCGATGCGTTCCCCGCTTCGATCCGATACGAACCGGTCAAGCGCTGAAGTAAAAAGCTGTCGACCGTACCGAAGCGGAGGCGACCGGCGCGCGCATCCGAGCGATCGGGATCGATCTCGTCGAGCAGCCACGCGAGTTTGAGCGCGGAGAACATCGGGTCGAGCGGAAGGCCGCTCCGTTCGAAGACGAGTCGCTCGATCGCGGCCGTGCGCATCGATTCGCAGCGGCCGGCGGTGCGCCGATCCTGCCAGCCGATGACGGGCGAACGTGCGGCGCCGGTCGAGGCGTCCCAGGCGACGATCGATTCGCGTTGCGTGCTGAGCCCGACGGCCTCGATCGCGCGCGCGTCGCGCCCGGCGAGACACGCGTCGACCGCGGTGCGGACGCTCGTCCACACGTCTTCGGCATCTTGTTCGACCCAACCGGGCCGCGGATGGGTCGTCCCGAGCGGCGCACTCGAACGCGCGACGATCGCGCCCGCATCGTCGAGCAGCAGACACTTCGTCGCGCTCGTCCCCTGATCGATCGCGAGGATGCGCGGACGATCGCTCATCGCACGAGTTCGCGCGCCGCGGCCGCGATGTGCGCGGCATCGAGTCCGAAGTGCTCGAGCAAAAACTCGGTACTCCCGGTCGGCGCGAACGCATCGACGCCGAGGATTCGCATGCGAACCGGATCGTGCGTCGCGACGAGCTGTGCGATCGCGGCGCCGAGGCCGCCGCGAACCGTCGCTTCTTCGACGGTCACGATCGCGTGCGTCCGCGCCGCGGCGTCGAGGATCGCGGCCTCGTCGAGCGGGACGACGGTCGTCGCATTGATCACCGTCGCGGAGATGCCGGCTGCGGCGAGCAAATCCGCGGCATCGAGCGCGCGTGAGACCATCGTGCCGATCGCGACGATCGTCACGTCGGCGCCTTCACGCAGCGTCACCGCACGACCGAATTCGAATCGCGTACCGGTCGGCGTAACGGCGGGGACCTTGAAGCGTCCGATGCGCAGATAACTCGGCGTCGCGGCGCCGGCGGCCCAGCGGACCGCCTCGCGCGTCTGCTGCGGATCGGCGGGCACGACGATCGGCAGGTCGGCGATCGCCGAAAGCCACGCGATATCTTCGATCGAATGGTGCGTCGGGCCGAGCTCGCCGTACGCCATCCCCGGGCTCATGCCGCACAACACGACGTGATAGCCGTTGTACGCGATATCGGCTTTGATCTGCTCGAGCGCGCGGCCCGTGAGGAACGGCGCCGCGCCGCACACGAAGGGGATCAGTCCGCCGTTCGCGAGTCCCGCCGCGACGCCGACCATATTCTGTTCGGCGATACCGACGTTGACGAGCCGCTCCGGAAACTCGGCGGCGAACGCGTTGAGGTTACTCGAGCCGACCGAGTCGTTGCAGACCGCGACGATGCGGTCGTCGGCGCGTGCGAGGATCGCGAGTTCGTCGGCAAAGGCCTGACGGCAATCGAACGTTTCGCGCTCGTGCATCGTCGTGCTCATCGCGCGAGCTCGAGCGTCGCCGCCGCGATCTGTTCCGGACTCGGAACTTTGTGATGCCATTCGACGCGGTCCTCGATGAACGAGACGCCGTGCCCCTTGAACGTTTTCGCGATGATGCAGCGCGGTTTCCCGGTGCGCGGTGCGACGAGCGCGCGATGCAGCGCGAGGTGATCGTGACCGTCGACGTCGAGCGCCTCCCAACCGAAGCTGCGCCATTTGTCCGCGAGCGGCTCGAGCGCGACCGTGTCTTCGGTTCGCGCGCCCTGCTGCAGGCGATTGCGGTCGACGATCGCAGTGAGATTTTCGAGCTTGCGATGTCCGGCCGTCATCGCGGCTTCCCAGTTGCTGCCTTCTTGGAGTTCGCCGTCGCCGAGGACGACGAACGTGCGCGACGGACTCTTCGTTACCGTCGCGGCGATCGCGCATCCGACGCCGACCGGCAACCCGTGACCGAGCGGCCCCGTATTCGATTCGACGCCGCGCACCTTGCGGCGATTGGGATGCCCGTTGAGTGCCGAGAGCGGGGCTGCGAACGTATTGAGATCGGCTTCGTCGAGAAATCCGCGCAGCGCGAGCGCCGCGTAGAGCGCGGTCGAACAGTGCCCCTTCGAGAGGATGAAGCGATCGCGCTGCGGCCAGTCCGGCCGCGTCGGATCGAGTTCCAAAACGCTGAAGAAGAGCGTCGCCAAAATATCCGCGACGGAGAAATCGCCGCCGATGTGCCCGAGCTTCGCCCGGCCGATCGCGCGCAGCGAGAGTTCGCGCATCCGCGTGGCGATCGCGGCGAGTCTGGCCGCACGCTCGGCGTCCGTGAGCTTCGAGCCCGGCATCGCTAATTCGATCGCTAAAGACGGCATCGCACTCCGATCGCGGGTGAATCTCTTCGAGTCATTGTGAATAATTATTCAGTCTAGACTAGATATGTAAGTTTATGAAAACCGCGACCGCTTGTCAATGATCCGCGTGAAGATCCGTCCCGTCCCGGGCCGGTGAAGCGAACGACTGCTCGCGAACGCGTCCGCCGCCTGGAACCACGTCCGCGCCGAGATCGCGCTGCGGTGCGTCGCGCAGCTCGAAGCGCGGATCGCACGCCTGCGCGCGCTCCGATCGGATCGTAGACGCCTCAGCGCTCGGCGAAGCGGCGCAAGCGTAGGAAGTCGATCGGTCGGCGCGTCGTTCCATCGGATGCGAGGTCGGCGAGTATCTCGCCGACGACGCTGCAAAATTTAAAGCCGTGCCCGGAGAAGCCGCCCGCGATGACGATCCGGTCGTCCGCCGGATGCGTATCGATGATGAAGTGCCGATCCGGCGTCAGCGTATACGTGCACGCTTTCCCGGCGGCGTACGCCCCCGCGGCGCCGGGCAGAAACGCATCGAGCGCGGCCCGCACGGGTGTGACGTCGCTCGGATGGATCTCTCGGTCGAGCGTCTCGGCGGTCGTCGTCTCGCCGTACGCGTGCAACGCCGCTTTGACGCCGCCGCCGCGATCGGGGAAGCCGTAGAGCGGCGCCGGGAGTCCTGGCCGATCGAGAAAGAAGACCGGGAAACGTTCGCCGTCGTAGGCCGGCGTCGTCGGTTCGAACCAGAGCTGCACGTTACGCTGAACCTCGAGCGGTAACGCGAGTTCGCGTGCGATCTCGCCGAGCCACGGTCCCGCGCAGATGACGAGCCGGGCCGTGCGGATGTGCGAACCGTCGCCGAGCGAGACGACGATCCCGCCTGCTTCCGAGGCGTAGCCCGCGACGGGCGTCGAGAAGTGCGTCTCGGCGCCGGCGTTCTCGGCGGCGTCGAGATGCGCCGCGATCGCGAGTTCGGGGAAGACCGTGCCGGCGTCGCGCTCGAAGATGCCCCGTTCGTCGTCGAGCAAACGCAGCGAGGGATACCGCCGCAGCACCTCGCCGCGCTCGAGCTCGTCGACGAGGATGCCGTGCCGACGTGCCGCAGCGAGCGCACCGCGCAGGACCTCGCTCTCGGACGAACCGACCATCAGCATCCCGCGCAGGTCGCGCAGCGTCGTGCCGGTCGTCGCTTCGAGTTCGGCCCACAACTCGTACGCTCGCAGCAGCAGCGGCACGTAGGCCGCGTCCTCGAAGTAGGCCTTGCGAATGATGCGCGACTCGCCGGTCGACGAACCGCGTGCGTGGCCGCGCGGGTGCCGATCGAATCCGACGACGCGTGCATTGCGGCGCGCGGCGTGTGCGAGTGCCGCGCTCCCCATCCCGCCGAGCCCGAGAACCGTGACGTCGTACGTTTCCGTCACGCTCCCCCGAGCCGCCACTCCCAGGCGTTCCACGTCGAGATGAGGCCGTTCGGGGCGAAGCCCTCGACGTCGCGCGAGAGGACGTGAATCGCCCGCGGCCACCAGAGCGGCAGGATCGGCACGTCGCGAGCGACGAGGCGTTCGATCTTCGCATACGCGATCGCTCGCGCGGCGCGGGCGACGCGGTCGAGCGCCTCGCGTTGGTACGCATCCATGACGGGGTTGCAATAGCGCTCGAGGTTGTAGCCGTTCGGCGGGATCGCCGCGCACGAGAACTCGCCCGAGCTATCGGGATCGGGGCCGTATAGCCAGCGTCCGAGCGCCATCTCGTAATGCCCCGAGGTGAGGATGCCGCCCTCACTCGCGGGACCCAGAAACACTTCGCGGCGATACCCGCGGAGTTGCACGCGAATCCCGGCGGCGGCGAGCTCGCTCTGCAGCGCGACGGCGGTCGCGCGGATGACGTCGGAACTCTGATCGTACGCGAGCGCGATGACGGGCAACGGGCGCTCGAGCGCGGCGAGTTCGCGTCGGGCGGCGTCTCGGTCGTATGACGGGTACGCGACGCCGTGCGGATACGCCCAGAGAAACGACGGCAAGTCGCCCGTCGCGGGGAGCGCGGTTCCGAACGTCAACGTGCGGGTCAAGCGCATCTTGTCGACGGCTGCGGCGACGATCGTTCGCACGCGAACGTCGGAGACGGTCGCCGAACGCAGATTGAACCAGATACCGAACCAATGATTTTGATCGACGAAGACCGTGCGGATACCCGGAACGCGCGTCAGCAGCGGCACGACCGCCGGGCTCGCCTCGGGCAGCCAATCGATTTCGTGCGTGCGCAGTCGTTCGACGAGCGTGTTCTCGTCGGGTGAGAAGAAGAGCGTGATGCGCGCGATCTTCGGTTTGCCGAGATAGTAATCGGGATTGGCGACGAGCTCGATACGATCGCCGCGAATCCATTTCACGACGCGATACGGACCGGTCCCGATCGGAAGCGCGTCGTACGGAACGTCGTTGAGTTCGGGCTCTTTGCCGAGCAGATGCTCGGGCAACATGCCGAGCGGTGAATCGCCGTCGCCGAACAATTCGGCGACGATCGGCGCGAAGCGGCTCTTGAGATGGAAGCGAACGCCGAACGGCCCGAGCGTCTCGACGCGCGCGACGCGGTCGTAGCCGTCGCGGCTGACGACGTCGTTGCGCGGGTTCATGATCGCGTGCCACGTGAACGCGACGTCGGCGCTCGTGAATGCGCGCCCGTCTTGCCAGCGAACGTTGCGGCGCAGACGATAGGTGATCGTTCGACCGTCGCTCGAGATGCCGCCGTTCTCGAGCGTCGGTACCGCGACCGCGAGCATCGGCACGAGTCGCCCGCGCGCATCGAACGACGTGAGCACGTCGGAGTACAGGCGCGCGACGTTGAACTCTTCGGCGTGCTGCGGAAGGATCGGCGACAGATTGTGCGGCTCGGAATGCAGCCCGATCCGCAGCACGTTC
This sequence comes from Vulcanimicrobiota bacterium, assembly GCA_964658425.1. Lineage (GTDB taxonomy): Bacteria > Vulcanimicrobiota > Vulcanimicrobiia > Vulcanimicrobiales > Vulcanimicrobiaceae > CAZZYZ01. Next base: position 13,553 of record CAZZYZ010000007.1, on the reverse strand, counting down.
GCGGCCGACGACGCCCTCGGAGCCGCGACGCGCGTGCAGCTCGCCGTCGCCGCGACGAGCGCGACGACGAGTGCGACGCGCAGCGCGCGATCGGTCAAATCGCGCGGCCGAGCGTCGCGCCCTGCGCGATCGCGTGGCGCAACTGCTGCGGTGCGAACGCATCGCCGATGATGTGGACCGGGCGCGCGTCGCCGAGTTCCGCGAGTCGCGCGGCGAACCCCTGATAGAGCGCGTCGTTGCCGACGCCGCCCGCCGAGACGACGACCACGTCGGCGGGGATGTCGCGCTCTTCGTCGGTGAGCACGTGGCGCACGCGGACCGAGCCGGGCTCGATACGCATCGCCGCCGTCATCGGCGTGATGACGACGCCCGCGCGCAGCAAACGTGCGAGCAGTGCGGCGCGCAGCGTCGTCCCGATCGTTTCGCCGAGCGCGTATTGCTGCGTGACGATCTCGACGTGACTGCCGCGTTCGGCGAGAAAGTCCGCCGTCTTCGGCCCGATCGTGTAGCCCGTCTCGTCGATGAGGACGACGCGCGAGCCGCTCGCGATGCCGTTCGTCGCGAGGACGCTCGCCGCCGTACGAACGTTCTCCCCGTCGCTGCCCGGGATGTAGGTGCGGCGCGCCGTCGCGCCCGTCGCGAGAACGTACGCATCGGCGGGATGCCGCTCGAGCGAGTCGACCGTCGCTTCGTGCTCCGTGACGATCTCGACGCCGAGGCGGCGCAGCTCCGCTTCGAGCCAGGTGACGACGGTGCGATAGTTCTCCCAGTGCGGCGCGCGCGACGCGAAGCGGATCGCACCGCCGAGTTCGGGTTGGCGCTCGAAGAGCGTCACGCGATGGCCCCGCTCGGCCGCGACGCGAGCCGTCTCCATGCCGGCCGGGCCGCCGCCGACGATCGCGACCCGTCGCGGATCGGCGACGCGTTCGAGCGGCCCCCACTCCGTCTCGCGACCGATCGTCGCGTTCTGCACGCACCGAACGGTGCCGCCCGCGTAGAGCCGATCGATGCAGCCCTCACTCGAGCCCATGCAGACGCGGATCGACGCGCGCCGCCCGCCCGCGGCCTTCTGCGGTAATTCGGGATCGGCGATTAGGGCGCGGGTCATGCCGACGAAATCGGCGACGCCGCTCTCGAGCACCGCCTCGGCATCTTCGGGCGTCACGATCCGGCCGGTGACGATCAGCGTGGTCGAGATCGTTTCGCGCAGCGCGCTCGCGAGATCGGTGAAGGTCTTGCGCGGATAGTATGCCGAGGGCACCGTCACGCCGCGTGCGCGATACGTCTCGATCGTCCCGGCGACGACCGTGAAGTAGTCGAGTTTTTCGAGCGCGTCGAGGCGGCGGATGATCTCGAACGATTCATCCGGCGTGAGCCCGGGGTTCGTACGGTCGTCGCCCGAGACGCGTGCGCCGACGATGAAATCCGTGCCGACCGTCGCGCGGATCGCGTCGATCACCTCGATGCTGAAGCGCATCCGATTCTCGAGCGAGCCGCCGTATGCGTCGTGCCGTTTGTTCGTCGCGGGATTCCAAAATTGATCCGCGATCTGGTCGTTGTAGAATGCGAGATCGCAGCCGTCGAAGCCGCAGTCTTGCAGGCGCTTCGCGGATGTTGCGAAGTCCGCGACCATCTGCCGGATCTCGGCTGCGGTAAGGACGTGCGGCATCTCGGGCGCGATCTGGCTCCCCGTATCGCTCGGGCCGCTGCCGACGATATCGAGGCCGAGATACGTGCGACGGCCGATCGCGGTAAGCTGCGACATCGCGAGCGCGCCGTGTTCCTTGACGGCACGTGCGGCTCGCCGCAATTGGGGTTCGATGTGCGGCTTCCAAAGGTGAACGTGCCGCGGCGGCTGCCCGCCGATCGGCGTCGCGGACGCCGTTCCGAACATCTGTACGAGCCCGCAGCCGCCCGCCGCTTTCGCCGCGTGGTACGCGATCAGTTCGTCCGAGGGAGCGCCGCTCGGATCGGCGAGATTCGTGCCGTGACTCGTCGATACGATTCGATTGCGCGCCTCGCGTGCGCCCAAGCGGCCTGGTGAAAACAACAACGGATAGTTCAACGGGAACCCTTCGGGAAACGCATTTCCCGCGCTCCTTCGCTTCAGACCGACGGGTCGTCCCCCCGCACGAATGCGGTAAACGCCGCCGGACACTCGATCGGAGGATGCGGAGGGAGCGTCACATCGCGACCGAATCCGCACGCATGCTCGCCTCCTCGTCGGACGTCGATCGAATTCTCGCGTCGCTCGAGACGAGCAACGATGAGAACCGTGCCGTCACGTTTTTGATCGAGTCGGTGAAGGACATTCAGGAGACGATCCGCGCGATCGATACGAAGGTCGGCATCCTGCTCGCCGCGCTGGCGATCCCGCTGCCCACGATCGAGGGCGTTTTCGTCGCGATCCACGCACACGGCGCGGCGCTTTCGATCGCGACGGTGCTCGGGGGCGGCGGTTTCGTCGCATGGGTCGCAGCCGCGCTCGTCGCGGTCCGCGCGCTGACGGGCGTCGGCAATGCGTCGGTGCACGTCAGCGCCGCGGAGAAACCGGACAACATGTTCTACGCCGGCGGCCTGTACGGGTTCGGCCCGCTCGACGCGCTGCTCACGCGGAACGGGCCGCTCTCGCGGACGTCGATCGAAGGGTACGCGGCGAAGATTCCGATGAGCGCGGACGCCGTCAACACGCAGTTGTCGTACGAGGTGCTCAGCCTCGCGTACATTCGCGATCTCAAGATCTACCGGCAAAAAGTCGCGTTCGAATCGACGGCGGTCGCGATCGTTCTCGCAGTACTCGCCCTCGTTTTGTAATCGAATTATACTGAGTGTACTCGCTTTGGTCGCGTACTCAGAGAGATGCGCTAAACTCCGTATGAACGAATCCTGAAAACGAAGCCGGTAGAGTTACATCCCGGCGCCCGCGTGCGGATCGTGGAGTGCTTGGTGGGTTTGGGCGTGGAGATCGGCGAGGTGGGCGAGCGTCTCGCGATCGAGTCCGGGCGCGTGCGCCGCGATCGCCGTTTCGCGTTGCAGCTTCCCGAGCTCCGCGACCGCGAGCGAGCGCACGTCGCTCGGGGTACCGGCTTGCGGCGCCGTCGCGAACGAGACGAGCGTCGCGAAATAGGTGTCCTGCAGCGTGCGGCGCATCGCGACGATCGACGTCGAATGTTTCGGGCCGCGCAACTCGGCGAATACGCTGTGATGCATCCAGTCGAAGAGGTCGACGAGCCGCATCGGCCGGCCGACGGTCGTTTGCGACGGACCCTCCGCGATGCGCGCGAGCACGACCGGCAGGAACATCTGCTTGATCGCGGCGCTCTGCATCGCGGCGATTTGATCGGCGACCGCGTCGTCGTGACGTGCCGGCGGATCGTATTCGAATTGCGGCAGATTGCCGTACCCCTCGAAACTCACGTAGCCGTAGCCGGACCATTCGCTGTAGCCGAGCGATTGCAAGAAACTCGGCGCGAAGCGGAATGCCGATGCCGAGAACAGATACCGATCGAGCGACGCGAAGGCGCGGCGCTGCACGTCGTACGGCACGGGGACGACGGGCGGCTCGGCATGGAAATCGCCGCGATGCGCGCGCGAGAGATATTGGCCGCCGATGAAATGCGTCGGCATCAGCGCGCACGTGCGGTACTGGCTCATCACCATCGCGAACGCCTGGGTCTCGTCTTCGTATGCGTCGCCGACGTTCGGGAAGAACGAGCCCAGCCGATCGATCAAACCGCGGTCCATCCGCAGCTGCGTGTCGCACCAGGCGAGCGGATCGTTCGTGAGGATCCCCTGTTCGACCCGCGGATCGGTCGCGTGCCCGTTCGCCCAACTAACGTCCTCATCGGAGGCGTAGCGATACGCCGGATCGCTCCACGACGACGCGAGCCGCGAGAGCGTCGGGATCTCGTCCTCGGGAGTCGCGGCGTCGGGGATGCGATCGTACGCCCACTGCATCGCGTAGTAATCGTACGGTCCTAGCGTCGTCTGTTTGTAATCGCCCTGCGGCGTGCCGCGCGGCCACAGATTCGTCGGCGCGTACTCCATCACGGTCGATGCGATGCCGTGCGTCGCCGTGAACGCCGGGTCTTGCAATTCGGCCGCCGTGTAGGCACGCGACCCGATGAAGTTGTGCTGCAGGCCGAGGTTGTGACCCGTCTCGTGCATGATCGTCGAGAGCCACGTGTCGTCGAGAAATTTCTGCGGCATCGGGTCGGTCGTGCGGCCGAATCGCACGGGATCGATCAGGTCGCGCCATTCGCGCAGTGCGAACGACGGCACGTCCGCCGAGATCAAGATGCCGGTGCGGAACTCTTCGCCCGTGCGCGGATCGTAGAGCGTCTGCGAATCGGCTCCGAAACTCGCGTGATACTCGGGGACCCAGCGCAGCACGTTGTAGCGAATGTCGTCGGGATCCCAGCTTGGATCGTTCGGCTGATCGCGCACCTGCACCGCATCGCTGATACCGAGCTTCTCGAACGCGAGATTCCACTTCAAGACGCCCGCGCGAATCCCGGCGCGATAACGCTGCGGGACGGTATCGCTCATGTAGAAGATCATCGGATGCGTCGCGGGCGAGAGCGGCTTGCTCGGATCCGAGGGTTGCAGATTCCACCGGATGATGTAGCGTAATTTTCGCGAGAGCACTTCGTCGTCGTCGAACGTGAGATAGACGTCGTCGTAGATGCCGACGCGATCGTCCGCGTAGCGCGGCCGGTAGCCGGGCGACGCGACGGGATCGGAGATATTGTACGCGACGTCGATCGCGACGTGACGCGGATCCGGGACGCTGTCCTCGAGACGCTGATCCTCCGAGCCCCACGTTTGCATCGCGTGCAGCAGCACGTTGCGCGGGAACGCTTTGGTCGCGCCGAAGAACGTGCGCGTCTTGTCGAGCTCGTAGGGCGCGGCTTTCGGTTGCGCGCGCAGGCTCTGCGCGAGGATCGCCTTGAGATTGAGTTGATCGTCCAGATACGGCGCGGCGTCGATGACGATCGCACCCGTCTTCGGATCTTCCGCGGCGATCTGCGCGAGCGCGACGACGGTGTGCGCGAAATTCCCGGCGATCGCGCGCGCGGCCGACGGCTCGTGCGGGGCGATGAAATACGGATTCGGCCACTCGATCGCGACCTTGTCGCCCGCGCGTTCGAAGCGCACGAGCTCCGTCGGCAGATGATCGGTATTGCCGTAGACGACGAAGTTCGCGCCGAGCCCGGATGCCGGCACGATCGTCTGCACGAAGTCGCGATCGAGCTGCGCGGCGGCGAGTTCGAGGTACACGTTCCCGCCGCGATGCCAGATCGTGAAGAGCCCGCGCTGCGCCGTCGCCGTCTTCACGAACGTATCGTAGGAAACCGCGGGATCGGCCGCGTCCGCCGACGACGGCGCGGCGCCGAACACGACGACGAGAACGAGCAGAGCGACCGAGACGACGTGTCGTGCCGAGATCATCGCGCGCACTTTTCACACTGCGGACGTGCGTCCATTCCGAGCGAGGCAGGCACATGGCAGACGACCCTGGTACATCGCCTGCCGTGCTCCGCCGTAGCGTTCTCGTGATAGGCTCGGGCCCGATCGTTATCGGGCAGGCCGCCGAGTTTGATTACGCGGGCGTTCAGGCGTGTCGGGCGTTGCGGGAAGAAGGCCATCGGGTCATCCTCGTCAACTCGAATCCCGCGACGATCATGACCGATCCCGAGGTCGCGGATGCCGTCTATCTCGAGCCGCTCACGGTCGCGTCGCTCGAAGCGATCATCGCGCACGAACGGCCCGACGCCCTGTTGCCGACGCTCGGCGGCCAGACGGGCCTCAACCTCGCGGTCGAACTTGCCGAGAGCGGGGTCGTCGAGCGCTACGGTCTCGACCTTCTCGGCACGCCGATCGAGACGATCGTGCTCGCCGAGGATCGCGCGCGCTTCAAAGAAGCGATGATCGCGATCGGCGAGCCCGTGCCGCACAGCGCGATCGTCACCGATATCGAAGCGGGCGTCGCGTTCGGCCGCGAGGCGGGCTATCCGCTCGTCATTCGTCCCGCCTATACCCTCGGTGGGACGGGCGGCGGCGTCGTTCGCAGCGAGGCCGAGCTACGCGAAACGCTCGCCGTCGGGCTCGAAGCGTCGCGCGTCCATCAGGCGCTCGTCGAAACGAGCCTGCTCGGCTGGAAAGAACTCGAATACGAAGTGCTGCGCGATGCGGCGAACAACTGCATCGTCGTCTGCAACATGGAGAACATCGACGCGGTCGGCGTGCATACGGGCGATTCGATCGTCGTCGCGCCGTCGCAGACGCTCTCCGACATCGAGTATCAGATGCTGCGCACGTCGAGCATCAACGTGATCCGCGCGCTGAACGTGCAGGGCGGCTGCAACATCCAATTCGCGTTGCATCCCGAGCGCAGCGAATACATGATCATCGAGGTCAATCCGCGCGTCTCGCGTAGTTCCGCGCTCGCGTCCAAAGCGACGGGGTATCCGATCGCGAAGATCTCGACGAAGATCGCGCTCGGGATGACGCTCGACGAGATCGAGAATCCGGTTACGGGCGTCACGAAAGCCGCGTACGAACCGACGCTCGATTACGTCGTGGTCAAGATCCCGCGTTGGCCGTTCGACAAGTTTCCGCGCGCCGATACGCGCCTCGGCACGCAGATGAAATCGACGGGCGAGGCGATGGGGATCGGGCGAACGTTCGCCGCGGCGTACATGAAGGCGATTCGCGGGCTCGATCTCGGTCGTGAGACGCTGACGGGCGCGCTCGATTCGTGGACGAACGAAGAACTCGAGCACGCGCTCGTCGCGCCGACGCACGAACGCGCGTTCGCGCTCGCGACGGCCCTGCAGCGCGGCTACACGATCGAACGGCTTGCGGCGCTCTCATCGATCGATACGTTCTGGCTATGGGAGTTCGCGAAGCTCGTCGCACTCGAAGACGGCCTTCGAGCGAGCGCGAAGCACGATGCGACTGCGGTGCAAGCCGAAAGAGACGACCGGCCGCACTACGTTTTCGAGGCCGCGACCGGCCTCGTGCCGCAGTCCGCGCCTCTGGGCGGCGCGCCGATGCCGGACCTCGACGCGCTCGTCCACGAGGCGCTGGAGAGCGGCTACTCGCATCGAGCGATCGCCGCACTCACCGGCAACGAAAAACTCGGCGATCCGCTCGAGGGCATGGCGTTCAAGATGGTCGACACCGCGGCGGCCGAGTTCCCCGCGAAGTCATCGTACTATTACGCGTCGCGTTTCGAGACGGACGAGATGCGGCCGCCGGATCGCGAAGCGATCGTCGTCGTGGGCAGCGGGCCGATCCGCATCGGCCAGGGCATCGAGTTCGATTACAGTTGCGTGCACGCGGCCTGGGCACTGCGCGACGCGGGCCGCGCGGCCGTCGTCGTCAACAACAATCCCGAGACCGTTTCGACCGATTTCGACATCTCCGACGTGCTGTTTTTCGAGCCTCCCGGTGCCGACGAAGTGCAGGCTGCCGCACGCGCGACGAACGCGTCGGGCGTGATGCTCGCGTTCGGCGGCCAGACCGCGATCAATCTCGCCGCCGATCTGAGCGATCGCGGCGTGCGCATCGTCGGCAGCGATCGCCGCAGTCTCGATCTCGCCGAAGACCGCGAGAAGTTCGACGCCGTCCTCGAACGGCTCGGCGTCGCGCGCCCCGAAGGGCGTTCCGCGACCTCGTTCCGGCAGGCACGGACGATCGCGCGCGAACTCGGCTTCCCCGTGCTCGTGCGGCCGTCGTACGTGCTCGGCGGCCGCGGGATGGAGATCGTCTACAACGAGGGCCAGCTCGCGAGCTACGTCGAGACGGCGCCGCCGATCAAGCCCGGTGCGCCGCTGCTCGTCGACAAGTATCTGCGCGGTCTCGAAGTCGAAGTCGACGCGGTGTACGACGGCCACGACATCATGATCCCGGGCATCTTCGAGCACATCGAACGCGCCGGTATTCATTCGGGCGATTCGATCTCCGTCTATCCGACGCAGACGATCGACGCGGAGATGCGCGAGCGGATCGTCGACGTCACGCGTTCGCTCGCGCACGCGCTCGGAACGCGTGGGCTCATCAACATTCAATTCGTGATCCATCACGGCGAATTGTTCATCATCGAAGCGAATCCGCGCGCGAGCCGCACCGTCCCGATCATCTCGAAGGCGACGGGTATCAATCTCGTCGCAGCGGCGACGCGCGTCGCGCTCGGCGAGCGGCTCGCGGATCTGCCGTACGGGACGGGGCTGCTGCCCGACGCACCGTTCGTCGTCGTCAAAGTCCCGGTCTTCTCGTTTGCGAAGATGCGCGGCGTCGAGACGATCCTCGGTCCCGAGATGAAGTCGACGGGCGAGGTGCTGGGCATCGACGAGACGTTCGGCGGTGCACTGCGCAAGGGGTTCATCGCGGCGGGCGTGCGCGTCCCCGATGCCACGCACGACGGCATGCGCAGCCGCATCCTCGTCTCGATCTCCGACGACGAGAAACAAGAAGCGATTCCGATCGTGCGGCGCTACGCGGAGCTCGGCTACGCGCTCGTCGCGACGGCCGGGACCCATCGCCTGCTCGAAGCGAACGGCATCGCGGCCGAGCGCATCAAGAAGATCGCCGACGGCTCGCCGCACGTGCTCGATCTCATCGTCTCGCGCGGCGTCGATCTCGTGATCAACGCAGCGGGTCCGCGCGACAACAACGACGGCTATCGTATCCGCCGCGCGGCCGTCGAGTCGAGCGTCGCCTGCCTCACGAGCCTCGACACCGCAACCGCCCTCGCCGACGCCCTCTCGTCGGATGCGGGGCCGCCGCTTTCGCTGCAGGCCTACCGCGCGATGGTACGCGCGGCGATCTGAGGCATTCGGTATCGGTAATCTTGGAAAAACGAATACGAAATCTCGATGTCGAAAGTCGTTTGGGAAACGGCGGCGTCGGCGCGACCTACACGCGCAATCCGAAGCCCGTGCCGAAATAGCGATACCGCCCGGGCGATAATCCATAGCCGTATTCCGCGTCGATCTCGACGTTGCGGCCGAGTAGCTTTTGTACGCCGCCGTCGAGGAACGTGCGGCCGCCCGCGCCCGGGGCCGTTTTCGTTTGCGCGACCCATTCGAGATAGAACTGGATCGCGGGCGGCGTCTGCACGGTGATCACGCAGCTCGGGATCGCATAGCCGAATTGCTCGTACGGATTTCCACTCGTCGCGAGATTCGCGGTCGTGTTCGGACTGACGTTCGGTGCCGACGGCGACATGCCGTACGTTGCGACGCCGCCGAGCGTCGCCGCGATTCCGACGGCGGGACTGAGCGCGTAGCCGATATCGAAATTGAATTGCTCGGTCGTACCGCCGGCGGTGAAGGCACGATCGCCGTCCGGCGGCGTGAAGAGTCCGTCGATCGCGTACGTGAATTTCCCCTTGGGATCGAACTCGTATTTGAATCCGAGCCCGAGATCGTTGTATCCCGACGCGATCCCCGCATCCGATCGCGTGCGATTGAAATTCGGGCCGATCAAATCGACCTCGAAGCGATTCGCGACGCCGAGCCGCTCGAATCCCTGTGGATCGTTCACCGTTACCGACGGTGTGGGGCCGCGCTGCGACGTGAGTTGATAGCCCTCTTCGAGCACGACCGAACCCTTCGGCACGGCGCACACGCTGTAACCCACCGTCGGGCGATTGAGCGTCGCAAGCAAGCGGTCGTCCCCACCGCACGGATCGTTCGCCGCATCACTCGCCGTACTCGGGGCCGGCGATGCGGCGGTGGTGGGCGCCGGAGCCGGCGCGGCTTGCGCCCGCGCGAGACTCGGGGCGGCGATGCTCCCGGCTACGAAGACCAGGGACGCGGCGAGGGACGGGGACATCGAGGACGACCTTTCGCGGATACGACGGGTGCGATTACCGAACGGCGATGTTACGAGAAGCAACCATGCTCATCATTGCAACCGACCGAAGGCGGTCGCTCGCGATCGTCGTCGAGCACCGGTCGCTCGTTCGACACGCTCGCGTGGTCGTAGGGACAATTGCGGCACGCGTTGCCGCAGCAGAAGCCGCGTCGTAGATGGTACCGCGCGGTGAAGACGAGCAGCCCGTTTTCGATCGTGAAGTCGCCGGGTTCCGCGGTCACCGCGGCGCGTAGCGCTTCGCAGCTTTCGCTTTCGCGCGCGCGGCGACCTCATCGCGATCGCGCGGCGCGGCGGTCGTTTCGAGCGTCGCGAGCAGACGCGCCGCGACTGAGGCGATCTCTTCGACGGCGGCTTCGAAGGGCGCTTCGTTCGCTTTCGACGGATGCGTGAAGCCGCTGATTTTTCGCACGAATTGCAATGACGCCGCGCGGACCTCATCCGTCGTCGCGGCCGGCTCGAAGTTGTAGAGCGGACGGATGTTCCTACACATGCGGCCAGAGCTTCGGCACCGGAGGCGCCGGCGACTACCGGCGACGGCGCTCGATGCCGCTCGATCGCCTCGCCCGTGCCGCGCAACGGAGGCCCCGTGCGGCATTCGTCCGTAACGTGCCGGGCGATGGAGCGTTCTGAAAAATCCCCGGTCGTTCGCGACGGTCGCGTCTACGTGCTCGGCGGGAACGGCAGCACGCTCGCGTTCGTGTCGTCGCTGCGTCCCGAGAAAGGGCAGATCACCGCGTGGCTCGTGCCGATGGCGTGGACGCCGATCGGCGTAACGCTCGGCGACGGGTGGCAGCGCGTCAGCATCGCGGCCGATAATATCGGCGGCTGGGTCGATTCGACGTTTCCGCCCGAGGACGAGCGCGCGTTCGTGACGCCGCTGCGCGATCTCGAGATGTTGTTGCGCGTCGGCTGGCACGCCGAGGTCCCCGAACGCATTATCGAAGCGCAACTCGTCAATCCCGAAGATCTGCCGGACGACGTGCTCGACGGGATCGGCCACGCGCCGGAGTCGTTGACGCAATGCGCCGTCTGCCGTCGCATGTGCGTTCGCGACGACTTCGTGTGGAACGATCGCCAGCTCTGCGCGTGGGACTATCACGCGACCGTCTTCAGCAAACGCGGGCCGTGGCGCGACGAGCCGTACGAAGAACGCTTCTTCGCGACGCTGCCGCGCGCGGCGTACGTCGCGCCGGGGCTGCTCGCAGAACTCTCGGTCTCGCCCGTGCTCGCCGTCGCCGGGCTCCCCGAAGACAAGATCCAGCAGCTCGTGAATATCGCGATCGAAGGCGGCGCGGCCGCGTTTCTCGCGGTTCGGACCGACGAGGGGATGACCGTGCTGCGGGAGCGGCCGGCCGAATCGCGCTGACGAAAAACCGCGACCGGCCGTGAACGTCGACGGCGCGATCGGCCGCGTCGGCCGGATCTTCGTGGTCGCCTACGTGCTGCTCTTCGCGCGGCAGTTCTACGTGCAGACGATCGAAGGACCGCGGCTCGCGGCCGATCCGCACAATCCGCGGCTCGCGCTCCTCGAGCCGCTGCGCGGCGCGATCGTCGGCCGCGACGGGACGGTCTTCGCGCGCTCGACGGCGCACGGCCGCAGCTATCCCTTCGGTGCGGCGCTCGCGCACGTTACGGGCTACGCGTCGTCGCGCTACGGTACGACCGGGCTCGAAGCCGCCTACGATCGCGAACTCCAAGCGCATCCGAGCACGAGCGATCCGTTCTCGCAATTCGCCGCACTCGCGAGCGGCCGGCGTCCCGCCGCGGGAGCGCACGGCGCGACGATCGTCACGACGATCGATCCCGTCGTCGAGCGAACGCTCTACGCCGCGCTCGCGGCGTATCCGCGCGGCGCGGGCGTCGCGCTCGATCCGCGATCGGGCGAGGTGCTCGCGCTCGCGAGCGTCCCGAGCTTCGACCCCGCAGCGATCGATGCCGACTTCGCGACGCTCGCGAAATCGCCCGGGAGCCCGCTGCTCGATCGCGCGCTCGACGGGCTCTATCCGCCGGGTTCGACGTTCAAGATCTTTACCGCCGCCGCGGCACTGCGCGCCGAGAGCGTCGCGATGGACGACACGTTCGTCGATCCGGGGACGTTGCGGGTCGGGACGTTCACCATCCACGACGACGAGGGCGAGGTGCCGGGGACGCAATCGCTCGCGGGCGCGTTCGCGCTCTCCAGTAACGTCGATTTCGCGCGGATCGCCCTCGCGCTCGGCAGCGCGGGGTGGTACGCGGCGGCCGATGCGTGGAAGCTCGGCGCGCGCGTGCCGCTCGCATTGCCGGTCGAGCGCGATCGGCTCCCGCCGCACGACGAGATGTCGCCCGGGATCCTCGCGCAGCTCGGGTTCGGGCAGGCCGACCTACTCGTGACGCCGCTGCGGATGGCGATGATCGGCGCGACGATCGCGACGGGCGGCACGACGCCGCAGCCGTATCTCGTCCGCGCGCTACGGAGCGGCGGCCGCGACCAAACGATCGGCGCGCCCGCGACGTACGCGACGCCGATCGGGCCGGGCGTCGCGGACGACGTGCGCGCGATGATGGTGCGGACGGTCGAACGCGGAACGGGGACCGCCGCAGCACTACCGGGCGTGCAAGTCGCCGGTAAAACCGGGACCGCGACGAATTCGGCGGGAAGATCGCATGCATGGTTCGTCGCGTTCGCTCCGGCCGCCGCACCACGCGTCGCCGTTGCGATCGTCGTGGAGAACGTCGGCTACGGCGGGACGTATGCGGCGCCGATCGCTCGGCGCGTCATTGCGGCCGCCCTCGCGCGGGAACGGTGAGGGCGTGATCGATCGCAATCTCTCGTCGCGCTATCGGCTCGAACGCAAGATCGGTCAGGGCGGGATGGCCGTCGTGCACGCCGGGATGGACACGGTCCTGCGCCGCAAGGTCGCGATCAAGGTGCTGCGGCCGCACCTCGCCGCCGACGCCGATTTCATCGCGCGCTTCTATTCCGAAGCGCAGCACGCGGCGAAACTCGCGCATCCCAACATCGTCAACGTCTACGACGTCGGCCGCGAGGGCGATGAGTATTTCATCGTCATGGAGCTCGTCGAAGGCGCGACGCTCGCCGAGATGATCGAGGCCGACGGCCGGCTCCCCGAAGCCGTCGCGATCGATTTCGCCGCGCAGATCTGCAGCGGCCTCGCGTTCGCACATCGTCAAGGACTGTTGCATCGCGACGTCAAGCCCGCGAACATCCTCATCACGCGCGACGACGTCGTGAAGCTCTCCGATTTCGGCATCGCGCGCGCCGTCAGCACGCAGACGATGGGGATGACGCAGCCGGGCCTCGTGATGGGCAGCGTCTTCTATCTCTCGCCCGAACAAGCGCAAGGGCACGATCTCGACGAGACGAGCGATCTCTACAGTCTCGGCATCGTGCTGCATCAGATGCTCACGGGCGAGTTGCCGTATCGCGGCGATTCCGCGATCACCGTCGCGCTCAAACACATCTCGAGCCCGATCCCCGAGATCGATCCGGACGTGCACGGCGTCTCGCCCGCGCTCGCCGCGATCGTCAAGAAGCTGCTCCAGAAAGATCCCGGTGCCCGTTACGCGTCGGCGGGCGAGGTCGCCAAGGCGCTGCGCGAAGCGCGCGAGCATCCGAGCGACGCCGCGGCGGGCCCGGCCGCTCGGTCCGGCCCGAGCACCCGTCC
>CAZZYZ010000006.1:12242-36038 GCA_964658425.1 Vulcanimicrobiota bacterium | reverse complement strand
GCTCGCCCGGCTTCAACGCGTTCATCCCGCTCGCGTTCCATCCCGACGGCAACGAGATGTCGAGCCACGGCTGGACGACCGGGCTCGACGATCTGCGGATGTTCGCGACGGCCCGGCTGATGCTCGACAACTTCGATCACATCAAGGCGTATTGGATGATCCAGGGCCTCAAGGTCTGCCAGGTTGCGCTGCAATTCGGTGCCGACGATATGGACGGCACGCACGGCTCGACGGACGAGGAGCGCATCTATCACGCCGCCGGCACGTCGTCCGGACAGTACGTCGACGATCGCGAGTTCCGTCGCCTCATCGGCGAGTCGGGCTTCACGGCCGTCCGTCGCAACTCGACCTACGACGAGTTCCCGGTCGATTGGAAGCCGGCCGACGGCGAGGCCGAGATCGTCCGCGGGCCGCGACCGGAGCGTTCGATCCCGGCCCGCTTCACGACCGCCTGATCGTGCCGAGATTACGTTCGGGCCGGATCGTCTACACGAACGATCTGCCCATCTACGCCGCGTTCGATTGCGGCACCGTCGACTATCCGGGTCCGCTGCGCGACGACGTTCCGGCGAAGCTTAACGAGATGCTCGTCGACGGCCGGCTCGATCTCAGTCCGGTCAGCGCCTTTCACTGGGCGCGCCACGCCGATCGCCTCGCGCTGCTGCCCGAACTGTGCATCGGCGCGCGGACCGACGTGTGGTCCGTGTTGTGCATCAGCGATCGGCCGCTCGCGGAGCTCGGCGGGGTCCCGATCGCGGTGACGAAAGAATCCGCGAGCGGCCGCACGCTGCTGCGCATTTTACTCGAAAGGCGGTACGGCGTGCAGGCCGTATTCGTCGAGAGCGACGATCCGTACGCCGCCGCGGCGAACGGCTCGCCCGCGCTGCTGATCGGCGACCGGGCGATCGACGCGCGGCTCGCCTTCCCGAGCCGCTCCGTTCACGATCTCGGGACCGAATGGCACGCGTGGACCGGGCTCGACATGGTGTTCGCCGTATGGGCGGTCCGGCGCGACGCGCTCGCGCGCGATCCGGAGGTCGTCGGCGAGGCGCTCGAAGCGCTCGTGCGCTCGCGCGCCTGGGGGATGGCGAACGTCGATCGCGTCGTCGCCGCCGCGCAGCGCGTCCGCACCCGGCCGGCCGGCTTCTACGAAGCCTATTACGACACGCTGAACTTCGCGTTCGACGATCCCGCGCGCGCCGGGCTCGCGCGCTTCGTCGACGAAGCACACGCGCTCGGCGCGTTGGCGAGCGTCCCACCCGTCCGGCCGGAGGTCCTCGTATGTCCCTAAACGCGCTGCTCGAGCGTGCCGCCGGCGGCGGTCGCCTGACCGTCGCCGAGGGCGTTCGGATCTATCGCGAGGCGCCGCTGCACGAACTCGGCGCCGCGGCTCACGCGCGCCGCACGGCCCTGCATCCGGGCGACGACGTCACCTACGTCATCGATACGACGATCAATTATACGAACGTCTGCAACGTGCACTGTTCGTTTTGCGCGTTCTTCCGCCCCGAGAAGCACGGCGAAGGCTACACGATGTCGCACGACGAGGTGCTCTCGCGGGTGAAATTCGCGGCCGATCAGGGCGCGACGCAGATCATGATCCAGGGCGGCGTCAATCCCGAGATCCGCATCGAGTGGTTCGAGGGGCTCTTCCGGCGCGTCGCGGCGGAGTATCCCGGAGTCGATATCCATTCGCTCTCGGTCTCCGAGATCAACGGCCTCGCGAAAGTCGAAGGCCTCACGCCGCGCGCGGTCCTCGAGCGCCTGAAGGCGGCCGGGCTGCGATCGCTGCCGGGCGCCGGAGCCGAGATCCTCGTCGAGCGCGTTCGCCGCCGGATCAGCGCGCGCAAGATCACGCCCGATGCGTGGATCGGGATCATGCGCGACGCACAGCAGCTCGGGCTGCCGACGACCGCCACGATGATGTTCGGATCGGTCGAGAACGTCGAGGAACGGATCGAACATCTCGACGTTATGCGCCGGCTCCAAGACGAGACGGCCGGCTTCACGGCGTTCATCCCGTGGTACTACGTCCCGTTCAAGACGCCGTTGCGCGGCCAGGAGTCGACGGGGCTCGACTACCTGCGCGTCCTTGCGGTCTCGCGGCTGTTCCTCGATAATTTCCCGCATCTCCAGGCATCGTGGCTGACGCCCGGCATGAAGATGGGCCAACTCGCGCTGCTGTACGGCTGCGACGATATGGGCGGAACGATCCTCGAGGAACGCGTCGTCACGCTCGCCGGTTCGACGAACGTCGCGACCCGCGCGCAGATCGAGGGCCTGATCCTCGGTGCCGGCTACCGGCCGGTCATCCGGGACACGTATTGGAATCTGCGCCCGGAGATGGCGCTCGCGACGGCGAGTTAGCCCGAGATCACGCCTTGAGGCGGCGCCGAACGTCTTCGACGGAGGCGACGCGGTCGTCGAAGACGAGCGCGACGACGGCCGAGCGAGCCGCGCAGCCGAGTTTCACCGTGAGCCGTTTCATCGCGACGCGGGTCGTCGGGAGCGACTCGCCCGTGCGTGCGGCGATCTCTTCGACGTCGTAGCCGCCGACGAGGAGGCGCAGCAACTCACGCTCGCCGATGCCGAGCCCGAAGCGATCGCAGACGCGTTTGAGCCGTGCGCGCAGGGCCGTCCGTTCGGTGACGACCGTGTAGAAATCGCCGCCGGGGCCCGAGGTCCGCGAAACGCGGACGCCGAGGCGCGTATCGACGAGCGCGGTCGCGACGTGGTGTTTCGAGAAGTCGTGGCGTGCGATCAGCCGGCCGACTTCCATCTGGAGGTCGCGCTCGAGCGATTCTCCTTGGACGGGAGCGACGTCGTTCGGGGTGGTCCCGCGCATGATCACGTTGAGGCGAGCATCGACGACGTCGATCCGGCGTAGGTACGACCCGACGCTGGAGAGATGCCGATCGGCGGGAGCGGACGAAGCGAACTGAACGGCCATATTTCTTCTCATCGACAACGTACGGTAACTACTTACGCAGCGGCAGCCCTCGTATGGAACCTATGACCACTGTCACTCACAAAAGTTTCACCGCACCCTAAAAAGAGTGACCGAAAGTATCACGCGATCGTTCCGCTCGCCAAAACCTCGTCTTGGGAAGCGTCGTAGATCACGGCGAGCTGCCCCGGCGCGACGGCTCGCTCGGGGCGCTCGAAGGCGAGACGAAGCTCGCCCTCCGCGATCGTCGCTCGCGCGAACCCGAACGGCGCCCGGTAGCGGGTGAGGGCGCGTACCCGAAGCGGCCCCTCGGCGAAGCGTTCCGGCCGAATGAGATTCGGAGCTTCGGCGACGAGGCGATCCGTGTAGAGGTCGGCCGCGCGGCCGATCACGATCGTTCCGGTCTCGGGAGCGATCTCGGTCACGTAGCGCGGTCCGTCGTTGAAGTGCGTCGCCGGGAGGCCGCGCCGCTGGCCGATCGTGAAGCCCGCGATCCCATCGTGATCGCCGACCCGGACGCCCTCCGTCGTCACGATGGCGCCGGGGTTCGCCGCATCGGCGAGTAGGCCGCGATAATCGCCGCCTTCGACGAAGCAGATGTCCTGCGAATCGGGCTTGCTCGCGACCGTCAGCCCGAGGCGCGCGGCCTCGGCCCGGGTCTGCGGCTTCGTGAGACCGCCGAGCGGGAGCACTAGCCCGGCGAGCTGAGCGGGCGCGAGGCCGGCGAGGGTGTACGATTGGTCTTTCTCGGGATCGGCGGCCCGGTAGAGGCGAGGGCCGCCCGGGCCGTGCTCGAGCCGCGCGTAATGCCCGGTCGCGACGTAGCGCGCGCCGATCCGATCGGCGAAGCGCCGCAGCGTCCCGAGCTTGACGAAGTTATTGCACGCGACGCATGGATTCGGGGTGCGACCGCGGCGATAATCGCTCTCGAAACGATCGATGACGTTCGACCGGAACGTCTCTTCGAAATCCAAAACGTAATGCGGGATCCCGAGGATCGCGGCGCTCCGCCGCGCATCGTCGAAGTCGTCGGCACCGCAGCACGATTTCGCGGCGGCCGGCTTCGTCGGCGAATACATCTTCATCGTCACGCCGACGACGTCGTAGCCGCGTTCTTTGAGAAGACCCGCGGCGACGGCGGAATCGACGCCGCCGCTCATCGCTGCGACGATTCGAACGGGGGCTGCGGGTTCGGCATCCATGAGCGCTACAGGATAACCGAACGGCGCCGCAAACACAAAGGGCTATGGCTGGACTCGGAGATGAGTTTCGCGCTACTCGTGAGGCGCGCCATCTCTCCTTGTCGGACGTCGCGGAGCACCTTCACATTCGATCGGTGTATCTGCAGAGCATCGAAGACGAGGACTGGTCCGTCATCGGCGCTCCCGTCTACGTTCGTGGTTTCATTCGTTCGTACGCGCGTTTTCTCGGGCTCGATCCGGAGACGTACGTCGAACGCTACAACATGCAGGCCGGGGCGATCCCGCACGGCTCGCGAAGCGCCGCGCCCGCGGTCGAGAGCACGTTCGTTTCGCGCGCGAGAACCGGCCGGCGCGGGGCGTCGCCCGTACTCTGGCTCGCGGTGATCGCGGCCGCGGTCCTCGTCGGATTCGTCGGCTACAACGTCGTCGCATTGCGCGGCGGGCTCGCTGCGGTCTCGCACGTCGCCGTCGATTCGCCCGCTCCGGCGGTTTCCGACGCGACGGCGATCGCGGCACCGCGTGCGACCGAAACGCCGACCGCGCCGAAGCCTGCCGTCGCGTCGCGAAAGCTCGAAGTCGTGCTCACCGCGACGTCGTGGCTGCTCGTCACGATCGACGGAAAGAAGCAGCTCGAAGGGACGTTTCCCGCCGGCACGATGAAGTCGTTCCGTGGTAAGGTCGCCGACGTGCGCGCCGGAAACGCGGGCGGCGTCCGGTTGCAAGTCAACGGAAAAGTGCTCGGCGCGATGGGGCACGACGGCGACGTCGTCCAGCGCCGGCTCGCGCTCATCGAGGAATAATGGCCGATTTTTCTTTCGACGTGGTCTCGCGCGTCGACGCGCAAGAATTCGATAACGCGCTCAATCAGACGCGTAAGGAGATCGAGGGACGCTTCGATTTCAAGAATTCGAAAACGTCGATCGAGAGTACGCCGAAACAAATCACGATCGTAACCGACGACGAGCTCAAGCTCAAGAACGTGCTCGACGTCTTGCAGAGCAAGTTCAGCAAGCGCGGCATCTCGCTCAAATCGCTCGAGTACGGGAAGGTCGAGCAAGCCGCCGGAAACGCCGTACGACAGACGGTCGACGTGAAGTCCGGCATCGCCAAAGACAAATCGAAGCCGCTGATCGAGGCGCTCAAAGCCGCGAAGATCAAGGTCTCCGCGCAATTCCAAGACGAGCAGATCCGCGTCACCGGCAAGAGTAAGGACGATCTCCAGAAGGCCCAACAGGTGCTCAAGAGCTCCGAAGGCGACGTCCCGCTGCAATTCGTAAACTACCGTTGATGTTGCGCCGCGCCGCCGTTCCGGCGCGGCCGCCCGGAATCTCGCTCCCATCCGGAGAACGAGGCGGACCGTGGCCGTACTAACGAATCGCGTCGCCTTCGTCTCGCTCGGGTGCGCGAAAAATCTCGTCGATTCCGAGGTGATGATCGGCACGCTCGGTCGCGCCGGGTGGGATCTCGTCGCGGAACCCGCCGATGCGGACGCCGTCGTCATCAACACGTGCGCGTTCATCGATCCGGCGAAGGCCGAATCGACCGACACGATCTTGACGCACGCGACGCAGAAGAAGCCCGGCCAGCAGCTGATCGTCGCCGGCTGCCTCTCGCAGCGTTTCGGTGAGGAGCTCCGCTCGCTCGTCCCCGAGATCGACGGGATCGTCGGGACGGGCGCGTATTCGTCGATCGTCGAGGTGCTCGACGAAGCGCGGGCCGGGCGCGCGCCCGTGCGTCTCGATTTCATCCCCGAGCCCGAACACGATTTCTTACCGCGCCTCGTCACGACGCCGCGCGCGACGGCATACCTCAAGATCGCCGAGGGCTGCGATCATCCGTGTACGTTCTGCATCATCCCGCAGCTGCGCGGACAGTTCCGCAGCCGCAGCCGCGAATCGATCCTCGCGGAGGCGCGCGCGCTCGCGAACAACGGCACGCGCGAGCTGATTCTAATCGCGCAAGATACGTCGATGTACGGACGCGACCGAGGCGAGCGCCGCGGCGGCCTCGCGACGCTCCTCGCCGAGCTCAGCGAGATCGACGGCATCGCATGGATCCGGCTGCTGTATCTCTATCCGGCGACGATCGACGACGAACTCGTTACGGCGATGGCGACGCTGCCGAAGGTCTGCACGTACATGGACATGCCGCTGCAGCACGCGCATCCCGACGTGTTGCGAGCGATGCGCCGCCCCAGCAACGGCGAACGCTACCTCGAGATCCTCGCGAATTTTCGCGAGCGCGTCCCCGGGATCACGATGCGCTCGACGTTCATCGTCGGCTTCCCGGGCGAGACCGAGGAGCACGTCGCGTATCTCGAAGCGTGGATCGAACGCGCGGAACTCGATCGCGTCGGATTTTTCACCTATAGCCGCGAGGAGGGGACGCCCGCAGCCGAACTCGGCGCGCGCGTCCCGGCGAAGACGCAGCGTGCGCGACTCTTGCGATTGCGCGATGCGCAGCGGCGTGCGAGCGAACGGGCGCGCAACAAACGCGTCGGCCGCGTGGAGCGCGTGCTCGTGGAAGAGTATCGCAACCTGCGCCGCAGCGATCCGTTGCGCGGCGCGCTCGGAGCCGCGAGCGCCTGGGTCGGGCGTTCGATGGGCGAGGCGCCGGGCGTCGACGGCGGCGTCTTTTTCACGGGCGACGCGCGACCGGGCGAGTTCGTCGAGATCGAGATCGCCGGCGCGACGGCGTTCGACTTTCACGGGCGGCTCGTGCGCGTTGCCGAGCCGGCGCGGGTTTAGCGCCCGCACGTGCGTCTCGCAAGCCGCATTCTGCTCGCCTTCGGGCTCATCATCGGGATCTTCGCGGGCATCGTCTTCGCCCAGTCGTCCCTGCAGCGCCGCACGCCGACCGACGTGATGGCGGGCTACGGGCTCCCGTTCGTGCCGTCGCCGCAGAGCGAATTCGGAACCGATCGCCTCTCGCTGCTGATGCTCGGGATCGATTACAGTTACACGGCGAAAGATATCGAGACGTCGTCGCAGGCGCGTACCGATACGATCAAAGCCGTCTCGCTCACGTTCCCGACACCCGACCTGCCGAACGGCTCGATCGCGATTCTCTCGGTTCCGCGCGACATGGGGATCACGCTCCCGAACGGCGATCGTACGAAGATCAACGCCGCGTACGGCGGCTACACCGATACGAGGATGGCGGCGCACGCCTCGGAGCGCACGGTCGCCCGATTCCTCGGCATCCCGGGGTTCGGAAAGTACATCACCCTACGAATCGACGCGACGAAGGAGCTCATCGATGCGATCGGCGGGATCGACGTCACGCCGGACGAGACGATGAACTACGACGACAACTGGGGCCATCTGCACATCCACTTCATCGGCGGCAAACACTATCACATGGACGGCAATGCGGCCGTCTCGTACAGTCGATTTCGGCACGATGCGTGCAGCGATCCGTGCCGGATCAAACGCCAAGATCAGATCATTCGGATCACGATGGCGAAGCTCGAGCGCGATAAGGTGAACGACCTCGTTCATATCAACGCGCTGATCGACGTCGTGCGCCGAAACGTCTATACGGATCTGACGCCGCGCGAGATGGTGAGCCTCGCATGGGCCTTCGATCACGCGGATCTCAAGAAAGTCGTGACCGATCAGGTCCCCTACACGAGCACGGTCGATCTCGCGTGCTGCGGCAATCTGCTCGTGGCCGACGATGCCGCGAAGCAAACGCTCGTGCGTAAGATGTTCCTCGCCGCGCCGATCACGAGCGCGCCGCCGAGTGCGAGCGCGATCGCGGCCGTCCTGCCGAGCAGCGTGCACGTCGTCGTCGAGAATGGGTCCGGGATCCGCGGCACCGGCCGTCGCGCCGCCGATGCGCTCCGGCGAATGGGCTTCGTGGTCGACGCCGTCGGGAACGCGTCGAACTTCGGCTACGAGACGACGCAGATCGAGGTGCACTCGACGCAGCAGCCCCTCGCGGGCGAAGCGATTCGCGCGAAGCTCGCGTTGCGGACCGCGATCGTGCGCCCCGAGCCCTCGCCGTCGCCCGGTTCCGGTGACGTGACGCTCGTCGTCGGTCGGGACTTCGCGAACGCGAGCGCAGCGGCTCCGAAATGATTCGGCGCCTGCTCGGGGCGTTCGCGCTCGTCGCCGTAGTGCTCGTCGCGTTCGTCGGGATTCGCCGCTTCATGGCGCCGACGGAGGCTCCGCCGATCATCTCGCGGACGCAGGACGCGCGGCGCGCGCTCCAGCCGTCGTTCGGGACGCATCTGCGTGGGGCCATCGCCGCACATTTCCCGCATGCCGCGAAGCCTGGGTCGCGGTTGATCGCGCTGACCTTCGACGACGGCCCCTATCCCGTCGAGACGCCGCTGCTGCTCGACCAGCTCGAGGCGCTCCACGTCAAGGCGACATTTTTCTTGATCGGCGACGATACCGACCTCTTCCCGGATCTCGCGGCTCGCATCGAAGCCGACGGCGACGAGATCGCGAATCACACGCAGACGCACCCGGCGAACTTCGATGCGCTCTCGCAGGCGGCGGTCCGCGCCGAGCTCCTCGACGGCGCGCGAACCCTCCATCGCTACGCGACCGATCCCGCGATCGCGACCATGATGCGCCCGCCCCACGGCCGCTTCACGCTTCAGACGGTCGAGGCCGCGCAGCGTGCGGGATATCACGTCATCCTGTGGAGCGACGATCCGGGCGATTGGCGCGCGAAGGCGACCCCGCCCGTCATCGAGTCGCACGTGCGCGCCTTCGCGACGGCTCCCGAGATCCTGCTGTTGCATAGCGGGAAGCTCCACAGCATCGAGGCGCTGCCGCCGATCGTCGAGCGCTTCGAACGCGCGGGCTACCGGTTCGTGACGGTCGGAGAGCTGATGCGCAGCGTCCCGCTCGCGCAAATAGAGCATCCGGCAAAAGTTCGGGTATGAACCCCCGCGAAACGGATTTTCCGTCGCATCACTCATCCTTTCTTGGAGGCGTTCGTGAGCCGTCAAATCGTCAATACCAATGGTCAGGGTCTGGCATCGGCCACGGCCGCCAAATTCGCGATTATCTCGCTCGTTGCAGCGGTCGTCGTGTTGTTGATCTTCTTCGCGCTCGACAAGGGCATGCAGTCGGCGGGCCGGTTGAACGACACGGCCACGGGCACCGGTTCCGCGATGGGAGCGGCGTCGGCTCAAGCGCAATAGCGCCGGCGCGGCTTCGGGCGTGACGGACGGCGAACGGCGGCGCCGCTCGGAAAATCTCGAGCGGACCGTCGTTGCCTTGCGCGACGCGCGCGAAGTTCATGACATGCTCGCGATCGTCGCGCGCGGAATGGCGCACGATTTTCGTCGGCCGTGCGTCGCGTACGAACTGCGCGGCCGCGCCTTCGCGCCGGTCCCGGCGACGAGCGAAGCGGCGGCCGAGCGTGGCCCGCGCGCGTTCGTCGACCTCGACCTCGACGCACTTCGCGTGCGCGGGGTCGTTCGGTACCTCGACGAGGATCTCGTCGGCGTCGCCTCGGACGGCCAATTGCGCGCGATCCTCGCCCTCGAGAATGGCCGCGCCGAACTCGCGGACGACGATTTGCGGCACTTACGAATCTACGGCGGCCATGCGTCGCTCGCGATCACGAACGCGCTCGCCTTCGAGCAACTACGTCGGTACGCGGCCGAAGGTGCGGCGCTCGTCGGGGCGGCGCAGACGATCCTCGGCGCGACCGAGCTCGGCCCGCTCGCCGCGACGCTCTGCTCGCTCGTCAATCGCCTCGTCGTCGTTTCGTGGACGGCCGTGTACGTGCGGTCCGGCGGCGGGTTCGCCCGCATCGGGTTTGCGGCGAACGCCCCGGGTTCGCACGCCCCGGCGCGGCTCCCGGCGGACGAGGGCGAGATGGACGCTGCGCTGCGCGCGGTGCACGAGGGGGCGTTCGTCGCGAGCCGGCTCGCGTCGCGCAGCGGTCCCGAGGGCGAGGCGGCGGGCCTGCTCGTAACGGCCGCACGCCAGACGTTCCATCGCGCCGATCTGCGGCTGATCGACGCGCTGCTCTCGCTCGCGGCGCTCGCGCTGCGCAACGTCGATCTCTACGAGCAGACCGTGCGCGACGCGCGCGAACTCACCGAGAGCAACGCGTTCAAGGACGATCTCATGGCGATGGTCGCGCACGATTTCCGCGGCCCGCTCACCGTCATCTCCGGCTATTCCGAACTGCTGCTCGAGAGCGGCGAAGTCGAGACGCGCCGCACGGCGCAGACGATCTTCGATCAGACCCATCGCCTCGCGAAGCTGAGCGAGGACGCGCTCGCGCTCGCGGCGACGCAGAGCACGGGGTTCTCGCTGCAGCGCGCACCCGCCGATCTCGCGGCGTTCGTCTACGATACGGTCGCGCCGCTCGATCTCGGCGGTCGCGTCGCCCTGGATGCGCCCCCGGAGCCCGTGATGGTGACCTTCGATCGCGGCCGCTTGCGGCACGTCATCGAGAACGTCGTCGGGAACGCGCTCAAATACTCGACGGATCTCGTCTCGGTGACGGTGGCCGCGACCGCCGAATCGGCACGCATCGACGTGAGCGATCTCGGAATCGGGATCCCCGCGACGGACGCCGACCGGATCTTCACCCGCTTCGGCCGGGGCAGCAACGCGCGCTCGCGCGGCTTCTCCGGCTCGGGGGTCGGCCTCTACATCGCGAAGAAAATCGTCGAGGTCCACGGCGGGACGCTCTCGGTCCGCTCGATGGAAGGCTCGGGGAGCACGTTCTCGATCGAGCTACCGCGAGGGGCCCCGGGGGCGGAACTTCCTCGGGCGCCGAACGGTTTTTAGAACCATGGCTTTCCTCAAGACGATCTTCGACGGCAACGAACGCGAAGTGAGCCGCCTGCGACGTATCGTCGCCGCGACGAACGCGCTCGAAACCGAGATCTCGGCGCTCTCCGATCCCGACCTGCAAGCAAAAACCGCGGAGTTTCGGAGCCGCTTGGAAGGCCTCGAGCCCGCCGTCGCCCGCGCCAAGCTCGACGAGATGCTCCCCGAAGTCTTCGCGGTCTGCCGCGAAGCGGGGAAGCGTGTGCTCGGGATGCGCCACTTCGACGTCCAGATCATGGGCGGTGCGGTGTTGCACGAGGGCAAGGTCGCCGAGATGAAAACGGGCGAGGGCAAGACGCTCGTCGGAACGCTCGCCGTCTACGCGAACGCGCTCCTCGGCCGCGGGGTGCATCTCGTCAGCGTCAACGATTATCTCGTTCGACGCGACGCCGAATGGATGGCGCCGCTCTATAATTTCCTCGGACTCTCGGTCGGGATCATCCAGCACGATCTCGCGCCCGAGCAGCGGCGCGAGGCGTACAATTCGGACATCACGTACGTCACGAACAATGAAGTCGGCTTCGATTACCTGCGCGACAACATGGCATGGCAGCTCGCCGATATGGTGCAGCGCGAACCGTTTTTCGCGATCGTCGACGAAGTCGATTCGATCCTCATCGACGAGGCGCGCACGCCGCTCATCATCAGCGGCCAGGGCCAAGATGCGACCGAACTCTACGCGAAATTCGCGCAGCTCATCCCGCGTCTGACCGTCGAAGACGATTTTACGGTCGATCAAAAATCGCACGCCGTCCCCGTTACGGAGAAGGGCGTGGCGAAGGTCGAGCGGATGCTCGGGATTCAGAATCTCTACGATCAGCGCAATCTCGAACTGACGCATCAACTCAACGCGGCGCTCAAGGCGTGGCATCTGTTCCATCGCGATCAGCAGTACATCGTCAAGGACGGCGAGGTCGTCATCGTCGATGAGTTCACCGGCCGCCTCATGTACGGCCGACGCTATTCCGACGGCATTCATCAGGCGATCGAAGCGAAGGAAGGGCTCAAGGTCCGCAGCGAGGATCAGACGCTCGCGACGATCACGTTCCAGAATTATTTCCGGCTCTACGCGAAGCTCGGTGGGATGACCGGTACCGCGAAGACCGAGGAGCGCGAGTTTCGCGACATCTACGGTCTCGACGTCGTCGTCATCCCGACCAATCGCGCGATCGCGCGCGCCGACATGGGCGACATCGTCTACAAGACGGAGAACGCGAAATTCGAAGCGGTCGTCGACGAGATCGTCGCCGAACACGAGAAGGGTCGGCCCGTCCTCGTCGGGACGCGTTCGATCGACAAGAGCGAGCGGCTCGCATCGATCCTGCGCAATCGCGGCGTCGCGTGCGAAGTCCTCAACGCGAAGTATCACGAGCGCGAAGCCGAGATCATCAAGGACGCGGGCCAAATCGGCAACGTCGTGATCGCGACGAACATGGCCGGTCGCGGCGTCGACATCAAGCTCGGCGACGGCGTCGCGGAGCGCGGCGGGCTGCACATCATCGGGACCGAGCGTCACGAGTCGCGCCGGATCGACAATCAGTTGCGCGGCCGCGCGGGCCGTCAGGGCGACACCGGCTCGACGCGCTTCTACGTCAGCCTCGAAGACGAGGTCATGCGCCTCTTCGGTGCCGAGCGGATTCAAGGGATCATGAATCTCGTCGGCTTCACCGACGACACGCCGATCGAAGCGAAGATGATTTCGCGGTCGTTCGAGCGCGCGCAGTCGAAGGTCGAGAATCACAATTACGAGATCCGCAAACAGGTTCTCGAATACGACGACGTCATGAACAAGCAGCGCGAGGTGATTTACGACGAACGCCGCCGCGTGCTGCGCGGCGAGTCGTTGCGCGATTTCATGCTGCAGACGCTGAACGAAAAAGTTTCGCAGGCCGTCGATCAGAACGCGCCGGAGAACGTCCATCCCTCGGAGTGGGACGTCGAAGAGATCCTCACAGAACTCGAACTCGTCTTCCCGGTCCGCGAACGCATCGACGCGGCCGCCCTCGAGAAGCTCGAGCGCGCGGAGATGAAGCGCGAGCTCGGTGCGATCGCGGTCGCGGCCTACGACGCCAAAGAGGCGGAGCTCACGCCCGAGATCATGCGCGCGATCGAATCGCAGTACATCATGCTGCCGCTCATCGATCGGCTGTGGGTCGACCATCTCTACGTGATGGATGCGCTCAAGACGGGGATCGGGTTGCGTGGGTACGGCCAAAAAGATCCGCGTGTGGAGTACGAAAAAGAGGCTTACGAGATCTTCGAAGATCTCAAGAACAACATCGCGGACGAAGCGATCAAACAGGTCTTCCACGTCGTCGTCGAGCGCAACGAGCAGGCGCTCGAACCGGGCCACGAGCACGAGCACGATGCGATCGGAACCAACGGCAACGGCCACGTGCACGCATTCGAAGCGTTGCCTGCCGGAGCGCTCGCGCCGCCGAACGCGGCACCGGCGCCGAGCGCCGAGCCCGTCGCGCCCGCCCCGGAGCCCGCCGCGCAATCGCGGCTCGATCCCGCCTACGCGCGCAGCCTGCTCGGTCCGGTGCCGGGCGCCGACGTCGATCGCCGGATGCACACGAACCTCGGCGATCGCGAGCCGCCGAAGCCGGCGAAGAGCGATTCGAAGGTCGGGCGCAACGAGATCTGCCCCTGCGGATCGGGGAAAAAATTCAAACGCTGTCACGGCGTGACGGCATAGGTCGGATCCGGGGATGCTGATCGCGGCCGCGGGTCTCGCTGCGGCCGTTTTCTATTTCGCGCTCGTCGCGCTCGTCGCGGGGGCGATCCTCGGCGCTCGGTCCGCGATCGAGGGCGGCCGTCCGAGCCGCATCGCTTTCGTCTTCCTCGGGTTTGGAGTGCTTGGGTCGCTCGTCGCGATCGTCTCCTACATCCGTGGGCCGCGCGACGTTTTGCCTTTTTGACTTTCATCGCGGACGTGAGACCTTGACCACGTGACGGCTGCAGCCGCCCCCCCGATCTCGACCCCCGAAACGCGGACGGAGCTCGCTCCGGGCGTGACGATCGGGAAGCTGGCCGTCATGGTCGCCGCCCTGATCTCGCTCTACATCGATCAGTCGTTCGCGGGCGTCTACGGAACGATCCAATCGTACGCCGGCGGCTCGCTCGGCATGACGGCGGACGAACTCTCGTGGACGACGGTCGGTTACAACGCTTGCTACTACACGATCATCCTGCTCTCGCCGTGGCTGATCAATCGTTTCGGCCGGCGCCAGGTCTTCGGCCTCGGCCACCTCTTTTTCGGAGTGACGTCGCTCTATCTCGCGCTGACGGGGTCGCTGCACGGCTTCGTCATCGGGCGCTGCATCGAAGGGATCGCGCAGGGAACGTTTTTCGTTTGCTCGGTCGCGACCGTCCTCACGCTCTTCCCGGCGAAATTGCGCGGGATCGCGTTCTCGTTCTTCTCGGTAACCTCGCTCTCGGGCGCCGCGTCCGGGCAATTCGTCGGCGGCTGGTTCATCGACCACGCCTATTGGCGCGGAGCGTTCGCGCTCTATGCCGTGATGGCCGTGTTCGCAGGCGCCGTCGTCGGGTTGCTGCTCGAAGCGAAGGGTCCCGATGAAAGCCTGAAGCTCGATTGGGTCGGCGTCGTGCTCTTCTTCGTCGCGATCTTCAGCTTTCAATTCGATTCCGCGTACGGCGAACGTCGCGATTGGTTGTGGGATCCGTGGATCGATGCCTACATCGCGATCGGATCGATCTCGGCCGTCGCGTTCGTGCTGTGGGAACTCTCGCGCGGCGAGCGCGCCTTCATCTTGCTGCGACTCTTCTCGATCCGCAATCTCTGGGTCGGCAGTACGCTCGGCTTCGGGCTCGGCGTCCCGCTCTTCGGCGGGAACGAGTTCTTGCAGTACGCCGAACAGCAACTCGGATTTCCACCCTCGACGGCGGGTGCGTTGCTGACGATGCGCATCATCGCGATCGTCTTCGTCGCGCCGACCGCGGTACTGCTCGTGAACGCGGACCTCATCAACGTGAAGATCCCCGTCACGATCGGGTTTCTGCTCGTCCCGGCCTCGTACGCGTTGCTCGCGATGCAGACGACGTATCAATCCGATTTCGCGACGTTCGCGATCGCGCTCATCATGCAGGGCGCGGGCTTCGCCTGCCTCTTCTCGCCGATCGCGAACGTGACGATCCGTTCGCTGCCGCAGCTCTATACCGCGCAGGGGATCGCGATCTTCAAGCTCGTGCTGCTGCTCGGCGGGTCCCTCGCATCGACGCTGCTCACCGTACTCTACGATCACGATTTCGACAGCTATCTGACGCTGCTCTCGGGCGTCGCGACCCGGAGGACGCTCGACGCCGTCGGAGCGCTTACGTTTTCGGCGGGCTCCTACGCGCATCTCGTCTCGCAGCAAGCGTCGGTCCTCGCCTATGCGGACAATTCGAAGTGGATCGCGGTCGGATCGCTCGTGCTGCTGCCGCTCATTCCGATGCTGCAGAAGCCGAAGTGACGGGACGCGTCCGGTGCGGAGCGAAGGACGCAGGCGATCATGAGTGACTCGCAATCGACCGCCATCGCACGTCTCGAGGACCGGCTCGCCGGCCTCAAGGAGCGTCTTTGACTACGAACGCAAAGCGCGCAGCGTAGCCGAACTCGATCTCCGGACGCGCGACGAATCGTTTTGGAACGACGCCGACGCCGCGCAGAAGACGATGAAGCAGCTCGCCGATCTTCGCCTGGAGACGGACGAGATCGCCGGGATCGCGCGACAACTCCTCGACGCACGTGAGACGATCGAGATCCTCGGCGACGAGGAAGGCGCGGCGGAAGAGGTCGACGCGCTCGTCGAGGCGGCGCTCGTTCGCGTCGATGCGCTCGAGATTGCCGCGAACTTCGATCGCGAGTACGACGATCATGGCGCGATCGTCTCGATCCACGCGGGTGCGGGCGGCGTCGATGCGGCCGATTGGGCGCAGATGCTGCTGCGGATGTATCTGCGCTGGGCCGAGAGCAAGGGCTTCGCGACGCACGTGGCCGAGGAGTCCCCCGCCGAAGAAGCCGGCCTCAAATCGGTGACGTTCTTCGTGCGCGGTCGCAACGTACACGGCTTGCTCGAAAGCGAGCGCGGCGTACACCGGCTCGTGCGTATCTCGCCGTTCGATCAGCAGCATCGCCGCCAGACGTCGTTCGCCTCGGTCGACGTCGTGCCCGAGATCGCGCACGACGAAAAGATCTCGATCGAGATCCGCCCCGAGGATCTCAAAATCGAGACGTACAAATCGGGCGGCGCGGGCGGTCAGTACGTCAACAAAACCGAATCCGCGATCCGCATCACGCATATGCCGACCGGCCTCATCGCCGCGTCGCAGCAGGAGCGATCGCAGATTCAAAATCGCGAGACCGCGATGACGATGCTCCGCTCGCAGCTCGTGCAGCGCGAGATCGAAGAACGCGAGGCCAAGCTCGCCGAAGTGCGCGGCGAACGACGGGCGAACGAGTGGGGCTCGCAGATCCGTTCGTACGTCCTGCAGCCCTATACGATGGTCAAGGACAATCGCACGAACGTCGAGACCGGCAACGTTACGGCGGTCCTCGACGGCGACGTCGATACGTTCATCTGGCCGTATCTCCAGCAGCGTCCGCGTCTGACGGCGGGCCCGTAAGGGTGGCGCAGATCGACGTCGTCGTCGTGTGTTGGAACGATCGCGCGAAGATCGCGACCGCGCTCGATTCCGTCTTCGCGCTCTCGGAGATTCGCGACGATCCGCAATTCGCGCGCGTCATCGTCTCCGATAACGGATCGACCGACGGCAGCCGCGCGTTCTTGCGCGAGCACTACGGCGGCCGCGTCGAGATCGTCGAGAACGGCGCGAACCTCGGCTTCGCCGCGGCGTGCAATCGCGCGTTCGCGGTCGCGACGGCCGAGTTCGTCTTTCTGCTCAACCCCGATGCGGAGTTGCGCGACGGCGCGCTGCGCGAGATCGTCGCATTCATGCGCGCGCATCCGCGCTGCGGTATCGCGGGCAGTCGCATCTACAATTACGACGGTACGATCCAGGAGTCGTGCGGCGAGTTCGATACGTGGCTCGGCGCATATCTGCGCTCGAGCGCGTGGGGCGAATGGCCCGTGCTGCGGCGCTTCGCAAACGGCACCGATCTGCGCGCCTGGAAACACGCGACGCAGCGGCGCGTCGATATCGCGATCGGTGCCGCGCTCGCGCTGCGTAAGGAGATGCTCGACGAGATCGGGACGTTCGACGAGCGCTTCTTTCTCTATCACGAAGAGGTCGATCTCGCGAAGCGCGCCGCACTCGACGGCTGGGAGACGTGGTACGTTCCGGCGAGCGAGGCCGTGCACGAGGGGATGGGCAGCGCGCGCGGTCAGTACGACGTCGAGGCGCGCAAGCAGCGTTCGCGGCGCCGCTATTGGGTGAAGCACCACGGCCGGCTGTGGTACGCGGCGCTCGTCGTCGCGCTCGTCGGGCGCTATCTGCTCGCGGCCCTCGCGCTCGCGGCGTTCGGCGTCGGTGCGGCGCGCGCGGTGCGGCGCGGATGATCGCGCCGGAAGCGGTCGTGACGTTCGATCGGCTCTCGGGTTTTACGATCGTCGAATCGCTCGGCGACGTCGGCGGCGAGGCGATCGTGCCGCGCAATCTCTTGCGTGCGACGTTCCGCTCGATCGGCGCGTTCGTCGGGCTGACGCCCGCGGAGTTTCTGCCGGAGGGCGAACGTGCGCGGCGCGAATCGCTCGCGGCGCTCACGGAGTGCGCCGAACGCCTCGGCGCGAACGGCATCGTGCGGCTGCGTTTCGACGCGCGCGAACGCGGCGACGGCGCGACGATCGTCCGCGCGTTCGGCATCGCCGTCGTCCTCGACCCGGTTCCCGAAGGCGGCATCTCGTGAGCATTGCAGAACGCGCCGCGCGCGAACGATCGATCGCGAACGCGAGTGCCGTGGTCGCGCGCTGCACGCGATGCGCGATCGCGCAGACGCGCACGCAAACGGTCTACGGCGAGGGCGATCCGTGCGCCGCGCTCATGCTCGTCGGCGAAGGGCCGGGCGAGACGGAAGATCGGCAGGGCCGGCCCTTCATCGGGCGCGCGGGGCAATTGCTCGAGAAGATGCTCGCGGCGATCTCGATCGCTCGCGAGGACGTCTTCATCTGCAATACCGTGAAGTGTCGGCCGACCCTCGACGACGGCGTGCGTTTGCGCAATCGCCCGCCGACCCCCGACGAGATGGCGAACTGTCGGCCGTACCTCGACGAGCAGATCGAGATCGTCCGGCCGCGCGCGATCCTGTGCCTCGGGGCACCGGCGGCGAAGACGTTCCTCGGCGCGAAATTCTCGATCAGCAAACAGCGCGGGCAGTGGTTCGACGGGCCGAACGGCATCGCGACGATCGCGACCTATCATCCGGCGTATCTGCTCCGTATGACGGGCGGCGAGCTCGAGTCTTCGAAACGACTCGTGTGGGCCGATCTCAAAGCGGTCCGCGCCAAGCTCGACGCGCCGACCGAGCCGGAGGCGGTCGAGGAAACGCCGATCGAGCAGCCTGGGCTTTTCGACGCGTAGGTTGGAGCGGTGTTGGGGGCGCGGGATCTGACGGTTCGCCGGCGTGACCGGGCGGGCAGGGTCGTGATATGATGGGATTCTTGTGATCGCGACGGCCCAGGATATTTGGCTCGAAAAGAAGGCGAAACGCGCGGGTTTGTCCGGGCCGAGCGAGCTTTCGAATGCCTTGGGGCTGAAGGGCTATCGGCTCGGGCAGCTCTATCGCGCGGCGACGAAGGAGCTCGTGCCGGAGATCGAGGCGATTAGCGTGTTGCCGACGGCGACGCGCGTCCGGTTACGCGAGGCGGGATTCGAGCTCGAGTCGGTCGCGCCGGTCACGATCTTGCGTTCGAACGACGGGCAGACGGCGAAGGGGCTCTTTCGGCTGCATGACGGGAACGAAGTCGAGGCGGTGCTGATGGAGCACTACGGCGATCGGACGACCGTCTGCATTTCGAGTCAGGCGGGCTGTGCGTTCAAGTGCGCGTTCTGTTCGACCGGGCAGGCGGGGTTTACACGTAATCTGGATGCGGTCGAGATCTTCGATCAGGCGCGCTTCTTTGCGCGCGAACTTGCGACGCGCGGGAAGAAGATTACGAACATCGTGTTCATGGGGATGGGCGAGCCGTTTCATAATTACGATGCGGTGATGGATGCGGTGCGGCTGCTCAACGATCCGCACGGGTTTGGGCTCGGGTTTCGGCACATCACGATCTCGACGGTCGGGCTCGTGCCGCAGATCGAACGCTTCTCGGATGAGGGCATTCAGGTGAATCTCGCGATTTCGCTGCACGCGCCGACCGATGCGCAGCGCTCGGAGATCATGCCGGTCAACAGGCGTTTTCCGATCGCCGATCTGATGCACGCGTGCGAACGCTACGTCGAGAAGACGCATCGCAAAGTGTTTTTCGAATACGTAATGCTCGAGGGCGTCAACGACGACGATATCTCCGCGAAAGCGCTCGCGCGATTGATGCGCGGGCATCTCTATCATGTCAATCTCATCCCGTACAACGCCACGCCCGATGCGCCGTTGCACGGCTCCGCCGAACAGCGCATCCGCGCGTTCCAAGCGGTCCTCACCGCAGCCGGGGTTCCGACGACGGTCCGCACGCCGATGGGCCGCGATATTGCGGCCGCCTGCGGGCAACTGCGTGCCGAAACGCAGCCGCGCGCGAAGGCGGGTTAGGTTCGCTCGACCGGCTCGCGCTCGTCTGAGAGATCGATCGGAACGCGTTCGCTCGGATCGCAGCGCCGTTGAGTTAGGGGCGCAGCAGCGCGGAGGGGACCATTACGTCGATGCGGCCGGTCGCGACGTCGTATACGAGTCCGGTCACGCGAAAGCCGCCGGGCAAACGCGGATTCGCCCTGAGCGCCGCGACGTCGACCGCGACCGATTTCTCGGGAGCGTCGATCGCGAACGCATCGAGGTCGGTAGTCGGCACGCCGAAATACGCGGCGAGCAGGTCCGGAGAGCTCTTCAGGCTCGCGATGCCGCAATCGGTGTGATGGAGCACGATGAGATTCCAGTCGGGGCCGAACTGACCGCCGAGCGTCGCGGGCGTGACCCGGCCACCGAAGTTACGGATGACGGCCGCCTCGCCCGGCGCGAGCCCGAAGATATCGTCCCGGAGCGACGGCATGATCTTCAGTTCCGCTTCGAACCCGGATGCAGCGAACGCCTCGTTGCATCGTAGCGTAGGCCGCGAACCGGAGCTTTCGGCGATGTGCGAAGCGGTTCGTCGTTCGATCGCCCGATCCGCGGCCGTACCGATCGTTCTCGTCGGTCAACGCGGGATGGGGAAGACCGTCCTCGTCCGCGAGCTCCGTGAGCTCGGGGCGTCCGAGACGCTCGCACTCGCGCTCGAGATCAATCGGCGACCAGCCGCTCTGGCAGACGCTGTACGAGAAGATAAACGCCGTCGTCGCAAGCGTCGATTCGGTATCCGTTCGAGCGGCTCGCGTGCTCGAAGCGGTCGCGAAGGCCGTACCGAAAGTGAGCTTCGAACGTCCGCACGACGCCGGATCTCAGTTCGATCCGCAGCACGCTGATTCGAAAGTCGATCGTCTGGTCGCCGTTGCCGGGGAAGATCGAGTTCGCATCCCATTCACCGACCGTTATCTGCAGACGCATCGCGACGAATACGGAACGCCCGCGTGCTCGCATACCGCCGTTCGATCGCGAAACGAAAGCGCCGACCGCTCGCGGAAACGGTCGATGCGATCGTGAATCCGTCGGGCGTGCTCATCGATGCGTTCGCTCGGCTCACGTCGCTTACGGTCCTCGCGTTTGCGGTGCGGTCGGCGACCTTCGCGGCGAGCTGGTTCGAGATACCGCTCGTCGATCGGCGCCCGCGCGAGACGCTGCCGAGGCTCTCGATCGTCGTCCCGGCGCGCGACGAAGAGCGCTCGATCGAGGCGTGCGTGCGGTCGCTCGTATCGCAGCGATACGTCGATGCGGAGGTGATCGTCGTCGACGACCGCTCGACGGACGCGACGCCGCGGATCCTCGCCCGACTCGCGAACGAGTTCTCGAACCTCCGCGTCGTCACGGGCGAGCCGCTACCGCATGGCTGGATCGGGAAGCCGTGGGCACTCGACCAGGGTGCGCGGGCGGCGACCGGAGCGTGGCTGCTGTTCACGGATGCCGATTCCGTGCACGCGCCGGCCGGAGCGGCGTCGGCGCTGCGTTTCGCGCTCGCGTCGCGTTCGGACGCGCTCTCGATCTGCACGGGTCAGGAGCTCGGTACGTTCTGGGAACGCGCGGCGCTGCCGGCGATCCTTGGGATCATCCTCTTCGCATCGGGGACGCTCGCCGAGATCAACGATCCGACGCGGCCGCGGCGCGCGCTCGCGAACGGGCAGTACATCCTCGTCGATCGCTCCGCGTACGAGGCGCTCGGCGGGCACGCGGCGCTGCGCGGCGAGATCGTCGAAGACGTCGAATTCGCGCGGCGCCTCAAGGCGGACGGGCGCTTTCGCTACGTGCTCGGCGGTGGCTCGCGGCTCGCGCGCGTGCGGATGTATCACTCGCTCGGCGAGATCTGGAACGGCTTCACGAAGAACGTCTTCACGGGCGCGCACGGCAACGTTCCGGTACTGCTCGGCGGGGTCGCGTTTCTCGCGGTACTGAGCGCACCGCCGCTGTTGACGCTGCGCGCGATCGCGCGGCGGCGGCCGCTCGAGGCATGCGAAGCGGCGGCCGCCACGCTCGCGACGATCGCGACCTCGTGGCGCGGCGTGCGGATGGTCGGGATCTCGCAGTCGTCGGCGTACCTGCAGCCGCTCGGCACGGCGCTGCTCGCCGCGATCTCCGCGAACTCCGCGTGGTGCGTGCTCTCGGGACGCGGCGTCGCGTGGCGCGGCCGTCGCTACTCCGGGAAACGGCCGAGCGCGGCCTCGTGAAAGGTCGTTCTTTCTCGACCCGTTGAACGTCATCGATATGACGACGACCGAACAGCCTCGCGTGACGATGGAAGAAATAACCGCACTCGCGAAGCGGCGCGGATTCATCTTTCAGTCGAGCGAGATCTACGGCGGGATCGGCGGCTTCTTCGATTACGGACCGCTCGGTGCGGTGCTCAAGCGCAACGTGAAGGCCGCGTGGTGGCGCGAGACGGTCGAACTCCGTGACGACGTCGTCGCGTTCGATTCGTCGATCGTCATGCACCCGAACACGTGGGTCGCGTCGGGCCACGTCGCGCAATTCACCGACAAACTCGTCGATTGCAAGGTCTGCAAGCATCGCTTTCGCGCCGATCATCTGCCGTCGCTCGCGCAGTGCCCCGATTGCGGATCGAAGGACAGCTTCACCGAGCCGCGCGATTTCAATCTCATGATGCAGACGAGCGTCGGGCCGATGGAAGATTCGGCGTCGCGCGCGTACCTGCGGCCCGAGACGGCTCAGGGCATCTTCGTGAATTTCAAGAACGTGTATCAGACCGCGCGCAAGAAGCCGCCTTTCGGGATCGCGCAGATCGGGAAGTCGTTCCGCAACGAGATCACGCCCGGCAACTTCACGTTCCGGATGCGCGAATTCGAACAGGCCGAACTCGAGTATTTCGTGCCGGACGACGGCAACGACGTCGCCTGCTACGACGAGTGGGTCGCGGCGCGCAAGAAATGGTACAGCGATTATGGAGTTCGCGAGGACCGCTTGCGCTTCTATACGCTGAGCGACAAGGAACGGCCGCACTACGCGAAGGCCGGGACCGACGTCGAGTATCTCTTCCCGTGGGGCTGGGGCGAACTCGAATCGATCGCGCATCGCGGCACCTACGATCTCGACGCGCACATGAAGCTCTCCGGAAAGGATCTCACGTATTTCGACGAGGCGTCGAAATCGCGGTACACACCGATCCTGATCGAAAGTTCGGCCGGCATGGATCGCACGACGCTCACGATGCTCGTCGACGCCTACGACGCGGAGAGCGTCACGGATGCCGAAACCGGAAAGACGACGGCGCGCGTCGTGTTGCGTTTCCATCCGAAGATCGCGCCCGTTCAGGTCGGCGTCTTCCCGCTCGCGCGCAACAAACCCGAACTCGTCGAGCGCGCGCGCTCGATCGAACGTGCGCTGCGACCGCACGCGCGGACGACGTACGACGAAGGGAACGTCGGTCAGCTCTACCGCCGTCAGGACGAGATCGGCACGCCGTACTGCATCATGGTCGATTACGAATCGCTCGAGGACGGCACGGTGACCGTTCGCGAACGCGATTCGATGCGCCAGGAACGCGTCGCAGCCGAGGCGCTGCAAGGCTATCTCGTCGAGCGATTGTAGGCGGCGAGATGCGCGTCGCATTCGTCGGACAGAGCGGTGAGGCCGCGGGCGGCGCCGAGCGCAGCATGCAGTTGTTGCTCTCGCATCTTCCGTCGGGCATCGAGCCGATCGTCGTGCTCTTCGAGGACGGCGCGTACGCGCGCGAATTACGAGAGCGCGGGTTCGCGGTCGAGATCGTCGCGCTCGGCAGCGACGTGATGGCGGTGCAGCGCGAGCGCCTCGCGCTCTCGGCCGCGCTCGGCACGCTGCGCATGCTGCCGCGGCTCGCGGCGGCATACAAACGCCTCGCGCCGGACGTCGTCTACACGAACACCGTGAAGGCGCACGTCCTCGGAACCCCGGCCGCGAAACTCGCGCGGATCCCCGCGGTGATGCACCTGCGCGACATCCTCGACGGCCGCGCGCGCGATCTGTTGCGGCTCGTCGGCGGCGCGTGTACGGTTCGCCGCGTCGCGATCTCGGAGGCCGTCGCCGCCTCGCTCGCGCTGCCGAACACGACCGTCGTGCCGAATCCGCTCGATCTCTCGGCGTACG
>CAZZYZ010000006.1:0-12232 GCA_964658425.1 Vulcanimicrobiota bacterium | reverse complement strand
CCCCCCCGACCCTCGGCCTGCCGCAGGACGTTCCGCTCGTCGGACTCGTCGGCCGCATCAACCGCTGGAAGGGTCACGATCGCTTCCTGCGTATCGCGGCCGAGGTGGCCGCTCGGACGGGCGCGCATTTCGCGATCGTCGGTGCGCCCGTCTTTCGCGACGCCGATTTCCTGGACGAATTGCGCGCGCTCGCGGCAGAACTCGGGCTCGTCGAGCGGCTCCACTTCGTCGGCTGGCAGGACGATCCACGCGCCGCGTTCGCCGCGCTCGACGTCAATTGCAACACCTCGCGCGCGGAGCCGTTCGGGCGCTCGATCATCGAGGCCGCGGCCTGCGGCGTCCCGACCGTCTCGTTCGACGCCCGAGGCGATCGCCGAGGGCCGCAGCGGCCGCGTCGTCCCGGCGAACGACGAGGCCGCGTTCGCGGAGGCCGTCGTCGCGCTGCTGCAACCGGGCGCTCGCGGCTCGCTCGCCGCAGCGTGCCGCGAGCACGCGAGGTTCTTCGACGCATCGCTCCACGGCGAGCGCATCGCCACCATCCTGCGTGAGGTCGTCCGTGCCTAAGTCTCCTCGGATCGCGATCGTCTCCGATCCGCTCGTGCAGCGCGGCGGCGCGGAACGCGTGGTCGAAGCGCTCGCCGACGCGTTCCCGGACGCGCCGATCTTCGCGCTGCTCTATTCCGCGGAGACCGGGCCCGCGCGGCTCGCCTCGCGGATCACGTCGTCGTGGCTCGGCCGCTTGCCGCAGGCGACGAAGCGGCATCGGTTCTTCTTGCCGTTCTATCGCAGCGCGATCGAATCGTTCGACCTCTCCGCGTTCGACATCGTCGTCTCGTCGCATCACTCGGTCGCGAAGGGCGTCCTCACGCGCGCGGATCAACTCCACGTCTGCTACTGCCACACGCCGATGCGCGCGCTCTGGGAGCGGACCGTCCCGGAACTCGCGACGCTCCCGGCGCCGCTGCGGCCCGCGGCCGCGTCACTCTTCTCGCACTTGCGCGTCTGGGACGCCGTCACGGCCGATCGGGTCGATCGCTTCGTGGCCAACAGCACGACGACGCAGCGCCGGATCGCGACCTACTATCGCCGCGAGAGCGAGCTCTTGCATCCGCCGATCGATACCGAGTTCTTCACGCCGGGCGGCGAGGTCGGCGATTACTATCTCGTCGCGTCGCGGCCCGTCCCGTACAAGCGCATCGATCTCGCGATCGCGGCGGCGGGCGAACTCGGGCACAAGCTCGTCGTCGTCGGGGGCCGGTCGGCGCTCTCGCCCGTCCCGCGCCACGTGCAGGCGCTCGGGCACGTCACGGACGAGGAACTGCGCTCGCTGATGCGCGGCGCGCGCGCGCTGCTCTTCCCGCAATACGAAGATTTCGGCATGACGCCGCTCGAGGTCAACGCCTGCGGGCGGCCGGTCGTCGCGTACGGCGCGGGCGGCGCGCTCGATACGGTCGTCGAGGGCGTCACGGGGGTACTTGCGGCCGAACAAACGGTCGAAAGCTTTACCGATGCACTACGCCGCTTCGAAGACCTCAGCATCGACTCGGAATCGATTCGCCGCCACGCGCTCGATTTCAATCGCGAGCACTTCATCGAGCGGATGCGCCTGGCCGTCGCCGATGCGTGGCACGAGCGCAGTTTCAGCCGGCCTTCGGCGGTGCGAGTTTGATGAGAGCATCCGCGCTCACAGCACGTCTCCAGGTTCGGCCCGTAAGCTCGAAGCTCGCATGAAGACGTTCGTTTCCGTCGCGCTCGGCTGCGCGCTCGCCGTCACGTTCGCCGGCTGCGGCCAAAAGGCCGCGGGCACGCACGGCCGTGCGCGCGCCTCGGCGGCGCCGGTCCCGATCGCGACGACCGCGGCGCGCGCGGGGTCCGTCACGCCGACGCTGACCCTCGCCGGGATCATCGCGCCGTACCAGAACATCGCGATCACGGGTTCGCTCTCTGAGCCGACGCTGCGGGTCAACGTCAACGAGGGCGACGTCGTCCACAAGGGCGAGGTACTCGCCGTTCAAGATACGACCGATCTCGAGGCGAATCTCGCCGCGCAGATCAGTCTCACGAAATCCGACGACGCCCGCGTCGCGCAGGCGAAATATACGGCCGATCTCAATTACGGCCAAAACCCCGACGCCGTCACGCAAGCGCGCGCGACGCTGCGCCAAAACGAGCAGACGTTGAAGCAGGCGAACAGCGACGCCGCCCGCTATCGGCAGCTCGTCACGCAAGGCTATCTCTCGCAGCAGCAATACGTGCAGCAGGAGACGACGGTCGCGAACGCTCAGGCCGGCGTTCGCTCGGCAGGCCGCGCTCTCGTCCGCGATCACGAACGCGAACGTGAACGGCAGCTCGCCCGCCTCCGGCCTGCAGGCCGCGAACATCGAGTCGGCCGCCGCGTCGTCGTCCTCGTCGCGCGCGCAAGAGGATCAGATTCGCGCGCAGATCTCGCACGCGACGATCTACTCGCCCGTCGACGGCGTCGTGATCAACCGCAACCTCAATCCGGGCGAATACCCCGGCAGCCGGACGATCTTCACCGTCCAAGAACTCTCGCGCGTCTACGCGACGCTCAATGCGTCGAGCTCCGACGTGTTCGCGATCCCGAACGGTGCCAAGGTCAGCGTGAGCGCGGGCGACGACCGGTCGGGCCGGCATTTCGGCGGCAACATCGTCGCCGTGCTCGGGCAGGTTCAGCCGGGCTCGACGAACTTCACGGTCAAGGCGCTGCTGCAGAACCCGAAGCTCACGTTGCAGGCGGGGATCCCCGTGACCGCCGTCGTCGAGCTTCCCAAAGTGAGCGGGGTCGCCGTGCCGAGCACCGCGTTTCTGGACGATTCGCATACGACGCTGATGGTCGATCGCGACGACAAGGCCGTGGTCGCGCACGTCAAGGACCTCGGCTCCGCCGGGACGACCTCGATCGTCTCGGGCGTCACCGCGGACGATACGATCGTCACGAACGGCCAGCTCGGGCTCACGAACGGTCAGAAGATCAGCGAGCGCTAAGCGGTGCCTCTGACGCGGCTCTTCGTCCGCCGGCCGTCGCTCGTCGTCGTCTTCTGCGCGCTCGTCATCATCGCGGGCGCGATCGCGTTCGCCGGCCTCGTGCAGCAGCAATTTCCGAACATCGATTTTCCGACGATGCAGGTCTCGCTCTCGTATCCGGGCGCGTCGACGACCGAGATTCGCGACGCGATCGTCAAGCCGATCGAAGACGCGATCGCGGGGGCGCCCGATCTCGATCACATGTCGACGCAGATCCAGCAGGGTCAGGCGACGATCAGCGTGACGTTCGCGCTCGGCTCGAATCAGACGAGCGATCTCGTCGAGGTGCAGCGCCGCGTGCAATCGACGCGCTCGGTTCTGCCGACCGACCTGAGCTCGCCGCAGGTACGCACGTTCGATCCGGCCCAGACGGTCGTCGTCACGCTCTCCGCGACCTCGAAGACGCTCGACGCCGCGGCGCTCTCGGCGATCGTCACGAACAACATCGTCCCCGAACTCGAGCAAGTCCAAGGCGTTTCGAACGTCAACGCAGGCGGCACGGTCACGCCCGCGATCGAGGTCGTCGTCCATCCGCACACGCTCGATGCCGAGAACTTCACGCTCGGCGACATCGTCTCGGCGATCGGGAATAACAACGTTCGCGCGCCGGGCGGGATCGCATACGGCGCCGCGCGCGAGAC
This sequence comes from Vulcanimicrobiota bacterium, assembly GCA_964658425.1. Lineage (GTDB taxonomy): Bacteria > Vulcanimicrobiota > Vulcanimicrobiia > Vulcanimicrobiales > Vulcanimicrobiaceae > CAZZYZ01. The sequence goes on along the minus strand of CAZZYZ010000006.1, from coordinate 8,546 downwards.
GTCGATCGACGTCCGCGGCGACGTTCGCGATCCGGTCCAGGTCGCGGATCTCCCGCTTTACGCGGCGGCCGCCGGGACCACGGGCGCGGCGAATCTCAGCGGCCCGCAGGGCGGATCGGGGCTCGTGAGCCCGGGAACGTCGTCGAGCGGCGGGACGGCGGCGACGTCGTCGGCGGTCGCGGGCGGGTCGACGGTGAGCGCGGCTGCGACGCCGACCGCGGCGACCGCGGCGGGCGGGAGCGGGTCGAGCACCCTCAACACCTCCACGTCGGTCGCCGGCTCGACGGCCGCAAGCGTCTCGAATTCGTCCACGACCAACGCCTCGGCCTCGAGCGCGAGCCAGAATACGGCGACGGCGATCGGCGCGTCGACGACCACGAGCGTCACGCAGACGGGCGTGTCGTCGGCGACGCCGAGCGCGACCTCGACGACGGCCTCCGATACGGGCTCGGGGACCGCCACCGGGTCGACGAGCACGACTGCCACGGGCGCCGCGACGTCCGCCAGCCCGAGCGCTTCGGCGACGACCGCGGCGAGCTCGGCGACGGTCGCCGCGACGCCGTCGCCCGCGGCGTCCAGCTTCGCGACCACGACGACGAGTTCGTCCGGAACGACGACCGGGAGCTCGTCGAACGCGTCGTCGAGTTCGAGCTCGTCCGGCTCTTCGAGTTCTTCGAGTTCGTCGGGAAGCGTCTCGTCGACGTCCGGCGGCTCGGGGAGCGCGTCGACCGGGGCCGCGAGTTCGACGCTCAATCCGTGGAGCGAAGCGACGCGCGTGCTGCGCATCGGCGACGTCGCCGACGTCACGAACGGCTACGAACCCAAGCGCGTGTATTCGTACGTCGGGCCGTCGCTCGCGATCAATCTCGCCGTGCAGAAAGCGACCGGCGCGAGCGAGATCGCGGCGTCGCAGAACGTCCTCGCCGCGTTGCCGAAATTGCAGGCCGAGTATCCGGCGATCGAGATCAAGCAGCTCAACGTCGCCGCGAAGTACACCCAGCAGCAACTCAACAGCGTCTACAAATCGCTCGGCGAGGGGATCCTCTTCACCGGCCTCGTGATGCTGTTCTTCTTGCGCTCGTGGCGCAACGCCGTCGTCGTGCTGATCGCGATCCCGTCGTCGCTGCTCGTCACGCTGTTCGTCATGCGGCTCGCGAACTTCACGATCGACACGATCTCGCTGCTCGCGATGACGCTCATCATCGGCATCCTCGTCGACGATTCGATCGTCGTGCTCGAGAATACCGAACGTCATTACGACGACGGCGAAGCGCCGCAGACGGCCGCGATCCTCGGCCGCGCGGAGATCGGCGCGGCCGCGCTCGTGATCACGCTCGTCGACGTCGTCGTCTTCTTGCCGATCGCATTCCTGCCGGGGACGGTCGGGCGCTTTCTCGCGGAGTTCGGGCTCGTCGTCGTCGTCGCGACGCTCACGTCGCTCTTCGTGTCGTTTACCGTGACCCCGGCGCTCGCGGGCAATTGGTCGCTGCGTTCGACGTGGAAACCGCCCGGGATCGTCGATGCGTTCACGCGCGCGTTCGAGTGGACGCGGCGGCTGTACGTCGACCGCATCCTGAATTGGGCGCTCGGCCACAAGGTCGTCGTCGCGGTCCTCGCGTTCGCGCTCACGGCCGGTTCGATCGCGCTCGTGCCGCTCGGCTTGGTCGGCTTCGAATTCATCCCGGCGGTCGATCGCGGCGAACTCTTTCTGCAGCTGACGTTCCCGAGCGGGACGCCGCTCACGACGACCAACGCGGCGATCGCCCGGCTCGCGCAGCAGATCTCGCACTTCAAAGACGTGCAGCGGCTCGTCGCGACGGCGGGCTCCTATCAGTCGGGCTTCGGCGGCGGCCTGACCGAAGGTGCCGTCGGTCAGGTGCACGTGTTCCTCGTTGCGAATCCAACGAAGACGACGACGCAATACGTCGGCATCTTCAATCGGCTCGCCGCCCGCGAGTATCCGCTCGCGAAGCCCGTCGCGATCCCCGCGACCGGGTCCGGCGGCGGGAACGCGCAGCCGATCGATTTCAACATCATCTCGGCCGACGACGAGCCCGAAAAGTATGCCGGTAAAGTCTTGCAGGCGCTCAAAGCGACCCCGGGGAGTCTCAACGCGAACGACTCGACCTCGAAGCTCGATCCGCAGGTCGACGTCGAGTTCGATCGCGAACGTGCCCGCGCGCTCGACATCGATATCGCGACCGCCGCGAACGCGGTCCGCGCGGCGTACGGCGGGTCGCTCGCGGCGCAGTTCGAGACGAGCCGCGGAACACAGTACGTGCAAGTCATCTATCCGCAGAGCGCGCAGACGACGACGAGCGGGATCCTGCACATCCCGATCCGCACCGCGAAGGGGAGCATCGCCTACGTCGGCGATATCGCAAAGCTGGTCGAGAATCCGAACTCGCCGCTGATGTCGCGCGTCAATCGCCAGACGGTCGTGCACGTCAGCGCGAACGTCCAACCGGGCGCGACGCTCTCGATCGTGCAGCAGAATTTTCTCAAACGCGTCGCGGCGTTGAACTTGCCGCAGGGCGTTCAGGTCATCCCGAACGCGGGCGGCAACGGCCAGAATCTCTCCGATACCGTGAACGGTCTCGGGGTCTCGCTCGCGCTCTCGTTCACGCTCGTGTTCCTGTTGATGGTGGCGCTCTACGATAGCTACCGGCTGCCGTTCATCATCATGTTCGCGATCCCGGTCGCATCGGTCGGCGCGCTCGGTTCGCTCGCGCTGACGCGGCAGACGCTCAATCTCTTCTCGCTGATCGGCATGGTACTACTCGTCGGGCTCGTCTCGAAGAACGGCATCCTGCTCGTCGATTTCGCGAACCATCGGATCCGGCGCGGTATAGATCGCTACGCCGCGATTCGCGAGAGCGCGCAAGAGCGGTTTCGGCCGATCGTGATGACGACGTTCTCGATGATCGCGGGGATGCTGCCGCTCGCGCTCGCGCTCGATCCGGGCTCGGCGACGCGCCGCTCGCTCGGCATCGTCGTCATCGGCGGCCTCACGAGTTCGCTCGTGCTGACGCTCGTCGTCGTACCGATCGCCTTCGTCTGGTTCGCGCCGAGACACCCGCAACCGATCGACCCCGAGCCCGCGGCGCTGCCGCCGGCCGCACTCGCCGAGGCCCGCGCATGACGCTCACCGCCCTCTTCGTCAGGCGACCGACGCTCGTGACGGTTCTGATCTCGCTCGTGCTGCTCGCCGGCACGATCTCGGCCTTCACGCTCGTCAAACAGCAGTATCCCAATTACGACGTACCGACGATCGAAGTGCTCGTCACCTATACGGGCGCCTCGACCTCGGAGTTGCGCGATGCGATCGTGCTGCCGCTCGAAGATCAGATCGCGGGAGCGCCCGATCTCGATTCGATCGAGACCGCGATCCAGCCGGGGCAGGCGACGATCGTCGTGCGCTTCGCGCTCAACTCCGACGTCAATAGCGACCTCGTGCAGACGCAGGGCCGCGTGAACAACGCGCAGCGTCAGCTGCCGACGGATTTACAGGCGCCGACCGTCTCGATCTACGATCCGAGTCAGGCCGTCGTCGTCTCGCTCGTTGCGAGTTCGACGACGATGGAGCAGGGCGCGCTCTCGTCGCTCGTGACGAATAAGATCGTGCCCTCGCTCGAACAGGTCAAGGGCGTCTCGTTCGTCGAGAGCAACGGCGCCGTCACGCCGTCGATCCAGGTGAACATCCATCCGAACAAACTCTCGGCATCGGGCTTCACGCTCAACGACGTGACCACGGCGATCGCGAATAACAATGTCCGCGCGCCGGGCGGTATCGCCTACGGCGCCGACCGCGAGACGAACATCGACATTCGCGGCGACGTCACGACGCCGGCCTCGGTCGCGGGGCTGCTGCTCTCGGGGACGAGCACCGCGACGACGACCGACGGTGCGAGCGCGTTCGGGCAATCGCAACAGCTCTTCAACATCGGCAACGTCGCGAGCGTCAAGAGCGCCTACGAGCCGCAGCGCGTCTACGCGTTCACGCAAGGGCGGCCGAGCATCGCGCTCGACGTGCAGAAGGCCTCGAACACGAGCGAGGTCGATGCCTCGACGGCCGTGCTCGCCGAGCTTCCCGCGCTGCAGAGCGCGTATCCCAACGTGCGCTTCGACGTCCTCAACGTGCAATCGACGTACACGAAAGAGCAGCTCTCGGGCGTCGTGCGGACGCTCGTCGAGGGGATCGTCTTCACGGGCCTCGTGATGCTCTTCTTCCTGCGCTCGTGGCGCAACGCCGTGGTCGTGATGGTCGCGATCCCGACGTCGCTGCTCGTGACGCTCGCGGCGATGCACCTCGCGAACTTCACGCTCGATACCGTCTCGCTGCTCGCGATGACGCTGATCATCGGCATCCTCGTCGACGATTCGATCGTCGTGCTCGAGAACATCGAACGGCACTACGCGAGCGGCGAAGATCCGCAGGACGCGGCGATTCGCGGCCGCACCGAGATCGGCGTCGCGGCGATCGTAATCACGCTCGTCGACGTCGTCGTCTTCTTGCCGATCTCGTTTTTGCCGGGGACGGTCGGGCTGTTCCTACGCGAGTTTGGGCTCGTCGTGACGGTCGCGACGCTGACCTCGCTCTTCGTTTCGTTTACGATCACGCCGTCGCTCGCGGGCCGCTGGTCGCTCCTCTCGACGTGGCGGCCGTGGTGGCTCATCGATCGCTTTACGGCCGGCTTCGAACGCGTGCGCGACTGGTACGCGCATCGCGCGCTCGGGTGGGCGCTGCGCAATCAGACGCTCGTGCTCGGCTGCTCGCTGCTCGCCGTCGTGTTCGCGTTCGCGCTCGTGCCGCTCGGCATCGTCGGCTTCGAATACATCCCGCCCGTGCAGCGCGGCGAGGTCTACATCACCGCGACCTATCCGAACGGCACGCCGCTCGCGACCACGCGCACCGGGATCCTCGCGATCGAACGCATCGTCGATGCGAGTTCCGTCGTCTCGGCCGAGACGGCGCTTGCGGGCGCCTACGTCGGCAATCTGCCGGGCTACGTGCAAGACGGCACGATCGGTCAGGTGCACGTCTTTCTCAAGCCGAGCGCGCTCGCCGACACGCAGTCGTGGAGCGACGACATCCTGAGCCGGGCCCGCGCGGCCGTCCCCGCGGCGCAGATCGTCGCGATCCCGGCGACCGATACCTCGGGCGGGATCGCGCAGCCGATCGATGAGGTCATCACGGCGACCGGAACGCGCGACCCCGACACCTACGCGCCGCAGGTTGCGGACGCGATGCGACGCGCGGCCGGTGCGACGAACGTGACGACGACCTCGACCGGTGTTTCGCCGCAAGTCGACATCGAATTCGATCGCAACAAGGCGCGCGCGCTCGACGTCTCGATCGGGACCGCATCGACGGCGGTCCGCGCCGCGTTCGGCGGCGTCATCGCGACGCAGTTCACGGGCGCGAACGGCCTCGAAGACGTGCAGGTCATCTATCCCGAGCGCGATCAGACCGATCTCGCGGCGATCGGAGCGATCCCGATCCGCGCGAACGGCGGCGGGATCGTCCACGTGGGCGACGTCGCGCGCATCGTGAATTCGCCCGCGCCGCCGCTCATCGCGCGCATCAATCGCCGCAGCGTCGTCTACGTCGGCGCGAACGTCGTCGGCCAGACCGCGCTCTCGAACGTTCAAAACGCGTTCAATCGCAACGTCGCGGCGTTGCATCTGCCGAGCGATATCGTGGTCGCGCCGGTCACGGGCGGCAATCAGCAGAACGTCAGCGATACGATCCTCGGCATGAGCGTCTCGCTCGTGCTCTCGATCGCGCTCGTCTATCTGTTGATGGTCGCGCTCTACGACAGCTATCGCACGCCGTTCGTGATCATGTTCAGCGTCCCGGTCGCCGTCGTCGGTGCCCTCGGCGCGCTCGCGCTAACGCACCAAACGCTCAACCTCTTTAGCTTCATCGGATCGGTGCTGCTCGTCGGACTCGTCTCGAAGAACGGCATCCTGCTCGTCGATTTCGCGAACCGCCTGCGCGCGAACGGGATGGATGCGATCGACGCCGTTCGTGAGAGCGCGCTCGAACGCTTTCGGCCGATCGTGATGACGACGCTCGCGATGATCGCGGGGATGCTGCCGCTCGCGCTCGCGCTCGATCCGGGTTCGGAAGCCGAACGATCGCTCGGCACGGTCGTCATCGGCGGCCTGACGAGTTCGCTCTTTCTGACGCTCCTGATCGTGCCGATCGTCTACCTGCGCTTCGCGCCGCGTTCGCGCGGGTCGCGCGCGCGCGGCGGCCAGCAGCAGATGCCCCTCCCGCTCGAGCGTCCCGCCGACGCACGCGTCTGATCTTGAGGCCGCTTCGGACGTCGCCGTCGCGTTACGGAACGTTCGACGGTCGTCTCGCCGCGGCGCGTACGGCGTTCGCGAAACGGCGTTCGTTTTCGAGTTTGCGCGAACTCGTCAGCCCGTCGGAACACTGCTCGGCGTCCGTCGGGCGAGGGTTCCTCACGTAGGTCAAAAGTTCGCGATGAAGTTTCGTCTCGAATCCGTGCTTCACGAGTGCGAACCGTTGTACGGCTTCTCGTGAGGCGCAGCAACCCGCGTCGCCCGGGCCGTACACCGCATTGTACGTGAGGAGCCGATCGCGATCGAAGAACGCTTCGATCTTGTCGCCGCCCGTCGTCGCGGGGATGGTCGTCGATTCGACGGCCGCGGTACCGTAGTAATACACGATGACGTCGAACGCCGCGCCGGTTCCCCCGCTGTAGTTCACGATCGCGACGGCCGGCGTTCCGGAGATCGTCCCGTTCGACCAGAACGCGCTCGGCGAGATGACGGCATCGGCGGTCGGCTTCGGTATGGGAACGCACGTCGCCGTCGCGACGCTCGGCAGTGAGAGAAGCACCGTCGCCATCGCCGAACGTGCGATGCGAGGGTTGAGGTGGATCGTCACGATCGCTACGCGCGCTGCACCGTCGCCGTCCCTTCGGACCGTACGACGAGCTTCGGGCGGCGATCGGCATGCAGCCCGATCTCGAGTTCGTTGCCGAGACGCAATTCGCGATCGACGCGGCGCGGGTCGCGCAGTTCCGCTCCGAGTTCGACGAGCGCGAGCGAGACCGCGGCTCCGGCCGCGGTGCGCATGATGACGATTCCGAGCGCGTCGCTGCGTTCGACGATCGTCCCGGCGTACGTGTCGCCCGGCCGCAGCGGTACGGGGCGTCCGTCGACGCAGATCGTGATCTCGTCGCCCGCCGGCGCGGGATCGGGCGGGAACCGCCGCCGCATCCGGATCTGTGCCGGCGGATCGGCCGCTTCGACGGCGAGGCCGCGGCGCCGCGCGTCGTGCGGCGAGAGCGCGACGCGTCCTTCGTGATCGAGCGCGAGCTCTTCGCCGTTCGGCATCGCCGCGGTCAGCCCGGGCTTGCCGCCGACGACGACGAGCCGGACGCTACCGTCCGCGTCGTGGTAGGCGACCGACGCCGCGCCGCCCGGCAGCGGCGCCGGCGCGCCGAGAAAGACGCCGAAGTTCGCCCGGTGCACGGGATCCTCGGCTCCGGGATAGCCGACCCATTCGAAGCGCGATTCGTTCGTCGGGCGCGGGATGCGGCGCAGTACCACGCCGCACGCCGAGAGCACCCCGATCGCATAGGAATTCGAATCGCGCCCGACGCGCAGGAACGGAATCTCGATCGCGACGTATCGCTGGTTGCCGTCGTACGCGCGCGCTGTCGCGCGGACGAGAGCCGAGAACGTTTCGGGCGCGAGGCCGTGCGGCGGCGCGATCGTGACGGGCGAAAAATCGTCGAGCCCACGTTCGACGAACTGCGCTTCCGGATAACGGAACGGCACGAGAGCGCCCGTACCGTTGGCGTTGCTCGGACCCGCTTCGACGAGCGTGACGCGACTCGCGTCGACGTCGGTTGCGAGCAGGTAGAGATGGCCGCCGTAATCTTGTTCGAGTTTGATGTGCTTCCCCGGGAAGGTCGTGAAGCCGAGCGGGATGCGCGGAAGCACGAGTTCGAACGAGGTCGAGACGGCGGGACGGCCCGCGAGCGCGACCGTATGCGGCGGCAGCTTCCAAACGTTCTCGACGACGACGTCACGACCGCCGAGCTCCGGCTGCGCGCGATGCTGCCCCGTCTCGATCGTCGAGTTGAAGAAGTTCGGAATGTGGAGGCGGAAACGCACGGCGCTATGCGCGCCCTCGCGCGGACGATCTCGCGCGGAAGAGACGTCGGGAGTATTTCATCTACGACGCATCGCTTACGACCCGGGCGGCGTGCGACCCCCTGCGGCGCCGCAATCGCGTCATTGATTTGGGAAGCCCGCCGGAAACGCGTAGTTCGTATACGTCGCGACGATCGTGAGGGTGTGGCCCGGTCCGTGTTTATCGTGCACGATCGCATCGTACGTGAAACCTGCGAGCAGCCAATGGCCCGCGACCGTCGCGTAATCGAGCGCGAATGCTTCGCCCGGCGCGACGAGGGTGACGTGTGTCGGCAGCATCGTCGCCGGATCGAACCAGACGTCGCGGTACGTAAAACGATCGGGTTGCGAGGCCGCGGTGCGCATCGTCG
>CAZZYZ010000005.1:0-40078 GCA_964658425.1 Vulcanimicrobiota bacterium | reverse complement strand
CGAGCGCGTCGCGCGATCGAGCGCGCCGTGCCCGGGCAAGCGCGGGACGACGACGTTCGCCCCGCGCGCGAACGCTTCGCCCGCGAAGAGTTCCCACTGCGCGGGCGCGCTCGTGAGGCCGTGGAGGAGCACGAGGCAGAGCGGGCGCCGTTCGCCGTGCGTGAGGAAGCGCGACCTTCCGTCGGCCGAGATCGACGGATCGTCGAGCGACGCCAGGTGCGCGAACGCTGGCTCGGCGGCGGCATACCTCTCCGCGTCAGCCACGGACGGCCCCGAGTAATTCCGGATAGACTCGCGCGGCGAGACGCCCGGCGCGTAAGGGTTCGATGATGTCGTGCGAGAGCGGGAGCCCGCAGAGTCGATCGATCGCGACCTCGTTCCCATGGTAGCGCCACGCCCGCGCGAGCCGCAGGACCGCGCGATTGCTGACCGTCGTCTCGCTCGCGTTGAGGACGAAGCGGATCTTCGCGGTGCGCGGCGGCGTTGCGCGCGCTTCGGCGAGGAGGTCGCGCGCGAGTGCGACCGCGTGCGCGACGGCGTGGCTCGAGAACTGCGGGTATCCGTGCACGGGTCCGAGCATCTCGCGCCGGACCGGGTCCCACCACATGAAGCGATTCGGAGACGCGAGCGCGAGCCGCGTGGCGTTCCGCGCGAGCGGTGCCGGGAGCCACTTCAGGCCGACGAACGGCGCGATGCTCACGACCGAGGCGACGTCGCAGCGCTGGGCGACGAGCGAGCTCAAGAGCCCGCCGACGGAGAACCCGACGACGACGAGTTCCTCACCGAGCGGCCGGGCCGCGGAGACCGCGTCTTCCGCGAAGCGTGCGAGCTCGGGGCCCGTTAGATCGGCGAGCGCCGTCGTCAAACGATCGGCGTGGCCGTGTCGGGGTAAACGCGGGATGCTGACGTTCGCGCCGCCCTCGAACAGGCGGCGTCCGAACTCCGCAAACTGCAGCGGACTCGCGGTCAATCCGTGAAGCAAGAGATACGCACGCTTCGTCCGTCGCTCGTGCCGAAGCACGATCGAATCATAGGCGACGATTCCGGGAGGTTCCACGATCACGATACGAGATGCGTTCGCCGCCTTTCAAGTTTTGCTTGGTGCGCGCGCGCTCGGGCGGATGTTCGCCACGCGCTCCGGGATCGCGGTCGCCGTGACGGAGGTCGCCCCGGGAAACGGGGAATCGATCGCGGCGATCGTCCCCGTGCTCGACGAAGAGCGGCGCCTCGGGCCGTGCCTCGAGGGCTTGATCGCGCAGGGCTCGTCGCTCGTGCAGATCGTCGTCGTCGACGGCGGGTCCCGCGACGGGACCCGCGAGCTCGTCCGCACGTTCGCCGCGCGCGATCCGCGCGTCGTCCTGCTCGACGCCGCCCCGATCCCGAACGGCTGGAACGGGAAGGCATGGGGACTCGCGAGCGGGCTCGCGGCGAGCGATCCCGGCGCGACGTGGCTCGTCACGATCGATGCCGACGTTCGCCCGGGTCCGCACCTCGTACCGTCGCTGCTCGCACACGCCGAGCGGACCGGGCTCGACGCTTTCAGCGCGGCACCGCTCTTGGAGCTCTCGGGCGGTGCCGAAGCGCTGCTCCATCCGGCGCTGCTCGCGACGCTCGTGTATCGCTTCGGCTTGCCCGGCAACGTCGCGCGGACGCCGCGGGCCGTTCAGGCGAACGGCCAATGCTTCGTCGCCACGCGTTCGGAGCTCGTGCGGACGCAGGCGTTCGCCGCCGCCCGCCGGTCGCGCTGCGATGACGTGACGATCGTGCGCACGCTCGTCGCCGCCGGCGCGCGCGTCGGCTTCTTCGAAGGCTCGGCGCTGGCGAGCGTCTCGATGTACGACGGTCTGCGCGACTGCTGGCGGAATTGGCCGCGCTCGCTCGGGATGCGGGATCCGATGCTCACGGGCGCGGCGTTCGCGGGCTCGATCGGCGTCGCGTTCTTCGCGGGAGCGTTGCCGCTTGCGATCGTCGCCTGGACGCTGGCACGCGGGCGATCGACGGAGACGTTCTTCTTCCGCACGAATCTCGTCCTCGCGTTCGCGCGGCTCGGCGTCCTCGCCGGGATGCGGCGGGCGTACGGCCGGGTCGCGCCGACCTACTGGCTCTCGCCCCTCGTCGATCTCATCGCGATCGCGCGCATCGTCGTCGCCTCGCTCGATCCCGCGCCGACCTGGCGCGGCCGCACGCTCGTGTCCGAACGGAAAGCCGCATGATCTTCGCCCGCCTCGCCCTCGTCTTCCTCATCGCGCACGCGATCGCGCTCGGCCTCGGGATGTTCGGCCTGCTCTCCGCCGTGCCCAACGTCGCGCAGTTCGCGGGCAACCCGTACGCGCTCGCCTTCTATTCGTGGGCGATCGTCAACACGGGGACGGTCGATATCTGGACGGGCGCGCTCGCGATCGTCGCCTTCGGGATCTCCGCGATCGGCCCGCGCCGCACGCTGCTCTTCTTCGCCGCGGCGACGATCATCTCGGCGACGGCGGAGCTGACCGGCACGAAGACGGGTTGGCCGTTCGGCGGCTACGCGTACACGGGCTTCCTCGGCTTCGAATTGCTCGGCCGCGTGCCATACACCGTCCCGCTCTCGTGGTTCTACATGGGCTTCGCGTCGTTTCTGCTCGCGAGCCGGATCGTCGCGAACGCGCCGCGCAATCGGACGCTTCTCTCGATCGTGCTCGGTGCGTGGCTCCTGATGGCCTGGGATCTCGTCCTCGATCCGGCGATGGCGAGCGAGAAGATGACCGCGATGCACTTCTGGATCTGGAAGGAGCACGGCGCGTATTTCGGGATGCCGCTGCGCAATCTCGCGGGCTGGTTCGGGACCGGCCTCACGTTCATCGCGGTCGGCCGCTCGCTGTGGCGCCGCGCCGCCGATCCGTACGCGATGAACGCGTGGTTCCCGTTCTCGCTCTACGCGCTCAACGTCGTCTGGGCGATGGCCCTGAGCCTCTCGGTCGGTCTCTGGCCGACCGCGATCGCGGCCGTCGCGCTCAGCCTCCTGCCCGCCTCGCTCGCGCTGCGGCCGCCGGGGCCCGGGCGCGGCCGGCGGCAGCCGATCGCGGCGTGAATCCGCTCGGCGCGTTCGGGCCGCGCGCCATCGCCTGGTTCGCCATGCGACGCGACGTGCGCGTCAGCGTCGAGGGGCTCGAACACGTTCCGGAACGCGGGCCCGCGCTCATTGCGGCGCGGCATTACCATCATCTGCACGACGGGGTCGCGCTCGTCGCGAGCCTACGCCGCACACCGCACATCTTCGTCGCCCTCGACTGGGTGCGCTCGCGGATGCAGCGCCGCATCATGGAGACCGTCTGCCGGATCTCCGAATTTCCCGTCGGGCTGCGCCCGGAGAATCTCGACGGAGCCGCCGGCATCTTCCATCGCAGCGAAGTCCTGCGCTACACACGGCGGGCGCTCGAACTCTCGACGAAGCTGCTCGTGCGCGGAGATCTGCTCGTCGTGTTCCCGGAGGGCCATCCGACGATCGATCCGGCGCGAGCGCGGAAAGCGGGCGACGACGAGTTTCTCCCGTTCCGCCCGGGATTGCTCGCGATCGTGGCGCGCGCCGAGCGGTCTCTGCGGCGCCCGATCCCGATCGTTCCGACGGGCCTCGCGTATCGCCGAAGCGATCGGTACGACGTGACGCTGCGCTTCGGCGAACCGCTCTTTCGCGCGCAGGGCGGCTCACGCGATGCGTTCCTCACGACGCTCGGCGAACGCGTGCGCGAGCTCTCGCGATGACGCCGACCATCCCCGAACGGATCGAGCCGCGCGAGTTGCGCGACTATCTCGCCGTCATGAGCCGGGCCGTCTTTCAGGCGGGCCTATCGTGGCGCGCGATCGCGGCGAGGTGGGAGCAGTACGAGCGGCTCTTCGCCGGCTTCGACCCGGCGATCGTCGCCGCGTTCGACGATGCGGACGTCGAGCGCATCGTCGCGGACGGCGGGGTCGTGCGCACGCCGCGCAAGATCCGCGCGACGATCGCGAACGCCGCGGCGATGCGCGAGCTCGACGCACGGCCGGGCGGATTCCGCGGCTACCTGCGCTCGTTCGCGAATTACGACGAGCTCGCGGCCGATCTAACCGCACGCTTCGCCTTCGTCGGCGCGCTCTCGGCGTACTATTTTTTGTTCCTCGTCGGCGAGCCCGTCCCGCGCTTCGAGACGTGGGAGACGGGGATCTCGGGCGATCATCCGCGGATGCGCGAGATGATCGCGCTCGCGCGGGCGAACGGCTATGTGGGCTAGGGTGCGACATTCGCTATGCCCGTGCGGCATCGAACGCGGTATGATGAAGGCGTGAACCATCTCCTCGCGGCCCGCGCTCAAATGGGAACGTCGCTCGCCTTCCATTACATCTTCGCGGCGCTCGGCGTCGGCATACCGCTACTCCTCGTCATCGTCGAGGGCATGTGGTTGCGGACGAAAAATCCGAATTACTATCGCCTGGCGCGCACGTGGTCGCGTGCGATGCTGCTACTCTTCGCGATCGGCGCGGTCTCGGGGACGACGCTCTCATTCGAACTCGGCCTGCTGTGGCCCGAGTTCATGCGCCACGCGGGCGCGATCGTCGGCGTGCCGTTTTCGGCCGAAGGGTTCGCGTTCTTCATCGAGGCAATCTTCGTCGGGATCTATCTGTACGGCTGGGATCGCCTCACGCCCATGCAGCACTGGCTCTGCTCGTTCCCGATCGCGATCTCAGGCGCGCTCTCGGCGGCGTTCGTCGTCTCGGTCAACGCGTGGATGAACACGCCGGCCGGCTTCGAGAACGTCAATGGTACGGCCGTGAACATTCATCCGTTGCAGGCCGTTCTCAATCCGGCGATGCCGACGGAGGTCGTTCACACGACGCTCTCCGCCTACGTCTTCACCGCGTTCGCGGTCGCCGCGATGTACGCCGTCACGCTGCTGCGCGAACCCGCGAATCGATACGCACACGCGGGATTGCGCGTCGCGATGCTCGTCGGCGCGGTCTCGATCCCGCTGCAACTCGTCGCGGGCGATTTCTCCGCGCGCTTCGATGCGAAGGCGGAGCCCGTCAAACTCGCCGCGATGGAGAGTCTCTTCAAAACCGAGGCCGGTGCGCCGCTGCAGATCGGCGGCATCTCCGACGAAACGACGCGTACGACGCCGTACGCGATCTCGATCCCGAAGGGACTCAGCATCCTCGCCTTCGCGGATCCGAACGCGAGCGTTCGCGGCCTCGATGCGTTTCCGCGCGACGACGAGCCCGTCGTGTTGCCGGTCCATCTGATGTTCGATACGATGGTCGGTTCGGGCAGCACGCTCCTGTTGATCGCCGGCTGGTGGGCGCTACGAACGAAGCTCGGTCGCCGCGATCCGACGCGGTCGCTGAAGTTCGCGCTCATCGCGGCCGGGCCGCTCGCGTTCGTCGCGATGGAGGCGGGTTGGATGGTCACCGAGCTCGGCCGGCAGCCTTGGATCGCGCACGGCTTCCTGCGCACGAAAGACGCCGTCACGACGGCGCCGGCGCTCGACGTCGCGTTCTACGGGTTCACGTTGCTCTATCTCTTTCTCGCGACGACGCTCGTCTATCTGTTGTTACGGATGCGCAGCGACGAGAAGACGGAGCCGCCCGCGCGGGCCATGCCGCAAACGTGACCGCGCAGCTGCTGGTCGCCGCGGTCGCGCTGCTCGCGATCGCGCTGTACGCGATCTTCGGCGGCGCCGATTTCGGCAGCGGCGTCTGGGATATGCTCGCCTCCGGGCCGCGCCGCGAACGGCAGCAAACGGTGATCGCGCATGCGATCGGTCCGGTATGGGAGACCAATCACGTCTGGCTGATCTTCTTGATCGTCCTGCTCTTCACGTGTTTCCCGCCGGCCTTCGCCGAACTCTCCGTCGGGCTGTACGTCCCGCTGAGTCTCGTGCTCGTCGGGATCATCTTACGCGGCGCGGCGTACGCATTTCGACAGGCTGCGAATCGCGTCGCGTTCGTCTCGCTGCTTTGGGGCAAGATCTTCGGCGTCGCGAGTATCCTCGCGCCGTTCTTCTTCGGCGCCGCCGTCGGCGGGCTCACGGTCGGCAGCTACGCGTGGACGAGTCCGTTCGCCCTCGCGATCGGCTTCCTCGCCGTCGCGCTGTGCGCGCAACTCGCGGCCGTGTTCCTGACGTGGGAGACGCGCGGCGAGCTGCAGGACGATTTCCGCATGCGCGGCGTGTGGTCGACGTTCGTCCTCGCGGCGATCGGTGCGGCGGCGCTCCTGGTCGCGCGGATCGAAGCCCCCGCGACGCTGCACAAGCTCGCGCAGCCGCAAGCGCTACCGGGGATCGGGATCGCGATGGCGCTCGGCTTCCTCGTGCTCTTCGCGCTCCTCGGGCGGCGGTACGCGCTCGCGCGGTTCGCCGTCGCCGGCGAGACGCTCGCGGTCCTCGCCGGCTGGTACGCCTCGCAGGAGCCGTACATCATCCCGGGCGGCCTGACGTTCAGCGCGGCGGCGGCTCCCGAAGCGACGCTGCACGCGTTTCTCTGGCTCGTCGCCGTCGGGAGCGCGTTGCTCGTGCCGTCGCTCTGGTTACTCTTCCACGTCTTCAAGAGCGGGCCGCAGATCGAAGACGGCCCGGCTCACTAGAGCGCGGCGGTAAACGCGACGATCTGATTGGCTTCGCGGTGATTGCACCAAAAACGCTCGCCGTCGTAGGCGAGGCCGCGGCCCTCGAAGCCGAGCGACGCGAGATCGTCGACGTGCGGCGCCCCCGAACGCGCATCGACGCGCGTCAGGTAATAGGCTCCGCCGTCTTCGGAATCGGTCGTCACGAGGTAGAAGCGGCCGCCGGCGACGACTTGCCCGCAGATGTCGCGCCCGATCTGAATCGTCGAGCCGATCTCGCCGTGCTCGCCGAGCGAGAGGATGCGGCGCTTGTAGAACTGACTGACGTAGAGCCGATCGCCGTCGTAGCCGAGCTGCGAACCCGTGTCCTCGGGGACCGCGATCGCATCGGTCGTCTTGAATCCGTGGCCGGGGACGAAGCGCCGGATGATGCGCGTATCGTCGTCCGTCTCGCCGCAGAGGACGCGGAGCTCGTCGCCGACGACGGTCATCCCCCACGGCGTCCCCGGCGCCTCGGCTTCCTCGCGAACGATCCAAGTCGCCGGATCGAGCGCGTAGATGCGCCGCGTCTCGCGCGATCCGATCCACAGCGACGTGCCGTCGAATGCGATCGATTGCGGCTTCGGGGCGGGCGACGGGAGGCGAAGAACTTCGAGGACGTCGGTCATACCGTCGCCTTCGCAGCGCCCGGCGCGCTCTCCGTCCGTTTTAGCGTGGTGTCGGCGGCGCGCACGCGACGGTCGGGAACGGCACGCGCGGCGGATCGTGGAGATCGGCCGACGTCCCGTCGTCGTAGCCGAGCGTCGCGAGCCGGCCGCTCGTCCAGTGCAACGGCCGCAGCGTTACCGGCGCACCGAGATAGCGCTTGAAATCGGGCGCGATCACGTAGCGCCCCGTCCGCACCTGAACGATCGCATGATTGCGCACGACGTTCCCCGGGACGAACGGCCCGAGGATATCGACGAGCACCCAATGCTGATCGGGGGAGAGCCGGGGCCCGGCGACGCCGAGCTGATCGAATTGGTAGCCGGGGCAGACGACGGCGCTCGAGATGATGCGGCCGTCGTTCGTGAGGATCGTCAGCGACTGATTCGTCAGCGTGAGCTTGGGATTGGGCGGCAACGGCGCGAGCCCGAGCGCGCTCGCGGCGAGGGCCGCGAACGCGAAGCGGCGGATGGACGGCGGCAGGCGCATCCCGGTCCGTTCGCGCCGACCGTTGCGGCTCATTGCGCTCCGCGCCGATCGAGCCGCACGACGATCGGTCGTGCCGGCCGCAGCGTCGCCGTCGCGATCGAAACGGGTGCGATCTCGATGCGGCGCAGCCGGTACCGCCGCGCGAGCGTCGCGAGGATCAGCACCGCTTCGGCACGTGCGAACGCATCGCCGATGCAACGCCGCGCGCCGCCGCCGAAGGGGACGTACGCGAATTCGGGCCACGCCGGGCGCTCCCAACGTTCGGGTGCGAAGCGCTCGGGCTCCGGGAACCACGCGGCGTTGCGATGCGAGACGTAGGGACTGATCACGATCCCGGCCCCGCGTTCGATCTCGAATCCGCCGAGGCGGCACGCCTCGAGCGCGCGGCGGCCGAACGCCGACGCGGGCGGATAGATGCGCAGCGCTTCGGAGAAGACGGCGTTCGCGTAGGGCAGGCGCTCGAGATCGGCGGGTTCGGGATCGCGGCCGAGCGCATCGACCTCCGCGTGCAGGCGCGCCTCGACCTCGGGCGCGCTCGAAAGCAGATACCAGGTCCACGTGAGCGCGGTCGCCGTCGTCTCGTGGCCCGCGAGCAGGAGCGTCGCGAGTTCGTCCGCGACGGCACGATCGTCGAAGCCGGTGCCGTCCGTATCGCGCGCCGCGAGGATCAGCGAGAGCAGGTCGTCGCGCGCGGCCGGTGCGGCTCGGCGGCGGGCGACGGCCTCGCCGAGGATCGCTTCGAGACCGCGCCGCGCGGCCGCGAAGCGGGCGTTCGAGGGGAGCGGCAGACGGCGCCGCACGCCGCCGACCCACGCGGGCAGTGCTTCGAGCACCGGCCCGAGCGACGAGATCGTCCGCAGGGCAGGCGCGAGGGCGGCGGTCATCGCTTCGGCACGGCCGCCGACGTCGGCGCCGAAGAGCGTTCGCCCGGTGATCGCGAGCGTGATCCGCGCCATCGCCGCGCCGACGTCGACGAGCCGCCCGTCGTGCCAGGCATCGCCGAGCAGCCGCGCTTCGTCGGCGGCGACGGCGGCGTATTCGAGGATGCGGGCACGGCCGAACGCCGGCTGCATCATCCGGCGGCGCGTCCGATGGACGGGCTCCTCCGCCGTCACGAGGCTCTCGCCGACGATCTCGCGCAGCAACGCGGCGCCCGTCGAGCGCGAGAAGCGCTGCTGCTGCACGACGAGGACCTGGCGCACGAGCTCGGGATCGTCGAGCAGGTACAGCGTCCGCGCGCCGATTCCGAAGGCGACGATCGGGCCGTGGCGCCGCGCCTGGTCTTCCAGGAAGCGCAGCGTCCCGCCGAAGGTGCCGTCGCCAAAGAATCCCAGGACCTCGAGGCCGCGCGGTCCGGGAGGCCTCGGCGATGGAGCGACGCGCACGTCACGCCGGTTTCGCCTGCGAGGCGGCTCGGCCCGCCGGCGCCGGGGAGGCCTCACCCGGGGTGCTTCGAACCGAAGTTCGCTGTCGTGAATACGTACGTACGCCTCGCGCGATCGACCCATCCCTGAGGCCGCGCTAATGGCGAGCTGGCAATCGAGGGCGGTTCGTCTCGCCCTGCGCGCGGCGGTCCGAGGCCGAACCGCCTCGCATCCGGCGCACTACGCACCGACCGATCTCGTCCTCACGCGGCGGACGTTCGTCGTCGCCGCGACGGAGCCGAAGCTGCGGGGCGAATGGATCCTCGCGAGCGGCGAACCGCGCGACCGCGCGATCGTCTTCTTGCACGGCGGTGCGTACACGCACGGGTCGCCGCTGCGTTCGCGGCGGCTGACGGTCGCACTCGCCCGAACGACCGAGATCCCCGTTTTCGCGCTCGACTATCGGCTCGCACCCGAGCACCGTTTCCCGGCCGCCCTCGAGGACGCGCTCGCGGCCTTCGAGGCGCTGCGCGAACGGATGCCGGCGAGCGGGATCGCACTCGTCGGCGAATCCTCGGGCGGTGGGCTCGCGCTCGCGACGGCGCTCGAGATCATCGCCCGCGCACGCAATCGCTCGAACTTCCCGGCTGCGGTCGTCGCGTATTCGCCGTGGACCGATCTCCTCGGGACCGGCCTCTCGCTCGTGCAGAATGCGCGCCGCGACGATACGCTCACGACGACCGATCTCCACGAGGCCGCGCTCGATTACGTCGATGCCGCGCAGCGCCGCGATCCGCGCGTCTCGCCGCTCTACGGCGACCTTCGCGCGTTGCCGCCGACGCTCGTATTCGCGAGTGCGAACGAGATCTTGCGCGACGACGCCGTGCGCTTCGCCGATCGCGCGCGACACCTCGGCGCGCCGGTCGAGCTCGTGATCGAATCGGATCTGCCGCACGCGTGGCCGGCGTTCGCCGGACTCATCCCCGAGGCGCAGCGTGCGCTCTCGCACACGGAGCGTTTCCTCCATGGGGTCTGGGCAGATCCCGTCCGATAACCTCTTCGAGGTTCGATGATGAACGTTGTACGTACGGGCGCTCTCGCGCTCATCACCCTCGCTCTCGTCCCGGCACCGGCGACCGCAAACGCGTTGCCCGGCTGGGATGCGTTCGCGCGCACGGTCGATCGGATGAACGCCTACACGATGGTCGTCACGACGCACGAGGTGCAGGGCGCGAGCGTCGAGGATCGCGTCTACGCGTGCAGTTACGCGAAGCCCGGATTCGCGCGCTCGGAGATCGCGAGCGGGCCCGGTCGCGGCAGCACGGCCGTGTGGCATGGCGGCGAAACCGTGCGCGGCCACGCGGGCGGCTTCTTGCGCGGCATCAAACTCGACGTCCCCGAACACGATCGCCGCGCGACGGATCTGCGCGGCAATACGATCGAGATGGGCTATTTCCCGACGATCATCAAGACGTTCGAATCGTCGGGGAAGCTCTCGGAATCCGCAGGGCCGACGGTCGCTGGAGAACAGACCGTCGCCGTGACGCTGATCCCGGACGCCCCCGCGCAGGAGCGCGATCTCACGCGCGAGATCCTCGTCATCTCGGCCCAGTCGCATCTCCCGCTCGAGCATCTGGGCTATCAGGGTGATGCGCTCGTCGAACGCGAGGCCTTTTCCGATTACGTGATCGACCCCGTGCTCGCGCCTTCGACGTTCGAGCTGTAGGCGCGGGCGGGACGCCCGCAGCGGCGGCCCGAAAACGCCCGCTTGCGAAAGGGGACCTCGTGCTCGCAGCCGTCGTCGCATTCCTCATGCTCGGTGCGTCGCTCGCACGCGCGAATACCGGATGCTTGGATTCCTATCTGCAGCTCGGTGCGGCCGCGAGCCCGCCGCACGCTTCGGGTCCGGCGTCCGGCCACGTCGTGCGACGGATCGATCGTCTCGTCGCATCGCACGCGCCCGGCGAACCCGTCATCGGGTTCGTCTACCGAACGGCCGACGGCAACCCGTTCTTCGGATCGCGCACCGCCGTCACGCCGCAGGCGCGGCCCTACGTCCGGCACCTCTTCGAACGCGACGGCCGCGCGACCGAGGCGCAACTCGCGGCGATTCTCAGCGAGCAGCACGGCAACGCGATCCTCTGGATCCCGAACGCCGTGAGACTGCTGCCAGGGCTCGGGCTCTCGCCCGTCTTCTGCGTCGCGAGCCGCCATCTCGCCTAATCGGGGGCGCGTGTGGTACGCGCTCCTCCTGCTCCCCTTCGTCGGGCTGCTCTTCCCGGGGCTCTACGCGCGTGCGGAGCCCGCGCTCGGCGGCATCCCGTTCTTCTACTGGTACCAGTTCGGCTGGGTTTTCGCGAGCGCGGGGCTCACCGCGATCGTCTACGCCCGTACGCGATGAGCGCGATCGCGGTCTTCGTCGCCTGTTTCGTCCTCGTCACCGGGATCGGATTCGCCGCCGCCCGTTGGCGCCGTGGCGATCTCTCCACCCTCGACGAGTGGGGGCTCGCGGGGCGACGGTTCGGCGTCGCGGTGAGCTGGTTTCTCATCGGCGGCGATTTCTACACCGCGTATACGGTGATCGCCGTTCCGGGGGCCGTGTTCGGAACGGGCGCGGCCGGATTCTTCGCGTTGCCGTATACGATCCTCGTCTATCCGATCGTCTTCGTGCTGATGCCGCGCCTGTGGACCGTCTGTCAGCGCAACGGCTACGTGACGGCCGCCGATTTCGTGCACGGCCGCTACGGGAGTAAAACGCTCGCGCTCGCGATCGCCGCGACCGGCATCCTCGCGACGCTGCCGTACATCGCGCTGCAGCTCGTCGGGATGCAGGTCGTCATCGCGGCGCTCGGGTTCTCCGCGACGGGGCTGTGGGCCGATGCGCCGCTCCTCATCGCGTTCGTGATCCTCGCGGCCTACACGTATACGAGCGGCTTACGCGCACCCGCGATGATCGCATTCGTAAAGGACCTTATGATTTACGCGGTCGTCATCGCGATCGTCGCGATCGTCCCCGCGCGGCTCGGCGGCTTCGGCGCGATCTTCACCGCCGCCGCGAATCGCTTCGCGCACGAGCCGGCCTCGCACGCGGGGCACGTGATCTTGCCGGCTTCCGGCGCGTGGCCGTACGCGACGCTCGCGCTCGGCTCCGCGCTCGCCGCATTCATGTATCCGCATACGGTCACGAGCGTGCTCAGCGCGTCGAAGGCGGACGTCGTGCGGCGCAACGCCGTGCTGCTGCCGCTCTACACGTTCGTGCTCGGCATCCTCGCGCTCCTCGGATACATGGCGCTCGCCGCGAACGTGCACGTCGCGTCGCCGACCGAAGCCGTCCCCGCGCTCATGCGCGCGATGTTCCCGCCGTGGTTCGTCGGCTTCGCGTTCGCCGCCATCGCGATCGGCGCGCTCGTCCCCGCCGCGATCATGTCGATCGCCGCGGCGAATCTGTGGACGCGAAACGTCTACGTGCCGTACCTCCGGCCGAACGCCTCGCCCGCCGATGAGGCGACGATGGCGAAGCGCGCGTCGCTCGTCGTCAAACTCGGTGCCCTCGCGTTCGTCGTCGCCTTCGCGCGCCGCTATGCGATCGATCTCCAATTACTCGGTGGCATCTGGATCTTGCAGACCTTCCCCGCGATCGCACTCGGCCTGCATCGCCGCTTCTTCCATCACGCGGCGCTGCTGTGGGGTTGGGCCGCGGGGATGATCGTCGGTACGTCGCTCTCGCTCTACGCCGGCATGAAACCGACGCTCGCGATGCATCTCGGGGGAGCGCGCATCGAACCGTACATCGGGCTCGATGCGCTCGCGATCAATCTCGCCGTCACGATCGCGTTGACGGCGGCGTTCGATCGGCGCGGCGTGGCACGCCTCCCCGATGCGACGGCTACAGCGTGATTCCGTGATCCTTCGCATACTCGCGTAATTCTTTCGAGATGTACTGACTCGATTCGGCGTGCCAGCCCGGGAGCGGCATCGCGAGCGCCATGTCGCGGCCCGACGTGCCGTTGAACGGATCGTCCGTCGGCACGAATCGCACGGGCCACGGAACCGATTGACGCGCCATCGAGCCGTCGGAGAACTTCACGTTGCAGACGACGTAGTAGTAGTCGTAGCCGCCCGCCGTCCAATCCTTGACCGGATCGCAGAGGCCATGATGCGTCCGCGAATCCCCGACTTCGAAGGCGTCGGTCGCGGGGCCGTACGACTTCATCGTCGAGGCGACGGTCGAGGGCGGGACCTTGAGCGGATCGATCGTCGATTTCTGCGAGGCGATCGCTTTCGAGAGATCGTTCTGAATCTGCGCGATGCGCGTTTGCGAGAGCGTCGAACCCGTCGTCGCCGCGCCGCTCGTAACGGGCGACTGTCGCGGCGCGAGGGCGACCGGCCGCTCGGGAACGATCGGGCGCGGTTTGCGAACGGGCTTGCGCACGACCTTCGGAACGACGCGAGCCACGACCGGCGCGACGGCCTGCTTCGGTTCGGTGCGCGGCCTCGCGGGCGCCGCAGGCTTCACCGGCAACGGCTCGGTGTGCGCGACGACGGCGGGCTTCGCCACGTGCTCGCGTTTCGGCACGATGCGCGGGATCGGCGGCGGCTTCGGCGCGGGGATCGCATCGCGGCGCGTGATCGTGATGACCTCGGGCGAGGACGCGCGTTCGCGTTTCTCGGGATGGACGAATAGCGGCGCCAAAATCGCGAACAGCGCGATCGCGAGCGCGTGCACGAGGAACGAACCCGAGAGCGAGAATCGCCGACGGCGGCCCGCCTGCGAATCCTCGACGCGCGAGATCATGGGTCGTTCACTCATCGGCCGAGCGCCGAGCGGGGCACATCTGGGATCGTTCTCTCACGCCTCACGGCCGGTGGTAATCGAATGCGAGCCGTCGCCCGCACGGGCGTCCCGCCTCCGGATTCGTTCAGTTGTACCCCACCTACCCTCCGAGCGTCCTTAGAGCGCCTTGAGAACGGCTTCGCCCGGTGCGCGGAGCTCATGACGGCTCCGCTCAGCGGGCCGCCGCAACCGCGGTCGGGAGCACCGTCAGGGCGACGATCGCGACGTCGTCGCGCGGCCGACTGTCGCCGAAGATCTCGCGGTAGACGTCGCCCGCGGGATCCGCCGAGTCGCGATGCTTCTCGATCGCGTTTAAGAGGACGCGCTGCCCTTCGATGACGTCCTGACCGTCCTCGATCAGTCCGTCGGTGTGAAGGACGATGAGCGCCCCTTCGCCGACGGCGTGATAATCGGTCTGCAGCGCGATCTCTTCGAAGATCCCGAGCGGCGGCCCGCCGGCGGCCAGGATCACCGGGAACCGGCCGCGTTCCGCGACGATCGGAGCCGGATGCCCGGCCGTGGCATAGGCGAGGACGCCCGAACGCGGATCGTAGATCGCGCACGCGGCCGTTACCATGCGCGCGTCTTGGGCGGCGACGGCCGCGTTCGCCCGCGAGAGGATCGTCGCCGGATCGTCTTCCGAGACGGCCGCGTTGACGAGCGCCTGCCGCGCACGATTCATCACGACCGCGGCTTCGAGCCCGTGCCCGGCGACGTCGCCGATGAGGATGAAGAGCCGCCCGTCGCGCAGCGCGAAGGCCTCGTACCAATCGCCGCCGATCTCGCGCTCGGCCGCCGCCGGCACGTAGGCGGAGTTGAGCCGGACGCCCTCCGCCGACGGTAACGGCTGCTGGAGGAAGGCCTGCTGTAACGAGCTCGCGACGTGCTTCTCGCGTTCGTAGAGCGCCGACTGTTCGCTGCTGCGACGTTCGGCTTTCATCCGTCCTTCGAGCAGGACGCCGATGACGACCGCGATCGAACCGACGAGCAAAATGTTGCCGATCAGGATCTGGCCGAGCAGGCGCTGCTGGCTCTCGTCGGCGGCGGTCGCGGCGACGTCGATCGACGCTCCGAGGCGGTCGTCGTCGTCGCGAATCCGTGACGTCAACCGGTCGCTCAGTGCCCCGACCCGCATCAGATAGTCGCGCCCCTGGAGGCTGAGGCCGTAGCGGGTGATCGTCGTCTGCCATTCCTCGAACGTCGCACGCTCGTCGCGAACGAGCGAGCGTGCCTCGCGGAGGCCGAGTTCCGCGAGCGTCGCGTCGAGGGCGTTCGCCGTCCCTTCCACGCGCGAATCGGCGTGCAGGTAGGCCGCGTACGATCGCGGTTCGTGGGTGATCAGCGACTCGCGAAGATCGGAATCGGCGTAGAGGATCGTCTTGATCATCCGGCTGCGCAGATTTTGCGCGGTCCGAACCTGGCGCTCGTACTGGAACGCGAACGACGACGATCGGTAGATCCACGTCGCGCCCGCGACGATCGGCAGCAGCACGATGAGCAAAGAGACGATGCGAATGACGATCGAACCGAGGCGAGCGGGGTGTTGCGACGAGCCTTGCCCGGCGAGAAACTCCACCTCCCCGGTATTCGAGCGCATCGAAAAGCTCCCTCGAAATGATTGTTCTCCGGGTTCAAGTCCCCCGTCGAAACGCCGAAAATCGTATCATCATGCACGACCTGCTCAATCTCAGCGCTCTGGTTCTCAGCGGTGCGATCGGCGCACTGATCGTCGAACCCCTCCGCGACGCGCTCCGCGTCGCCCGACGCCGCTACTTCTAGCGCTGATTTTCGCGCGGGAGCCGTCTGAACTCGATGAGTTCCGGCACCGCGTAGAACGGGCCGCCCATCCGCGCGACGGCCTGCAATTTCGCTTGGTCGACCTTGCCGTCCGTCATGACCGACGGATCGACGTGCGCGTGAACGACGCGGCCGATCACGAGTTCGCCCGCGCCCTCTCCGCCGTCCCCGAAGTGAACGACCTGATCGAGCACGCATTCGAAATGAATCGGCGACTCCGCGACGCGCGGCGCCTTGACGACGACCGACGGCGCGGCCGTGAGCCCGACCTCCGCAAACTCGTCGACGGCTTCGGGCAACTCGGCCGACGTGCCGTCCATCTCTCGCAGGACCGACCGCACGACGATGTTCGCCACGAACTCACGCTCGCGCTCGACGTTCGCGAGCGAGTCTTTCTTCGCACCGCCTTCGAGACGCATCGGCGCGAACGCGACGAGCGGCGGCGATGCGCAGACGACGTTGAAGAACGAGTAGGGCGCGAGATTCGGGACCCCCGTCGGCCCGAGCGACGAGATCCACCCGATCGGTCGCGGCACGACGCTGCCGCTGAGGATCTTGTACGAATCGGACCACGGCATCGTCGAAAAATCGAATTCCATCGACAGCGTCGTACCCACGTTGCTCTCGATGGCGGCGGCCTGCGCGTTCTCGCACTGAGCTCATTTCGCACGTCCGCGCAACGCGGCGCGCCGCCGCATGATGCTCCGCGCAGACGTCATCCGCTCGTCGAATTCGGGATCGTACGGCGTAAGCCGATAACCCTCCGGCGATTCGATACGTATTCGATACGTAACAGCGTATCGCCCACGTCGACCTTGCGTCGAGCCGGCAACTCGTTCGGCAAGAGTACTCCGACGGACTTTCCTTATCCGCATCGACTTTACCGGCGTCATTCGTCGTGAGGTATCAGAACCTTATATTTCCAAACGTGCTCACGCCTTCGCTCTATCGATTTGAGAATAAAAAGATGCCGCATCGAAATCGATGCGGCATCTTGGGTACGTCGACGCGCGGTTACAGGTCTTCGGGGTTGATGCCCTTCGGGCGGTATTGCGAGGTTTTCGGCGGAGCGACGACGGCGACGTCGCCCTCGTAATCTCCCTCGTAGTGGACCGTCTGCTCGAGCGGCGGACGGCGATCCTGGAAGCCGCTGACGAGCTTCGAGCCGCCGTAACCCGCATCGGCCTCGGCGTCGAGATCGACCTCGAGAAACGCCGTCTTCGGACGGCCGTCCTCGTCGAGATCCTGACCGATCGGCTCGATGATGACGTTGCGGTAGCGCGACATCCCGGTACCGGCCGGGATGAGCTTGCCGATGATGACGTTCTCCTTGAGGCCGAGCAACGGATCGTGCTTGCCCTTGATCGCGGCGTCGGTGAGGACGCGCGTGGTCTCTTGGAAGCTCGCCGCCGAGAGGAACGACTCGGTTGCGAGCGACGCCTTCGTGACGCCGAGCAGAACCGATTTGCCTTCGGCCTGCTTCTTGCCCTCGGCCGACATCTTCTCGTTCTCCTCGTTGAAGACGCCGATCTCGATCAACTGACCCGGAAGCATCCGAGTATCGCCGCCGTCGACGATCTTCATCTTACGCATCATCGCGCGGCAGATCGTTTCGATGTGTTTATCGTTGATGTCGACGCCCTGCGAACGATAGACCTTTTGCACTTCTTGCACGAGGTACTGTTGCAACGCGTTGGCATTGCGCAGTTCCAGAATCTCGTGCGGATCGAGCGAGCCCTCGTTGAGCTGCGCGCCCATCTCGACGCGCGCGCCTTCCTGAACGTACGAACGCGTGTTGTACGGGACGTCGAATTCGTGCGCTTCGCCCGCGTCGTCCGTGACGATCATGACGCGCTTGCCCTTCTCTTCCGAGATGTGCACCGTGCCCGCGACCGTCGAGAGCGTCGCCTTGCCCTTGGGCTTACGCGCTTCGAAGATCTCTTCGACGCGCGGGAGACCCGTGATGATGTCCTCGGTCGCGACGCCGCCCGTGTGGAACGTGCGCAGCGTGAGCTGCGTGCCCGGTTCGCCGATCGACTGAGCCGCGATGATCCCGACGGCCTCGCCGATATCGACGCGCTTGCCCGTGGCGAGATTGCGGCCGTAGCACATCGCGCAGACACCGACGCGCGCCTGACACGTGAGCACCGAGCGGATCTTGACCGTCTTGATGCCGGCGTCGATGAGCGACTTTGCGACTTCCTCATCGATCTCGGCGTCGCGTACGACGAGTTTCGTACGCGGCTTCTCCGGATCTTTGATGTCCTCGGCCGCGCGGCGACCGATGATCCGATCGTAGAGCGGTTCGATGATCTCCTTGCCGACGCCGATGTCGTACACGGTGATCCCTTGCGACGTGCCGCAATCGTCCTCGCGGACGATCACGTCCTGGGCGACGTCGACGAGACGGCGCGTCAGGTAGCCCGAGTCGGCCGTGCGCAGCGCGGTGTCGGCGAGACCCTTGCGTGCGCCGTGCGTCGAGATGAAGTACTCGAGAACGGTCAGGCCCTCTTTGAGCGACGCCTTGACCGGGATCTCGAGGATGCGGCCCGACGGGTCGGACATGAGTCCGCGCATACCGCCGAGCTGCTTGACCTGCGAGACCGAACCGCGCGCGCCCGAGGTCGCCATCATGAAGACGGGATTGAGCGGGTTCTGCGCGGCTTGCATCGCGGCCGTGACGTCTTCCGATGCTTTCGACCAAACCTGAATGGTCTTGTTGTACTGCTCGTCCTGCGACATGAAGCCCTGATCGACGAAGTCATGCAGCTTGTCGACTTCGCCTTGCGCATCGTCGAGGATCTTGTACTTCGCATCGGGGACGACGATGTCGCTGATCGAGACCGTCGTTCCCGAACGGGTCGCGAAGCTGAAGCCGAGCGTCTTGATCGCATCGAGGAACGCCGCGGTCTCGGCGTTGCCGTGGCGGCGGTAGCACTCGGTGATCAGCTTCTTGAGCGCCGTCTTGTCGAGCATGTGATTGCGGAACGGCTCGTTCCAATTCGCCGGCACGGCCGTGTTGAAGATCGCGCGGCCGACGGTCGTGCGAATCAGTTCGCCCTTCCAACGGACGCGGATCCACTGCTGCAGGCCGATCTTCTTGTGCTCGTACGCCATGATCGCCGACGTAACGTCGCCGAAGGTCGGCAGCAATTGGTCTTCCGTCGGCTCGAAA
This sequence comes from Vulcanimicrobiota bacterium, assembly GCA_964658425.1. GTDB lineage: Bacteria > Vulcanimicrobiota > Vulcanimicrobiia > Vulcanimicrobiales > Vulcanimicrobiaceae > CAZZYZ01. Next base: position 21,146 of record CAZZYZ010000005.1, on the reverse strand, counting down.
TCGGGCTTGCCGTTGCCGCCCGGGTAGCTCTTCTTGGCGGCCGTGACGCCGTTTGCGGAGCCGTTGCTCCCGACGTCTTCGCCGTGACGACCGGCGCGGAACGCGACCTCGCCGATCGACGAAATGAGCGCGTCGTCCGGGATCTCGCCGCGGGCGGGACCCTTGTACTCGTCCTTCTGGAACGTGAGGTAATAGAGCCCGAGGACCATGTCCTGGGTCGGGATCGAGACCGGCTGGCCGAACGACGGCTGCAGGATGTTGTTCGAGGAGAGCATCAGGATGCGCGCCTCGGCCTGCGCTCCCGCCGAGAGCGGGAGATGGACGGCCATCTGGTCGCCGTCGAAGTCCGCATTGTACGGCGTGCAGACGAGCGGATGCAGGTGGATCGCCTTGCCCTCGACGAGGACCGGCTCGAAGGCCTGGATGCCGAGGCGATGGAGCGTCGGCGCGCGGTTGAGCAACACCGGATGCTCGCTGATCACTTCGTCGAGCACGTCCCAGACCTCGGGACGCACGCGCTCGACCATCCGCTTCGCACTCTTGATGTTGTGCGCTTGCTGACGGTCGACGAGCTTCTTCATCACGAACGGCTTGAAGAGCTCGAGCGCCATCTCTTTGGGCAGGCCGCACTGATGCAGCTTGAGGTGCGGACCGACGACGATGACGGAACGACCCGAATAGTCGACGCGCTTGCCGAGCAGATTCTGGCGGAAGCGCCCCTGCTTGCCCTTGAGGATGTCGGAGAGAGACTTGAGCGGGCGGTTGTTCGGGCCCGTGACGGGACGGCCGCGGCGGCCGTTGTCGATGAGTGCGTCGACCGCTTCCTGAAGCATCCGCTTTTCGTTCTTGATGATGATCTCGGGCGCCGAGAGTTCGAGGAGCCGCTTGAGGCGGTTGTTCCGATTGATGACGCGGCGATAGAGATCGTTGAGGTCGGACGTCGCGAAGCGGCCGCCGTCGAGCTGCACCATCGGGCGCAGTTCGGGCGCGATCACCGGGACGGCCGAGAGGATCATCCACTCGGGCTTGTTGCCCGACGCGAGGAACGCTTCGACGACCTCGAGACGCTTGATCGCCTTGACGCGCTTCTGACCCGTCGTCTCTTTGAACTCCTTGCGCAGATCCTCTTGGAGCTTGCGCAGGTTCATGTCGCGTAGCAGCTCGCGGATCGCTTCGGCGCCCATCCCGGCCTTGAAGCCGTTCTGGTACTTGTCGCGCGACTCGCGGTACTTCTGCTCGGTAAGGATCTCGCGCTTGAGCAGCGACGTGTTGCCCGGATCGATGACGATGTACGCGGCGAAGTAGATGACCTTCTCGAGCTGTCGCGGCGACATGTCGAGCAGGATGCCGATGCGGGACGGGACGCCCTTGAAGTACCAAATGTGGGTGACGGGCGTCGCGAGCTCGATGTGGCCCATGCGCTCCCGGCGCACCTTCGCGCGGGTGATCTCGACGCCGCAGCGGTCGCAGATCATCCCCTTGAAGCGGATACGCTTGTACTTACCGCAGTGGCACTCCCAGTCTTTGGTCGGTCCGAAGATCTTCTCGCAGAAAAGACCGTCGCGCTCGGGCTTGAGCGTCCGGTAGTTGATCGTCTCCGGCTTCTTCACTTCACCGAAGGACCAGGCACGGATCTGCTCCGGGCTCGCGAGGCCGATGCGCATCGCATCGAAATTGTTGACGTCGAGCAAATTGACGCTGATGGGGTGTACCTCTATCTCTGCTAGGGACGGACGTGCGGGGACGACGCCGCTATGCCGATAACCGTCTCGAGGGGCCGAACCACGGACCGCCGTCCGGTCGGAGATTCGGGTGTCCCCCGTAATGCCGAAAAAGTGAGGCGCGCGCCCGCCGATGTGGCGGATTCGATCCTCACGATGCCCGGCTACGGGCATAGGGCGTAATTCTAGCGTAGTTTTGCGGGATTGTCGAGGTCGCCCTCCGGCGCGACGAACGCGAGGAAGCGGGCCGCGAGCGGCGCGAGGATGCGCTCCCGCAGCCGGACCGCGAGGAACGGCCGGCCGAAGTCCGCGTCTTCGACCGGGATCGCGCGAACGGTCCCGGCGGCCACGTCGCGTGCGACGGCGAGCTCCGAGAGGAGCGCGAGCCCGAGCCCGGCTTCGACCGCGCGCACGACCCCGTCGTTGCTCGGAAACGCGAGCCGTACGTCCATGGCGACGCCGCGCCCGGCGAGCACGCGCTGCGCGAGTAGCTGCGTCCCCGATCCGAGCTCGCGCGCGACGAACGCCTCGCCCGCGAGTTCGCTCGCCGCGAGCCCGGCCCGCCCGGAAAAGCGATGGCCGCTCGCCGGGACGATCAGGGCGAGCCGATCGTGGGCGTACGTCGTGACCGCGAAGGCGGGATCGTCCGGGACCTCGCCCTCCACGAGGGCGAGCGCGATCCGGCGGGAGGCGACGTCCCGGCACATCGTCTCGGTATTCGCGATCGTGAGCCGGAAGGCGACGCCCGGAGCGTCGGCGCGGAAGGCCGATAGGAGCCGCGGAAGCGCGTAATTCCCGATCGTCACCGTCGCGCCGAGTTCGAGCGAGCCGACCCGGGCGGCCGCAAAATCGTGCATCTCGCGTTCGAGGACGTCGACCCGATCGAGCACGTCGGCCGCCCGCTCCGCAAGGAACGCGCCCGCCTCCGTGAGCGCCGCCCGCCGCCCCGCGAACGCGAACAGCGGCACCCCGAGATGCTCCTGCAACCCCCGCATCTGCTGCGTGACCGCCGATTGCGAGAGGTAGAGTTCTTCTGCGACCCGCGTGAAATTTCCGACGACGGCGAGTCGCCGGAACGTCTGCAGCTGAACGAGCGAGAGCGGCATCCCTAAACTATAAGGAATTCCGATCGATATGTCCTAAAATTCGACTTGGACTTATCGCGCTGGCCGATGTAGCATGGCCGGGTGGATACGACGATCGCAGGCGAACACCGGACCCCGGTCATCGCGCGGACGATCGGGCGCCGGGCCCGGCACGCCGTCTCGAACGCGGGTCCCGCGTGGTTCACGAGCGTCATGGGGACGGGGATCCTCGCGATCTGCGCGTCGATCTCCCCCGTGCGCTTCCCCGGGCTCGCCGAAATCGGCCGCGCGCTCTTCCTCGTCGATCTCGCGCTCTTCGTCGCGTTCGCCGTGCTGTTGGCCGTGCGGCTGATTCGGTCGCCCGAGACGCTCGGCGCGACGCTCGTCGACGTCGACGTCGCGCAGGCGTGGGGCGCACCGCCGATGGCCGCGTTCACGGTCGCGGTCGGGCTGCTGCGAATCGGGCCGGCGTTCTTCGGCGAACCGGCGTGCAACGCCGCGGCGCAGGTCCTGTGGATCGCGGGCGCGGCGATCAGCATCGCGAGCGCGTTCGTCGTGCCCTACATGATGTTCACGCAGCACGAGCTCACGACCAAGGGAACCTACGGCAGCTGGCTCCTCCCGGTCGTCCCCCCGATCGTCGCCTCGGTCCCGGCGGCCCTGTTGCTGCCGACGTGGCCGCACGCGATCGCGGGCTCGATGCTCGCCCTCGCCTACGGCCTGCTCGGGATCGGCGTCGTGCTCGCGGGGATCCTCATCGTGATCTTCTACAGCCGGCTGCTCTTCGACAATGTGCCGAGCCCCGCACTCGTCCCGACGATGTGGATCGTCGTCGGACCGCTCGGGCAGTCGGTCGCGGGGTTCCTCGCGCTCGGCAGCGTCGCGCACCTCGTCTGGCCGGAGTTCGCTCACGGTCTCCTCGCGGCGGGGCTCGCCTACGCACTCGTCATCTGGGGCTTCGGGACGTACTGGCTCGCGATGGCGATCGTCGTGACGCTGCGCGCCGTCCGGTTGCGGATGCCCTTCACGCTCGGCTGGTGGGCGTTCACCTTCCCGGTCGGGACGCTGACCGCCGGAACGTACGGCCTCTACGGCGCGACGCACGCCGCGATCTTCCTGGTCGCGGGCGCCGGGACGCTCGCCCTGCTCGCCGCGATGTGGGCGCTCGTGACCTACCGATCGCTCGGCCACATCGTCGCCTCGTTCGCCGAGCTCGCAGAATCGCGTCCGGCGGTCGCAGGCTAACCGTTCGCGGGTCGGCGCGCGAGTTCGGCCTCGAGGGTCCGCAGGCGCGTTTCGAGTTCGGTCACCCGCTCCCGCGAGGCGGCGGTCTCGATCCGGCCGAGCGCGATCGCCCCGGCGCGAACGAGCGCTTCGAGCGATCGGGTCTCGACCGGATCGATCTCCGACCCGTCGCGGTGCGGCGCGAAGAGCCCGAACCCCAGGAGCTCCGTACCGAGCAGCAACGGGATCGCGAGCCGGTCGCCATCGATGCGGATCGGTCCGGCCTCGCTGCGCAGCTGCCGGACCCACTCAGCATCGTGCGCGAGGATCGACGGCGTCGCGGCTTCGCCCGCGACCGCGACGGGTGCATACGTGCGGTTCTCGTCGGCCAAACGATAGAGCACGACCGAAGCGAGTTCGAGCGCGCGGCACGGCTCCTGCGCGAGCGCGGCATCGACCGACGGGACGGTCTCGGCGAAGCGCAGTCCGCGCGTGACGAGTCGCAGATATGCCTCGGCTTCGGAACGTTCGCGGAAGACGAGCGCTTCGATGATGGCCTGCGTGCGCGCGTGAACGCGATCGAAGAGTAAGCCGATGACGACCGACGCCGCCGCCGTCAGATACGTCGCGACGTGCGTCTCGCCGACGACCTCGCCGATCCCCCATTCTAGGAGACCGATCGCCACCACGAGCAGCGCCGTACTTGCGGCGTAGACGGCGGCGCGGCTGACGAAGACGCGCACGTCGATCACGCGCTGCTTGAAGACCGCGTACGCGAGCGCGAGCGGCATGACGACCGCGAGCGTGTTCGCGATCGGATCGAGCTGCAAGCTCTTATTCGGGACGTAATCGGTGACGAAGGCGAGGAAGCCGAACGTCATCCCGACCACGGCCCAGCGCATTCGCTGACGGGTGGGTCCGTCACTCGTCGCGACGCCCGCGATGACGATCGCGAACGCGGCCGCGAACGCCACGAGCGCGGGGATATCGTCTGCGATCTGCGCGGCGCGATCGAAGGTCCGCACGTCGCGCAGCGCGAGCGCCACGTAGTAGGCGAGGCCGAGCGCGACGTAGCCGAGCGCGAACGCGTTCGCCGTGCGGCGCCAGCCGCGTGCGAGTTCACCCGAGGGGAAGCGCAGCACGAACGGCAGCAGCGTCAAGACGCTCCACCCGCCGAAGATCACGTGCGTCAGCACGTAGACGGGGACGGCGAGCGCTTCCGGAGCGACGCTCGCGTAATACGGTCCGACGGCGTCGAGCGGTGCCGTGCAGATCCCGAACGCGAAGAGCCAGAACGTCATCGGCCCCGGCCGCAGCGCCGCGAGCAGCGCGCCGAGCACGACGAAGATCGCAAACGACGCCGTCTCCGTAACGATGAGGATCGCTCCGTCGAGCGAATAGTTCGGTGCCTTACGAACGGCGCGGAACGCGACCGGATACACGCGGCTCGCGCGATCGATCGCGAAGTCGAATGCGAGACCCGGGCGCGCCGCCGACAGCGCGACGTGTTGTCGCGGGGAAAACGACGCGGGCACGATGCGATCCCCGGCACGAACGCCCGCCCGTGCCGCGGGCGAATCCACATCGACGCTGCGAACGAGCGCCGAGCCCGGCACGAGTTGCATCCCCGTGTAGCCGCGATCGCGCCATCCGATGCTCGCCGCGGGCAGAACGGCGACGAGCGCCAGCAGCGCAATGCATGCGACGAACACGACCGCGATCGAACCGCGCCGGGAAGAGTCCATCCCACCTCCGCCGCGAGCACCGAACGGCGTTCGCGGTCCCTTCGATGTTCGGTCGGATCATCTTCCGATGCTCGGTAGCGTCAAGCTTCGCAGCGATGGTTGCCGGAGCCCAGCCGCACCCCAGCACTTCCGTGGCTTCGAAGCGTTGTATGGAATATGAAACGTCACATCGTCCTCGCTCTCGCAGCCCTCGCGCTCGCCGCGCCGGTCGCGGCACGAGCGCAAGACGTCCCGTCCTACGCCGCAGGCGACGAACAGGGAGCGGGCGATCAGCAGATCCGCGGCCGCATCCTCAGTTTCGATGGCGCCTATTCGCTCGCGGTCCGCGACGATCAAGGCTACGTCGACAACGTCGAACTGCATCAAGGCACGATCATCAACCCGACGGGCTTGACGCTCGAGCCCGGGATGGTCGTGAACATTCTCGGATATAATTCGGGACCGTACCTTTCCGCAAACGAGATCGATACGCCGTACACGTACGGCGGCGGCGGCATCCCGTACTACTCGGGCCACCCGTGGAATTATTACGGTCCGACGATCGGGCTTTCGTTCTTCTTCGGCGGCGGCGCCGGGTGGTGGCACGGCAGCGGATACCCGCGCTACGATTATGCGGGCCGGACGCGCGTCTACAACGACGTCCACATCAGGAACGTCTATCGCGAAAACGATCGATACCAGGGGCAGCCCTCCGGCGGGTACGATTCCGCCCGACGCTATCCGCAGGGCGGCTACCGTCAGAACGGCGGCCCGTACGGCACCGGATACTCGGGCGGCGGCGTCCGCCGCGAACCGGTCCAGAACGGGAATTTCCAAGGCGGCGCGTTTCAACGCGGGAACGTGCAGCGGCAGAACCCCGGCGGCAATTCGGGCGGGTATCGCGGCAATGCGGGTCCGCGCGGCGGCGAGCAACATGCCGGCGGCCAGCAAGGCGGAGCTCGCGGCGGTGAATCGCACGGCGGCGGCGGTCCGCGCGGCGGCGATTCGCACCACTAGCGAGGCGGCGCATCGATGGGGGTGCACGCGTTCCGCGTCGTAGCTCCCCGCCGATGCGTGCGCGAGGGATCGTCGCAATTGCGATTGCCGCGTTCGCTCTCGCCGTCGAAATGTGGGCGGTCGCGCCCGCGCCGTCGCTTCCGTTGCTCCCGCTCGCGGTCGCGGTGCCGGAGCTCGCGCCGTGGGGGGTCGCGTTCGTCGCGCTGACGATCCTCGTCATCGCGACGTCGGTACGCGGCCGGTCGCGCGCCGTCGCACTCTGGGTCGCGAGCGCGGCGATGCTCTGTGCGGCGTGGCCGCTCGTCGCGGCGCCGCTCGCGATCGCCGCCGCCGAGCGAGCGTTCGCGGACGCGGGGTTCGGGAACGGCGACGGCAGCCCGGCCTACTCGCCGGCACGCAGTTTCGTGCACGCACCCGAACCGCGGGGTATCCGCATTACGAACGCGATTCCGTTTCGAACCCGCGACGGGTTCACGCTCCACTACGATTGCTATCGGCCCGGGACGGCCGGGCCGCGTGCGACGGTCATCTTGATTCACGGTGGCGGCTGGGTCTTCGGATCGCGCGGCGACGAGGCGTCGATCGGGCGAGCGTTCGCCGCGCGCGGCTACACGGCGATCTCGCTCGACTACCGCCTCGCGCCGCGCTCGGTCTTCCCGACGCAGCTGCACGACGTCGATGATGCGATCGCCTCGATCGCGCGCGATCGTCGCGCGCTCGACGTCGATCCCGCGCGCGTCGCGATCATGGGCCGCAGCGCCGGGGCCGAACTCGCGCTGCTCGCTGCCTACGAAGCGCAGCCGCTCCGCGTTCGCGCGGCGATCGGCTACTATTCACCGATCGAACTCGCGACGGGCTATCGCGTCCTGCCCACGTTCGATCCGGCCGACGTGCGCTCGCTCTTGCGCGCGTATATCGGCGGCCCGCCCGAGCGATACGCGAGCGCCTATCGCGCGGCCTCGCCCGCGCACCACGTCGCGCCGCGACTGCCCGCGACGTTTCTGATCGCGGGCGATCGGGATCAGCTCGTGCGCGTCTCGTTCGAGCGCGAGATGGCGGCCGCACTCGGCGCCGCGAACGATCGTGTCGTCGCGCTGGAATTGCCGTGGAGCAATCACGCCTTCGACGACGTGCCGGGCGGTGTCGGCGAACAGATCGCACGCCACTTCACGCTGCGCTTTCTCGACGCGACCCTCGGTGCGCGCTGAGCTACGTCGCGAGCAGCCGCGCGATGCGTTCGGCGATCCAGGCCGATGCGGCGGGCTCGAGATCGCCGCCCGCACCGTGACCGTACACGCTCGGGATGACGGCGAGCTCCGCATTCGGCATCGCCTCGACCTCGAGCGCGCTATCCTCGGGCGGGAAATAGAGATCGGTCGCGCACGGCATCACGATCGCGCGCGCCGTCATCGCACGCAGCGCGGCCTCCGTCGATCCGCCGTAGCGCGCGAGCGATCCGACGTCGGCGTGCTGCCACGTCCACAGCATCGCGAGCAGATCGTTCGTATCGCCGGCCTCGAACGACGCGACGTACGCCTCGCGGACGAAGGCGTCGCGCGATGCGTATCCGAGCGAACGCCAGTGTTCGCCGCGAAAGAACGCTTGCGAGAGCCCCCACGCCGCCCAAACGCGGCCGGTGGTCGCGCGCGACGGGTCGGCGCGCAACGTCGCTTCGATCCCGTCGAGAAACACGAGATTGTGCTGCGCGGTGCGCGCCGAGCCGCAGAACGGCGCGATGCGTGCGACGAGCTCCGGCGCGTACGCCGCCCAATGAAACGTCTGCTGCGCGCCCATCGAGAAGCCGAGCGCGAGCGCGATGCCGTTCGCGCCGAGGCGTTCGACGACGAGCCGGTGCTGCGCGGCTACGTTATCGTAGATGGTCACGTGCGGAAAGCCCGCACCGGCCTGCGCGCCCGCGGCCGTGCTCGGCGAGGACGACAACCCACCGCCGAAGAGATTCACCGACACGATGAAGTAGCGCGCGGGATCGAGGGGCTTGCCCGGGCCGATCAGCCACTCGTTATCGACGTGCGTCCCACCGTACGCGGTCGGGAACACGACGGCGTTCGTGCGCGCGGCGCCGAGACGGCCGTAGGTTTTGTAGGCGAGCTTCGCGTCGCGCAGCGTCCCGCCGCCTTCGAGCGCGAGATCGCCGAGCGCGAAGACCTCGTAATCGATCACGGCACGAGCGTTCCGAAGGTCTACCGATATTCGCCTGCCGGGTCGAGCGCTAGCGAATGGCCCGCGCGAACCTCCGATGCGCCGACGGACGGAACTCGCTGCGGACGCTGGATGACGCAAAGCGTCCGGGGGTGCCGGGCGTATGACACACTCGTGCCGTACGATCTCCGCATGAACCAGCTCGCGTGCCGCCGCTAGCCCGATGCAACTCATCGAAGGGACCCTCGTTCATTCGGCGTCCGATCTGAACGCTTTTACCGAATGCTTGCGCTTGACGGCGCTCGACCGCAGCGTCGCGATCGACGGCACGCCGCGTCCGTATTTGAAAGATCCGACGGCGGAGCTTCTGCGGCGCAAAGGTGACGAGCACGAACGCCGTTATCTCGAGCAGATGCGCGAAACGTATGGCGCCGACCTCATCGAATTCGAAAACCGTTCCGCCGCGACGCATGCAGGCTCGCTAGCCGCCGAAGCAGCGACGCTCGATGCGATGCGACGCGGTCCGAAGATGATCTATCAGGCGGCGTTCTACGACGGAGCCTTTCGCGGACGCGCCGATTTTCTGCGCCGCGTCGACGAGCCCGGTAGCGAATTCGGTTGGAGCTACGAAGTCATCGACACGAAGCTCGCGCTGTCGCCGAAACCGAACTACCTCGTGCAACTCTGCCACTACAGCGAGCATCTCGAGCGGCTCCAGGGCACGCCGCCGCTGTATGCGTACGTCATCCTCGGCAACGGCCAGGAGCGCAGATTCGAGCTCGATGAGTTCGCCGCGTATTACCGCCGGCTCAAAGCCGATTACCTCTCGAGCATCGCGAACGGCGCCGATGCATATCCCTTCGAATGCAAGCACTGCAGCGTTTGCGACTGGCGTGCCGGTTGCGCGAAGCGGCGCGATGCCGACGATCATTTGAGTATCGTCGCCAACATGCGCAACGATCAGATCGCGAAGCTCGAAGATGCCGGGATCGAGACCATAACGGCTCTCGCGAGCGCGCCCGATACCGCGCGGCCCAAAGGAATGAAGCCCGAAACGTTCGCTACGCTTCGCAGTCAGGCAAACGAGCAGCATCGGTATCGCGATGCGTTCGAGATCGACGAAGCGACCGCGGTTCACAGCTATTCGTTTCGCGAGCAGCGCGATGCGAACGACGGCTTCGCCCGACTCCCCCAACCCGACGAAGGCGACGTGTTCTTCGACATGGAGGGCGATCCGCTCTATCGACCGGACCGCCCGCTCGAATATCTCTTCGGCGTCTACCTCGCGAAGGAGCGAACGTACCGAGCGTTTTGGGGCAAGACGCCTGCGGACGAGCGGACCGCGTTCGAGGCGCTCGTCGATTTCATCGTCGAGCGCCGTAAGACGCATCCCGATCTGCACGTCTATCACTACGCGGCGTACGAAACGGCCGCCCTGAAGCGGCTCGGCGGACTATTCGGCTCGCGCGAAAACGAGCTCGACGATTTTTGGGTCGATGAAACGTTCGTCGATCTCTTTCCCGTCGTGCGGCAGAGCGTTTTCATATCCCAACCGTCGTACTCGATCAAGAAAGTCGAAGCGCTCTACGGCTTCACGCGAACGACGACGACGAAGGGCGGCGACGATTCGATCGTTCAATTCGAGTCTTGGCTCGACACGGGCGAACAAAGCATCCTCGACGACATCGAAGCGTACAATGAGGACGACTGCCGTTCGACGTACGAGCTCCGCGAGTGGCTCGTCGAGCTTCGCGCGAAGCGAAATGCGACGCTCGCGTTGCCGATCGCATGGCGCGCCCGGCCGCAACCCGCAGCCGAACTCGTCGAAGCGAAAGCGATCGAACGGCGGAGCGCTCGCGACGCCGAGAAGGCTGGAGTCGCGGCGCTCAAGGGACGACTGCTCGACGATTTGACTCCACCGGACACGTTGCTCGAGCTGCGGCGGTCGAGCGACGCTCGTCGCGCGCGCTGGCTGCTCGGCAACCTTCTGGAATACCATCGTCGCGAACAGAAGCCCGACTGGTGGGAGCATTTCCATCGTCTCGAAAACGTCGCCGATTTAGAAGAGCACGACCGCAAGTCGATCGGCGGTCTGGTCTATCGCTCGGACGTCCCCCCGTTCAAGGCGGGTGAGCGCGATCAGCTCTTCGTTCACACCTATTCGTATCCGGCGCAAGAGCACGATATGAAGCGCGGTGAGAAACCATTCGATCCCGCAACAGCGAAATCGGCTGGACAGATCGTCGAAATCGGGCCGGACGAGATCCGAATCAAAGTCGCAAAAGCGACCGTGCCGGAAGAGCTTCGTGCATTGATTCCGGCGGAGCCGCCGAAAGATTACAATAAGCGCCAGGTCGTGGCGCAGCTGGCGCAAAGCTACGTCGATGGATCGCTCGGGCGGGATTTTCCGGCGACCCTATCGCTGTTACTGAACGGATTACCGCGCCTGCGCGGCTACGGCAGTGGCACGGCGATCCAGCCGCAGACCGTCACGTCGGCGTCCGTCACGGCGGTCATCGAAGCGCTCGACGCGAGCTACCTTCCGATTCAGGGCCCGCCCGGATCCGGCAAGAGTACGAATGCGGCTCACGCCGTTCTCTCGTTGCTTGCTCGAGGGAAGCGCGTTGCGCTGGCGGCTCAAAGCCATAAAGCGCTTCACAATCTCTGTTTGAAAATCGAACAGACCGCGTACGAACGCACGTTCTCATTCAAGGGTTGTCACAAGAGCGTCGATGCGAAGGAAGATTCGTCGTATCGGTCGTTCGAGGTATGGCCGAAAATCGTCAATGCGCCGACGAAAGATTCGTTTACGGAGTGTTCGCTCGTCTCGGCGACGACGCACGCTTGGGCCGATCCCGAACATCACGGGAAATTCGACGTCGTCTTCATCGACGAGGCGGGACAGGTCTCGCTCGCCGACGCGCTCGCCGTTTCGCTGATTGCGCGGAACGTGGTCCTCCTCGGAGATCCCCAACAGTTGCCGCAGGTCGTGCAAGGCTCGCACCCGATCGGAACGGACGTGTCGATCCTACAACACCTGCTCGGAACGTCGCGCACGGTCTCGCGCGAGCGCGGTATCTTCCTCGATACGTCTTATCGCATGCAACCCGATATCGATCGTTTCGTCTCCGACGCTTTCTACGACGGTCATCTCGCGGCCGATCCGGCCAATGCGGCGAATCGAGTGACCGGCACGACGCTCGCACGTAGCGGCCTCGTATTCGAGCCGATCGAGCACGACGGCAACGGTCGCCGTTCGAGCGAAGAGGCGAGTTTCGTCGCATCGCAAGTCGCGGCTTTTCTCGACTCCGGCATCGTTACGCTACGCGACTCGAAGTCGCGGCCGCTCACGAGCGACGATATCCTCGTCGTCGCGCCGTACAACATGCAACGCGTCGCGATCGAGGAAGCCCTCGCGTCGCTCGGTATCGGCGGCGTGCGAATCGGAACCGTCGATAAATTCCAAGGCCAGGAGGCTCCCATCGTCTTTTACTCGATGGCGACCTCCAACGCGGAACTCGCCCCGCGCGGCCTCGATTTTCTATTGAGCCCGAATCGCTTCAACGTCGCGATCTCCCGTTCGCAGGCCGTCAGCATCCTCGTCTGCAGCCCGAAGCTGCTCGGATCGCGGGCAGGCTCGATCGAGCAGATGAAGCTCCTCAGCCTACTCGCGTCTTACGTCGAATCTGCTCGAGCGGGTCAATCGTGCGGCGTCTACTCGAATCGGAGTGCGACGATTGGATCGAGTCGCGAGGCTTTCGCGGCCGGATAGAATCCGAAGAAAACGCCGACGAATGCCGAGAACGCGACGGCGAGCGCGACCGATTGCACCGAGACTTCCGCCGGCCATTTCCCGATCGCCGAGACCGCATACGATCCGGCGACGCCCATGGCGACGCCGATCGCGCCGCCGCTCGTCGCGAGTGCGACCGCTTCGACGAGGAACTGCCAGAGAATCGCCCGGCGCCGCGCGCCGACGGCGACGCGCAAACCGATCTCGCGCGTCCGTTCGCTAACGGAGACGAGCATGATGTTCATGATCCCGATCCCGCCGACGAGCAGCGACACCATCGCGACGCCCGCGAGCAGCGCCTGCATCGTCGCGGCGGTCGACGATGCGGCCGTCGCGATATCTTGCAGATTGCGCACCTGAAAATCGTCCGTGCCACTTGGCGCGATGCGATGGCGCGCTTCGAGCGCTTGCGTGACTTCGGTCTGCACGAGCGAGACGTCGTTCGCATCATCCGCCGAGACTTGCATCGAGCCGAGCGTCACCTGCCCGGTCAGCCGTTGCAACGCCGACGTGTACGGGATGACGATCGTATCGTCTTGATCTTGGCCGACGCCGCTCTGGCCCTTCGCCGTCAGCGTCCCCGCGACGAGGAACGGGACGTTGCGGATGAAGATCGTCCGCCCGACCGGATCGCTGCCGTCGGGGAAGAGATTCGTCACGACGGTCTGGCCGAGGATCGCGACCTTCGCGCTCGACGCCACGTCGCTCTCGCTGAAGAACGTTCCGCTTGCGAGCGGCCACGTGTGGATGTACGTGTAAGTCGGGGCGACGCCCGCGACGATCGTCTGCCAGTTGTTCGCGCCGTTGATGACTTGCGCGCGCACCGAGACGACGGGCGAGACGGCGGCGACGTGCGGCAGCGCGGCGAGCGCGAGCCCGTCTTGGACGGTGAGCGAGGACGCGCTGCCGCTGCCGCTGCGCGCGCCGCTCGTCGTGACGCTGCCGGGGAGCACGACGACGAGGTTGCTGCCGAGCCCGTTGATGCGATCGGCGACCGAAGCGCGCGCACCCGCGCCGATCGCCACGGTCACGATGACGGCAGCGACGCCGATGATCACCCCGAGCATCGTGAGCAGCGAACGCGAACGGTTGCGCAACAGCGAAGCGAGCGCGATGCGCAGCGTGGCGAAGCCGTTCATCGCACGGCCTCGAGTTCTCGAGCGTTCATACGCGACGTATCCGAGACGACGTTGCCGTCGCGGAACGTGACGATGCGCTTCGCGTGCGCGGCGATATCGGGTTCGTGAGTGACGAGCATGATCGTGATCCCTCGTTCGCGATTGAGCCGTTCGAAGAGCGCCATGACGTCTTCGGACGAGCGGGTATCGAGCGCGCCCGTCGGTTCGTCCGCGAGGACGAGCCGCGGGTCATTGACGAGCGAGCGCGCGATCGCGACGCGCTGTTGCTGCCCGCCCGAGAGTTGGTTCGGATGGTGGTGTGCGTACCGCGAGAGCCCGACGTCGTCGAGCGCGGCGAGCGCGGCGGCCCGGCGTTTCACCGCGGGGACGCCCGCGTAGAGCATCGGGAGTTCGACGTTCTCGACGGCCGACGTCCGCGCGAGCAGATTGTACGCTTGAAACACGAAGCCGAGGCTGCGGCTGCGAACGTCCGCGAGCGCGTTCTCGTCGAGCTCGGTGACGTCCGTGCCGTCGAAGCAATACGTCCCCGCGGTCGGGCGATCGAGGAAGCCGACGATGTGCATGAAGGTCGACTTGCCCGAGCCCGACGGCCCCATGACGGCGACGAACTCGCCCGGATCGATCCGAAGTGCGACGTTCGCGAGTGCGACGACGGGCTCGGTCGCGAGCGGGTAGACGCGTCGCAGGCCCATGACGTCGACGACCGGCGTGACCATTAGCGCGGCCCTCCGCCGAACGATCCGCCGCCGCCGCTCCCGCCGGTGAGCGGGCTGCGCAGTTGCGCGGTCGCGGATTTCGCGGCTACCGTCGCGAGCGAATCGCTCGTTACGACGGCGTCGTTCGCGGCGAGCGATGCGCCGGGCAGCGCCGCGACCGCGGCTTGGGTTCCGTTTACGAGAACGACCGTGACCGGGACGGCTGCGAGCGTCGTGCCGCGCTCGACGAAGAGTCGTCCGCGCGCACCGGCCGAAGGAATCGCGGCCGGTCCGCCGAGCGTCGCCCCCCAGGCTCCGTTCGCGGCCGATCCGCTCCCTTGCGGGGTCGATTTCGCCGTCGCCGATGCCGCGTGCGTGCCGCGATGCGTGCCGTGCGCGACGCTCCCGGCTTGCGGGCGATAGGTGAGGGCGGCGACCGGGACGACGAGCGCGCCGCGTGCCGTCGAGGTCGCGATCGTCGCGTTCGCAGTCATCCCCGGCAGCAGTTTTCCATCCGCGTTCGCGACGTGGACGACCGTCGTATACGTGACGACGTTATTCGTCACGACCGAGTTCTCGCGCACCTGATAGACGGTTCCGCGGAACGCGACGTTCGGATAGGCGAGGACGTCGAACGTCACCGTATCGCCGGGCACGACCGATCCGATATCGGATTCGCCGATCGCGAGATCGACCTCCATCTCCCCGAGATTTTGCGCGATCGTAAAGAGCGTCGGCGTCTGGAGGCTCGCGGCGACGGTCTGGCCGATCGTCGCGGTGCGCGAGATGACGGTCCCGTCGACGGGCGACGTGATCACGGCGTTCGCGAGATTCTTGCGCGCGGTATCGACGTTCGCTTGCGCGATCGCGATTGCGGATTCACTCGCATTCGCGTTCGCACGCTGTTGCAGCGCGGTCGCTTGCGCGGTAGCTGTCGCGGCCTGCTGGGCCGTCGTCTGATCGGCGCTCGCCAGCGCACCGTTCTGCGACGACGTCGCCTGCAGCTGCGCTTGCCGAACCGCGACCAGGGCGTTGTTTGCGGTCGTTTGCGCCGCGAAGAGCGTGGCGCTATCGGTATCGAGTTGGCTCTGCGCGATGTAGCCTTGCGCGAGCAGCGTGCGATCGCGATCGACGGTCTTCTGCGCGACGGCGAGCGCGCTTCGCGCGTTTCCGACGTTCGCTCGCGCGCTCTGGACCGCCGCCCCGTTCATCGCGGCCGTCGATTGCGCCGCACGCGCCGTCGCGGCGGCTCCGGCCGCCGTCGCGCTCGCGTTTTCGATCGCCGAACGCGCGCCGCTCGCCGTCGCGCCGGCGGCGTGCGCAGACGAGAGCGCGGCTTGGAACGTCGTCGGATCGAGCTTCGCGAGCACTTGACCCTTCTTCACGTGCGCGTTGAAATCGGTATCGATCTCATCGATGATGCCGGAATCTTGGGAGCCGATCGCGATCGTGTTTTGCGGATTCACCGTCCCCGTCGCGGTGACGGTCTGCGAGAGATCCGCGCGGACGACGGGCGTCGTCACGTACGAGATCGCCGGAGCCGCGTGAGCGCGAACGTAGGCGAGCGAACCCGCGAGAATTGCGAGCGCGAGCACGATCGCACCGGCGACGCGCCACGGGGCGCGCATCTGAGGAAGCGAGAGGCCGAAGCGCGGGAGGCGCAGTGCGGATGGCGGGCGGAGCGAGCGTTCCATAGTGAACCATCAACTTCGCGAGCAGCCCGAGCGTCGTGAGTGCGGTGTTAAGCATCGTTGAGATGCGGTTGAGAGCGTTCACGCGTCCGGGCGGCGAGCACGTCGTCGCATTCTCGCGCGGGTAGGGTACGACCACGCCCATGGCACATTCGATTCTCACCGCAACGGCCGCCGGTACGTTTTCGATCGGCGGCGATCTGCACGTCAATCGCCTGGGCTTCGGCGCGATGCGGATCACAGGCAAGGGCATCTGGGGCCCGCCCGCCGACGAAGCGAGCGCGCTCGCCGTTTTACGCCGCGCGGTCGAACTCGAGGTCGATCTCATCGACACCGCGGATTCGTACGGTCCCGACGTCAGCGAAGAGCTCATCGCGAAGGCGCTCTATCCGTACAAATCGGGGCTCATCGTCGCGACCAAGGGTGGCCACACGCGCTCGGGCCCCGATCGGTGGACGCCCGCGGGCGCTCCCGCGCATCTGCGGACCGCACTCGAAGGGAGCCTCTCGCGGCTACGCCTAGACGCGATCGATCTCTATCAGTTGCATCGCCCCGATCCGAAGATTCCGTTCGCAGAATCGGTCGGCACGCTCGCCGAGCTGCAGAAGGCCGGTAAGATCAAACACGTCGGGCTCTCCAACGTGAACGTCGCCCAGATCGAGGAGGCGCGCGGGATCGTCGAGATCGTCTCGGTTCAGAATCGCTTCAACAACGCGACCGGCGGCGACGCGGTGTTCAACGGCGTAACGGACGACCAGACGCTCGAAGTCGTCGATTACTGTACGAACGAGAAGATCGCGTTCTTTCCGTGGGGTCCGCTCGCGGCGGGGAAGCTGTCCTCGCAGCGGATCGATGCGGTCGCGAAGGCGCACGGCGCCCAGCCGAACCAGATCGCGCTCGCGTGGCTGCTGCACCGCTCGCCCGTCATCATCCCGATCCCGGGCACGTCATCGGTCGCACATCTCGAAGAGAACGTCGCGGCCGGCGCGATCGAGCTCACGGCCGAGGAGTTCCGCTCGCTCTCCGTCGGCGGCTAACGCCCGCGGCGCACGCGTTCGCCGCCGTTGGCGCTAGCCGCTGGCGGAAGCGGACTGCGTCGATTCGGGGGCGACGCGATACGCGGCGACCTTGCCGTCGGGATCGAAGCGGATCTCGACGAGCATCGCGCCCTTCTCGAAGTTCGCATCGTATTGGAACTTGCCGGCCGTCGGGTCGGCGCTGCGTTGCGAGAACGTTTGGAGCGCGCCGAGCACGTGCATGCGATCGGAGATCGCGCCGAGCTCGGTCCGCGTGACGTCGGTTTTCGTTCCGGCGTCGAAATCGGCCGTCGTGGAGTCGTAGTCGTCGGCGTAGACGGCGCGTGTAATCTTCTCCGCGGTCCCCTTGGGATCGGACTGCGACGACGCGCAGCCGCCGAGCGAGACGGCGACGACGATCGAGCCGGCTACGAGAGCGCGAACGCCTCGAGCGTAGCCGGTATTCGCGCGTCGTCGCAGACGACCCGACGTGGACACGATTAGAAATTCCCCCAGCCGTACGACACGAGTTGCGGCGAGCCGCTACCCGGCGCCGATGCCACGGCGGGACGCGCGACCGATGCCGAGCGAGGCTGCGACGCGGGCGCGGCGAGCGCCGGTGCGGCGGCGACGGGACGGGCGCCGTATTTCGCGACGACGAGCGAGTGCTTCAAACTCGCGATCTCGCGATCGCGCGCCACGACCTGACGATGCTGATACGCATTCTCGTGCTTGTAATCGCTCACGAGCGAGGCTTCGTGGTCGTAGGCCTGACGCTCGCTCGCGTACGCCTGCTGGGCCTGATCGCGCTGAGACGCGGTTGCGGCTTGCTGGCGATCGTACTCGGCGTACTTCTCGTGCACTTTCTTGTTGTGATTGATGATCAGCAGCGTTCCGGCCGCCGCTGCGGCACCGCCGAGAATGATGTTGCGCGTGCTCGCCGCGCCGTCGGCACTGGCGGCTTGCGGGGCGACGATGCTCGCGCTCAGTGCGAACGCGAGCGCCGCTGCCGCCGACGTTGTACGACCCATGATAATCTCCTCATGCGAAATCTCGAGCGACGTGCGCTCGAACGCATTCGGGAAACGCGCGTGGGTCGCACGCGGGTTCCCGGTCGGGCTCACAAAATCGGCTGCCGCCCCCCGCGGCGTTAGAGGCCGACCGACGCGCAGGTGATCGTGCCGGCCTCCAGGGCCGCACCCGCGACGACGTACTGGCCGTTCGGGCCCTGATAGTGTTCGAAGCCCGGATTGGTCGCGTTCTGGACCCACAGCGAGACCTCGATCCCGCCGCTCGCGCCCGGCGTGGTGACGCCGCCGGAGCCCTGCGGATAGGTCGGTACCATCACGGATGCCGTCGTCGAGGTCCCGAGCAGCCCGAAATTCGTCGGCGACGTTATGCCGGGGACCGTGAGCCCCCAATCGGACGGGCCGGTCGTGATCCACGAGTATTCGTAGGCATAGCCGGGCGGCGGTGCCTGACTAACCGAAACCGTGTAATTGAACGTCCCGCCCGAATTCCCGACGTCGATGCACGCGTTCGGTTTGACCGTGAGCGTCGGCGCGAAGACGACCGGTGCGGCCGTCGGCGAGGCGGTCGGAGCGACGGTCGGCGCCGGCGAGGCCGACGGGGTCGCGGTCGGAGAGGCGGCGGGCGACGGCGACGTGGACGGCGCCGCGGTCGGGAACGGCGTCGGGGTCGCGAGGACGGTCCCCGGCGGATAGATCGCGAGCGTCCCCGTCGTATCGGCGGCGAGGACCGCGAGGAACTGCTGCGCGTTCGGTCCCGTGATGATCGCGGTTCCGTTCGCGGAGACGGTCACCGTGAAGTTCGCGACCGTCGTGTCGGTCGTGCCGTCGATCACGAGCGTCGAGGTGATCGTCGCCGGATACTGCCCCGCGGGGACGGTCCCCGGCGGCAGGTTCAGCGTGACCGCGATCCACGTGAGGTTGCCCGTGTACGTATCGGTCAGCGAGATCTCGGTCAGCGGCTGCGGCGCGCCCGTCGCCTGCGTCGTACGACGCTGCGCGGCGCTCTTTCGTGCGGACGCGGCCATGGCGGGAGCGTCCTGCGCAAGGACGGCCGAGCCGGTTGCGATTGCGACCGTCAGGCACGGACCCGTCGACTCGGCGCCCGCGCCGATCGAGATCGTCCCCGTCACCCCGCCCGCTGCGGGAAGGGCCGTCGTCTGCGCCTGCGTGCTCTGCGCGATGCAGCTCTTCGCGGTCGCCGCGGGGAGCGAGGCCGTGGTTCGCTGGAAGTTCGGCGTCGCCTGACCGCCGCAACCGCTCAACGCGGCTCCGAAGAGCCCCAACGCACATAGAAGAAAGAGACGAGAGAAAGCTCGCTTGCCCATTCGGCAACGGTAGCCGCTCGAGAAGCGCGCGGGCTAGGGCTATTCGGCATCATTCAAACGGCCGTTACGTGGGCCGAATAGCGCGTCGATCGTGCCTTCGTCGAGCTCGAAACTGGGGACGACCGACGGGTCTTCGGAGAGGATCGCGTCGGCGAGCGCGGCTTTCCGATCGGCGAGCGCGACGATCTGCTCCTCGACCGTCCCGGCACAGGCGAGCTTGTAGACGAAGACGGGTTCGGTCTGGCCGATACGATGCGCGCGATCGGTCGCCTGGCGCTCGACGGCGGGATTCCACCACGGATCGAAATGCACGACGGTATCGGCCGCCGTCAGGTTCAGCCCGACCCCGCCGGCGCGCAGGCTCACGAGGAAGATCGGGACCTCGCGATCGGTGAAGCGCCGGATCGCGGCGGGCCGGTCGCCGGTGTCGCCCGTCAGCACGGCGTGCGAGAGCCCGAGCGAATCGAGCTCGGCGGCGATGAGGGCGAGCATGCTCGTGAACTGCGAGAAGACGAGCACGCGGCGACCCGACGCGACGAGCTGCGGCAGCATGTCGCGCAGCAGCACGAGCTTGGCGCTCGGCACGTCGCGCCGCAGCGACGGCGGCAACAGCCGCGGGTCGCAGCAGACCTGCCGCAGCTTCAGCAGGCCGTCGAGGACGACGAGGCCGCTGCGCCCGATGCCGTGCTCCACGATCTGTTCCGTGACGCGCGCACGCATCGCGATACGAACGCTCTCGTAGAGATCGCGCTGTTCGCCCTCGAGCTCGACGCGCCGAACGATCTCCGTCTTCGGCGGCAGCTCGGGCGCCACGTGTTCTTTCGTTCGGCGTATCACGAATGGAGCGATGCGCGCCGCGAGCGCGCGACGGCGCGTACGATCGTCGCGCTTCTCGATCGGAATGCGAAAGAGCGCCGCGAAGCGCTTGCGATCGCCGAGTAAACCCGGCGCGACGAAATCGAAGAGCGACCACAGTTCCGCGAGATCGTTTTCGATCGGTGTCCCCGAGAGCGCGAGGCGCTGCTCCGCGCGCAAACGGCCGGCCGCGCGCGCGAGGCGCGAGTTCGTGTTCTTGATCGCCTGCGCCTCATCGAGGACGACGACGGACCACGTGCGATCGCCCAGGATCCCATCGCGCAACAGCAACGGATAGGTCGTGACGATGAGGTCGTGATCGTCGATCTCGGCAAAGCGCCTAGCGCGCGCCGGGCCGTGCAGCGCGAGGACGCGCAGCGTCGGCGCGAAGCGCTCCGCTTCGTCGCACCAATTCTGCACGAGACTCGTCGGAACGATCACGAGCGCGCCTCGCGCGAGCCGGCCCGCATCGCGTTCTTCGAGGAGATGCGCGAGAGTCTGTACGCTCTTCCCGAGCCCCATGTCGTCGGCGAGGATCCCGCCGAATCCGAGCTCGCGCCAGAGTTGGAGACGCGCGAAACCCGCGCGTTGGTAGGCACGCAGCGTGCCGCGGAGAGCGGCCGGCGACGCGACGATCTGCAGCTTCATCGCCCGCGACGGCACAGGCGCG
>CAZZYZ010000004.1:0-40475 GCA_964658425.1 Vulcanimicrobiota bacterium | reverse complement strand
AACAGCTGCGTTCGCGAACGCTGCACGAGCGTTTCGACGAGCGCGGCGCTCCCGGCGACGAAACCGCCCGCGGCGCCGCCGAGCGCCTTCCCGAGCGTGCCCGTGACGATATCGATCCGGCCTTCGAGGCCGTAGTGTTCGATCGTCCCGCGGCCGGTCGCGCCCATGACGCCCGTCCCGTGACTATCGTCGACGATCGTGACCGCACCGTAGCGTTCGGCCAGTTCGGCGATCGCGGGGAGATTCGCGATACTGCCCTCCATCGAAAAGACGCCGTCCGTCACGATGAACGGCGTCCCCTCCGCTTCGCGTAACCGCACTTCGAGATCGGCCATGTCGGCGTGTTTGTACCGCGTGCGCGTGGCGCCCGCGAGCCGGCAGCCGTCGATGATCGAGGCGTGATTGAGCTCGTCCGAGATCAGCGTGTTGCCCTTCGTGGCGATCGTCGGCAGCAGCCCTTCGTTCGCCGCCCAGCACGAAACGTAACTGAGGGCGGCCGGAAACGCGAGGAAGGATGCGATCTTCTCTTCGAGCTCGCGATGGATCTCGAGCGTGCCGCAGATGAAGCGTACGGACGCCGTCCCCGCGCCGTAGCGCTCGAGGGCGCGCTTCCCCGCAGCGACGACCTCGGGATCGTTCGCGAGCCCGAGGTAATCGTTGCTCGAGAGCACGATGACGTCGCCCGCCTCCGCCATGTGCGCGCGCGGCCCCATCGGAGTCGTTAAGTGCCTTAGCGATTTGTACGTTCCGGCATCGCGAAGCGCGTCGAGATCGGCTCCGAGCCTGCGTTCGAACGCGGCGTTCATACGGCGTCTCGCAGATCGAGCACGATCTTCGCCGCTGCGCCGCGCGACATCAGATCGAAGGCGTTCGCATACGCGGCGAGCGGTAACACGTGCGTGATGATCGGCCGCAGATCGACGCGACCACTGCGGACGAGGGCTTCGGTTTGATACCACGTTTCGAACATCTTGCGGCCGTTTATCCCAAGCACCGTAAGCCCCTTGAAGATGATTCGCTCCGCGAGCTTGAGCTTGACGTCGTCGGAGGGAATGCCGAGCAGCGCCGCGCGACCGCCGTTGCGCAGCATGTGCAGGCCGCTATCGATCGCGGCGCCGCTGCCGGACATCTCGAGCAGCACGTCGGCGCCGTCGCCCGCGGTGCGGCGCAAGACCTGTTCGACGAGGTTGGGATCGTGCGCGTCGAACACCGCATCGGCGCCGACGCGCTCCGCGAGTTCGAGTTTGGTCGGATTGACGTCGATCGCGAACACGCGAGCCGCGCCCGCCGCGCGCGCGACGGGGATCGCCATCAATCCGATCGAGCCGACGCCCGTGATGACGACGTTCTTCGTGCTCACCCCCGCCGCCATCACCGAATGTACGGCGTTTCCGAGCGGATCGAAGACCGCGGCGAAATCGTCTTCGATCGCCGGATCGAGCGGCCACACGTTGATAGCCGGCATCGAGATGAAGTTCGCGAACGCGCCGTCGCGATCGACGCCGATGATCTCGACGCGATCGCAGATATGCGCATCGCCCGTGCGGCACGCGCGACAGACGCCGCACGAGATGTGGCCCTCCGCGCAGACGCGCTGACCGAGCTCGATGCCGCGTACCGCCGCACCGAGCGCCGCGACGACGCCGACGAATTCGTGCCCGACGACGAGCGGCGGTACGACGCGCCGCTGCGCCCACGCATCCCACGCGTAGATATGATGATCCGTCCCGCACACGCCGGCATGCGTCACGCGAATCAAAACGTCGGTCGGACCGATCGACGGAATCTCCGCGCTCGCGTACTCGAGCCCCGGCCCCGCAACGACCTTGCGAAGCGCGACCATCTCGCGCACGCCATCAATCACCATACCGCCTCGATTCGCCCGCCCCCGACGAATGCCCGGCGCATCTCGAGATTAGCCGTAGCGGCCGGTGATGTAATCTTCGGTCTGTTTATTTTTGGGGCGCGTGAAGATCTCGGAGGTGGTGCCGGTTTCGAGAAGTTCGCCGAGCATGAAGAACGACGTGCGATCGGAGATGCGCGCGGCCTGCTGCATCGAGTGCGTCACGATCACGACCGTGTAGCGCTTCTTGAGCTCGCCGATGAGATCTTCGATCTTCGAGGTCGCGATCGGATCGAGCGCGGAGGCGGGCTCGTCCATGAGGATCACTTCGGGTTCGACGGCGAGCACGCGCGCGATGCAGAGCCGCTGCTGCTGGCCGCCCGAGAGCGCCATCGCGGAGCGATTGAGGCGATCCTTCGCCTCGTCCCAGAGCGCCGCGTCGCGCAGGCTCTTCTCGGCGATCTCCATCAACCGCTTGGGATTGCGCTCGCCGTGGATCTTCGGCCCGTACACGACGTTCTCGTAGATCGACTTCGGGAACGGATTGGGCCGCTGGAACACCATGCCGATGCGCGTTCGCACGGTCACGGGATCGATCTCCGGCGCGTAGATGTCGATGCCGTCGAGGGAGACGAGCCCTTGGACGCGCGCGCCCGGCGTGAGATCGTGCATGCGATTGAGCGATCGGAGGAACGTCGATTTCCCGCAGCCCGACGGACCGATGAGCGCCATCACTTCGTTCTGCGCCACGTCGAGGTTCGCGTTTTTGATCGCCTGAAACGACCCGTAGAAGATATCGAGATTCTCGATCTTCATCTTGGACGCTGTCGCCGTCTTGGGCTGCGAGTCGATCATGGGACCTCCGTCGGCCCGAATACGCGGATGACGCACGCTTGTCCGTGCGGCTGCCAGCTCCCGCTCGGGCTTAACGCCGCATTAAGAGGCGGTCTCGGACGATCGCCTGAAAATGGGAGCGTGCGCGAACACATACGCATCGGCACCGAGGTCGTCGACGGCCTGCGCGGTTTCGCGATCCTCTGGGTGCTCTGCTACCACACGTGGCTCTTCTCGTGGTACACGCCGGGCTTCAAACTCTTCGGCTACGACGTCCCCGTCGACGTGCTCGCGCGCACCGGCTACCTCGGCGTCGAGCTCTTCTTCGTCATCAGCGGCTTCTGCTTATTCGTCCCCGTCGCGCGCTCGATGGTCGAGGGCGCGCCGCCGCAAGGTCTGCGGAGATTCGCGCTGCGTCGCGCGCTCAAGATCGTGCCGTCGTACGTCATCGCGCTCTGCGTGACGGTCCCGTTCGCATTCGAATACTTGCAGACGCGCGGCGAAGCGTTCCGTTCGCTCGTGCCGCATCTCGCATTCGTTCAGAACTTTACGAGCGATCCGCTCGGGCAAGCGAACTCCGTCTTTTGGACGCTCGCGGTCGAAGTCCAATTCTACCTCGTGTTTCCCGCGCTCGTGTGGCTGTTCCGGCGCGGAAGTCCGCTCGCCGCGACCGTTCTCGCGTGCGGCCTGGCCGCGACCTATCGCACGCAGACGGCCGCGTGCTGCCTGCTCGTCGAGAGCGTGACGCGCCAGCTGCCCGCCTATCTCGACGTCTTCGCGTGCGGAATGCTCGCGGCGTACGGCGTGATCTGGACGCACGCACGTGCGCCGCACATCCGGCGGCTCGCGATCCCGATGACGTTCGCGACGATCGGGCTCGCGCTCGTCACCTTCCATTTGCTCCAAACCGATAACGCCGTGCAGTACGTGCCGGGCGGCCGCGAACGTTGGGACACGCTCGGCCGCACCGAACTCGCGGTGCTGCTCGGCGCGTTCGTTTTCTGCGCGAGTTTCGCGCTCGGGCCGCTGCGGCGCGCGATCGCGAATCCGATCTTCGTCGCGCTATCGCTGATCTCGTACAACCTCTATCTCTGGCACACGCTCGTCATGATCTGGCTCTGGAAGCACGACGTGCCGCGCGCGGCGACGCCCGATCCGCACCGCGACGATCATTGGAAACCGCTCTACATCGCCCTCGGGTGGAGCCTGAGTTTCGCGATCGCTACGGCGATGACGTACTTCGTCGAACGCCCGATCCTCGGGATCGCGAAGCCGCACGGATTCGCCTTCGATTGGCGGCGCGTCAGACGCTCGAACGCGTGGCGCGCAGCGCCCGGCGCGACGGAAACGCGCACGTGAACGTGGCGCCTAGGCCGAACTCGGATTCGGCCGTCACCGTTCCGCCGTGCGCTTCGACGATCTGCTTGACGATCGAGAGCCCGAGCCCGCTGCCCGCCGCGTCGCGCGTGCGCGAGCGATCGACGACGTAGAAACGCTCGAAAATATGCGGCAGATCGTTGTACGGAATGCCGACTCCCGTATCGCGAACGACGAGCGTCGCGCCGATGCTGCCGGGCCGGATGTCCAGCGTCACGGAGCCGCCGGCGGGCGTGTGCCGCAGCGCATTGTCGATGAGATTCACGAAGACCTGTGCGAGCCGATCGGGATCGCCGTCGATCCGCGCGGGCTCGGAGAGGATCCGCAGCCGCACGCCGACTTGCGCCGCCCGCGGTTCGAACGTCTGCAAGATGTTCGCGGCGACGCTCGCGAGATCGACGTCTTCGCGGCGTAACCGCAAACGCCCGGATTCGGCGCGCGCGAGCTCGAGCAGATCCTCGACGAGCGTCACCATCCGATCGACCTCCTGCTTCACGCGCGGCAAGAAGAGATCGATCGCCTCGCGATCGCCGTCCGTATCGAGGATCGTTTCGATCATCAGCCGGATCGACGAGAGCGGCGTGCGCAATTCGTGCGAGACGCTCGAGACGAATTCGCGCCGCGTCGCTTCGAGTTCGTTGAGCCGCGTCTCGTCGCTCGCGATCACGAGCGCCCCGCCGCCCGCATCGAACGGCAACGTCGAGACGGTCAACACGCGCGACCCGGCCTGACGCGGCAACGAGATCCGTCCGCGCGAGGGTTCTCCCTCGAGCGCGCTCTGCACGCGGCGGTCGAGATCGAACGACGGTACCGCCTCGATCATCATGCGCCCGACGATCGTCCGCGATCCGAACTCGAAGATCGCGGCCGCGGCCGCGTTGAGCGAGACGATGCGCCCGCGGCCGTCGAGCGTGACGATCCCGACGGTCAGCGAGCGCATCAATTGATCGAAGCGCGACTCCGGGACCGCCGCGATCTCGGCCTCGGGTTCCGGGGCGACGGCGATCGCGCGCGGCCAAAAACGGCGCGTCGCGAAGACGCCGGCGGCGAGACCGCCGAGCGCCGTCGCGACCTCGAGGAGCATGCTACTCGCGGAACATGTAGCCGCGACTGCGGACGGTCACGATGTGCTGCGGGGTGTTGGGATCGAGTTCGATCTTCTCGCGCAGCCACCGGACGTGCACGCTGATCGTTTGATGCTCGCCTTCGAAATCGTACCCCCAGACCTTGTCGAGAAGCGTTTGGCGCGTGACGATGCGCCCGCGATTCTCCATGAGGACGCGCAGCAGGCTGAACTCTTTGGGCGCGAGCGGGACCATCCGGCCGCGCACGAAGAGCGATTGCTTGGAGGGGTCGATCACGACGTCGCCGATCGCGATCGCTTCGCTGCGGCCCGACCCGTCGGTCGCCATCTGACGGCGCAGCCGCGCCTTGACGCGCGCGAGAAATTCGTGCAACGAGAACGGCTTCGTCACGTAATCGTCCGCGCCGAGTTCGAGCGCGAGCACCTTGTCGATCTCCTGATCCCGCGCGGTGAGCATGATGATCGGCACGCCGCTCTGCTTGCGGATCTCCTTGCACGCCTCGATGCCGTCGAGCACCGGCAGCATGATGTCCAAGATGATGAGGTCGGGCCGCTCGCTCGCGGCGAGCGCGATCGCCGTCCGGCCGTCGCCCGCGGTCGCGACGGCATAGCCGTTGCGCTCCAGGTTGAAGCGGAGCGTCTGCAAGATCGCCGACTCGTCGTCGACGACCAGAATTTTCTTCGTCGGCGAGCCAGCGGCCACCAAACTAGCCTCCGATGGGAGTACCCGCAGCGAGATCGCGCAGGCCGGGCTCGTTCTCCCCGAACCCGGCAAAGCCCGGTTTGATCGCCATCTCGAACGTCACGTTTCGTCCGAACGTCCTCTCGAAGAGGTCGGCCTTGAAGCGCGCCCCCTCGATCTCCGGGGTGACGTCTTGCGCCGCCTCGACCGCGAACGTCACGCCGCCGGGCGTCATCACCGCCTCGATCGACGAGACGAGGCCGAGGTGCCGCCGATCGAGTCCCTCCGCGATGCGCAGGATCGATGCCAGCCCGGCGATCTTCGCCCGGAGCGCGGGCGCCGCGGCGAACCACTCGGGATGCGTCGGCTTCGGGGCCGCCTTTCGGTGATAGCGGACGAGCGCCGCGATGAGCTCGATTTCGTCCGCGCGCCAGCCCGGGAGCCCGGCGTTGCGAACGACGTACGCACCATGCTTGTGATGCGCGCTCGCCGAGATCGCGCGGCCCGCATCGTGCAGCAGCGCCGCCGCGAAAAGCACGTCGCGATCGGCCGGCTCGAAGCGATGCACGGTCGCGAGCCCATCGAAGAGCTGCAGCGCGAGATTCGCGACGCGATCTTCGTGCGCGCCGAACGCACCGAACCTGCGCCCGAGCGCATGCACGGCATCGAAGCGCCGCGTTCGCTCGTCGCCGATACGCCGGGCGACCGCGATGTTGCGCTCGATGTAATCGACGACGATCCCCTCGCGCAGCGCCCGTTCGCTGACGACGAGTTCGTCGCGCCCGAGCGCCTCCATGATCCCGATCACGATCGCATTCCCGGCGACGATGATATCGGCGCGGCGCGGATTCATCCCCGGCAATCGCTTGCGCTCGGCGGGCGCGAGCGCGAGCATCGTGCGCTGCAGCGCGACGAGGCGTTCGAGCCGCAACACGTAGCCGTGCATCCGCTGCGCCGCGATCCCGCTGCGCGCGGCATCGAGCGTGGCGAGGCCCATCACCGTCCCCGAGGTCGCGATCAGCACGTCGTACGAATAATCGCCGATCTGCTCCGCGACGGGGAGCATCAGCTCGCGCACGTGCCGTTCGAGTGCCGGGAGATTCGCATCGCCGCCGAGCTCGTCGCGCAGATAGCGCTCGTAGAGACGCAGGCTGCCCATCCGCACGCTGTGCAAGTAGTGCGGCCGCCGCGCGTCGCCGACGATGAACTCGGTCGATCCGCCGCCGATATCGAAGATGCACGCGAGGCGATCGCCGAGCGGATAGCCGCGACTGACGCCGAGATGGATGAGCCGCGCCTCTTCGGTATCGGCGAGCACTTCGACGTCGAGCCCGCACGCGAGCCGCACCGCCGCGAGAAATTCGTCGCGATTCTCCGCTTCGCGAACGGCCGAGGTCGCCGTCGCGCGGATGTCGCTCGCGCCCGCCGCGCGCGCCGCCTCCGCGAACTTCGCGATCGCGGTCACGCCGCGCGCGAACGCTTTCTTGCCGAGCACGCCGCGCGCGAGCGTATCGCCCGCCCCGAGGCGCACCATCTCGCGCGCCTTGAGCACGGTCCGCGACGTGCCGAACTGCGGGTCGAGCTCGACGACGATGAGATGGATCGAATTCGTTCCGATGTCGATCGCGCCGAGCAGCATGGCGCCGAGGGCTACGGTAAGGCGCCCCCGCGCACCTCCGGATCGTAGCCGAGTTGTTCGGAGAGTTCTCGGGCGATCGTGCGCGCGAGCGGCGCGACCTTTTCGAGATGGACGTCCGTCATCCGCGTCGTCGGTCCGGAGACCGACATCGCGCCGATGCACGTGCCGCGCCGATCGAACACGGGGACCGCGACGCAGCGCACGCCGTCCTCCATCTCTTCGTCGTCGAGCGCGTAGCCCGCGTCGCGAACGCGCGTCAGTTCACGTTCGAGCGCGTCGCGCGTGACGAGCGTGTGCGCGGTGAACCGATGCATCGTGCCGCCGAGGATGCGCTGCACGAATTCGTCGGCGCCGTAGGCGAGAAATACTTTCCCCGTCCCCGATGAATAGAGTGGCGCGCGCAGACCGGCGGTCGCGAACATCTTGACGAGATGCATGCTCGGCACCTGATCGACGTAGACCATCTCGCCCTCGCTGACCGTCGCGAGATTCGCCGTTTCGCCGGAGCCGCGCATCATGCGTTCGAGAAACGGCCGCGCGACGAGGCGCAGATCGAGATGGACGTCGGCGGCGCGCGCGAGCGAGAAGACGCGCGACCCGAGGTGGTAGCGCGCGCTCTCGGGATCTTGCCGCACGTAGCCGCGATCGACGAGCGTCGCAAGGAGCCGATGCACGGTACTCACATGCAGGCCGACGAGCCCGGCGAGTTCGCTGATCCCCGTCGGCGCCGCACGCGAGGCGAGCGCTTCGAGAACGTCGAGCGTTCGATCGACGGACTGCACTTTCGGCCGACCCGATCCCGCGAGGCGCCGCGGCGCAGGCGGAGCGCTCCGCTTCGGCTTTTGCATAAGGTGAAACGCGTTTTTGGCCGGGACGCCTCCGGCTCCCGCCGAAGCCGCCACCGTGCCCTCGCCGTTCGCCGCTTTCGTGCGCCTGTCGCGCCTGAGATTTCTCGCGGGCGGGCTCGTGGGCGGCGGCTTCGGGACCGCGATCGCGGCGTACGATCGCGGCAGCGTCGATTGGGGCGCGTACGCGCTCGCGCAGCTCACGATCAGCGCGCTGCACCTCATGACGCACTACGCGAACGAGTATTTCGATCGCGACGCCGATCGTCTTACGGTGCGCACCGAGTATTCCGGCGGCAGCGGCGCACTCGTCGCGGGCGATCTGCGACCGGTCGTCGCATTGCGCGCGGCGCTCGTCTGCGCGGCCGGCGGCTTCGTCGGAACGCTCGTCCTCGTGACGATCGCGGGGCGCCTCGGCGCGGCGCTCTGCGCGGCGACGATCGCGCTGCTCGCGTGGACGTACTCCGCGCCGCCGCTACGATTGCTCGCGCGCGGGCTCGGCGAAGCGACGACCGCGATCGTCGTCGCCGTGCTCGTCCCGCTCTGCGCGTACCTCGCGCAAGGCGAATCCGCGAACGCGGCGATGCTTGCGAGCACGCTCCCGGGCGCCGCCGCGATGCTCGCGATGATGCTCGCCGTCGAATACCCCGACGTCGAAGCCGATCGCGCGGGCGGGAAACGCAACCTCGTCGTGCGCCTCGGCCGCGCGCGAGCGCGTGCCGCCGGGATCGCGCTCGCGATCGCCGCGTATGCGGGCGCCGGGCTCGCGTATGCGGCGGGCGCGCCGCCCGCGCTCGCCATCATGGACGCCGTCTCGCTACCGCTCGGATTCTCGCTCGCGCGCGCGTTCGCCGCCCGCCGCGACCCCGCCGATTACGCGGCCGACGAGGGACTCGCCGCGCGCGGCGTCGCCTTCTTCTTCATCGTGACGCTCTTCGGGCTCTTCGCCTACATTGCGACGACGCAATTCACGAACGATGAAACGACCGGCTACCCCGTCGCGGTCGTAGGGTCGTGACCGAGACGGAGCCCCTGGCGGCGCGCATCGAAGCAGCCCTCGACGAGATTCGTCCCGCGATCCATCGCGACGGCGGTGACGTGTGGTTCGTGCGCCTCGCGGACGGCGTCGCCTACGTGCAACTGCTCGGCGCCTGCGGCGGATGCCCGATGTCGCATCAGACGATCAAGAACGGCATCGAAGTCGCGCTCCGCCGCCGTTGCCCCGAGGTCGATCGCGTCGAACACGTGTGAGTCCGTCGGCGGACGCATTCCTATGCACGCTCGACACGAGCCGCGTAGCAGCCGCGCTTCGCGAAGTGAGCCTGCACGTATGCGACTCGCTCGTCCGCAAAAAACCGCTCTATGAGCGGCCTCGACGTGCGACCGTCGACGAGGTCGGCGTCGATCATCATATCGTAGCGATCGAACGCGCGTAGCGAGAGCGGCCGATCGCGCATCGCCTGCGGTATCTCGTCGATTCGATCGTAGGGGTCCGTCGCACCCTCTCTTACGAAGATCGCGTGGCTCGCGCGATAGGGCGTCTCGGCCGGCTGATGCACGTAATTGAGCAGGAGAACCGTCTCGCCGGGTAGCGAATCGCGCAGTTCGATACGATCCGGAAATCCGAAAATGCTATCGACGACGTAGCGCTTCGCTCCCGCTTTCGACAGTTCCAGATCGCTCGCTCCGAAGAGCTTTTCAAATGGTGCGGATGAGAGTCCGACGATACGAAAATGTTGCATGCTTTGTAACGTAGCGAGACATACGTGCGAGCGCCATCCGCTCATTGCGCGTTTATTCCGAAACGTCGCGTAGGGCCAGCCGCAATCGATCGCAGAAGAGACGGGCGCGCAAATCGCCGAACAGCGCGCTCGAACGGTTGTCGTCGACTTCTTCGACTGCCGCGGCGACCGCCCGCCCGAAACGGGCCGAAGCATCCGGATTCAACGTCGCCGCGGAGAATCGCGACCGCACACGTGCCAGTAGCGTGGCGTCCTGCGATTCCGCGTCGGGCGAGCCGACACCGAACGCGCAAACGTCGATCGCGCACACACCGCCTGACGAACGAGCGACGATCGTTCGACCGAATGAGCTGTCATTGTGAACATAGCGTACGAATTGACCCGCTCCATGCCGTCGGAAGGCAGTCGGCGTCATGCCAAGCGCACGACTCTCGTACATCCGACTTACGGAGCCGTAACCGGCGGACGCCGCAGCGTCGATCACGTTGCGCCCGCGAACCAGCTCGTCGCAGAAACGCTCGCGACGTCGCGCAGATACATATTGTCCCGGCGTGAGACCGGTCACGTCGCGAAACGAGCGCGAGAAGTGATAACGGCTGAGCCCGAGCCGCACGGAGACGGCCGCAAATGACTCAGCTTCATACGCATCGAGCAAGCCGCACGCGCGCCCGATAAGCCGTTCGCGTTCGGCAGTCGCCGAAAGGTCGCCCGGGGCGCAACGCTTACACGGCCGAAAGCCCGCCCTCATTGCGGAGGGAAGGTCCTCGAAGTAGACCACGTTCTTTCGCGCGGGGAGACGCGAAGAGCATCCTGGTCGGCAGACGATCCCCGTCGTACGAACGGCAAAGAAAAACGACGCTTCGCGCTCACGCGAGCGCACCGCGTTCCAACATTCCGTATCGGAGAGCCGCTCCACGATTGAAACGTACGCGGCGGTCGATAAAAATGCATTCCGGGCTTTGCCGACTCATTCGAATGCATGCTGTCTTATCGGTCGCCGCTTCCGTCACCGCAAACGCAGCGTGCGTGAGGAAACGATCAGCGGCCCGTCATCCGCTCGTTCGCTTCAGAGTAACGCGCGCCCGATACGGTGACCTTCGCCGAGGCCCGCTCGATCTCGTCGAGATCCGCCGGCGAAAGCACGATCTCGGCCGCGCCGAGATTCTCTTCGAGACGGCCGAGTTTCGTCGTTCCCGGGATCGGGACGATCCACGGTTTTCTCGCGAGCAGCCACGCGAGCGCGATCTGCGCCGCGGTCGCATGCCTGCGTGCCGCGAACGTTTGCAAGACATCGACGAGCGCCTGATTGACCTTACGATTCTCCGCGCTCAATCGGGGAACGGTATTGCGAAAATCGGAGCTTTCGAACGTGGTGTTCGCGTCGATCGCGCCCGTGAGAAAGCCCTTTCCGAGGGGACTGTACGGTACGAAACCGATGCCGAGTTCTTCGAGTACCGGGAAGACGGTCTCTTCGGGCTTCCGCCACCAGAGCGAGTACTCGCTTTGCAACGCGGCCACGGGCGTGACGGCGTGCGCCTTGCGAATCGTACCCGCGCCGGCTTCCGAGAGTCCGAAATGCTTGACTTTGCCTTCGCGAATGAGCTCGCCGACGGCGCCCGCGACCTCCGCGATCGGAACGTTCGGATCCACACGATGCTGGTAAAAGAGATCGATCGCATCGACGCGCAGGCGTTTGAGCGAGGCTTCGGCGACGCGCTTGATGTGATCGGGCCGGCTGTCGAGCGTCGTCCAGCGATTCCCCATATCGCCCTCCGCCGGCGCGAATCCGAACTTCGTCGCGATGACGACGCGGTCGCGCAGCGGCGCGAGCGCCTCGCCGACGAGTTCCTCGTTCGCGTACGGTCCGTAAACCTCGGCCGTATCGAAGAACGTCACGCCGCGTTCGACGGCGTCCCGAAGGAGCTGCGTCATCTCGCGCGCGTCCTTGGGCGCGCCGTAGGACCAGCTCATTCCCATACAGCCGAGTCCGAGCGCCGAGACCTCGAGATCGCTCTTCCCGAGCGTGCGTTTTTTCATGATCGTCTTATGCATGGCTTGCCTTTCCATCGTTTCCGTTGTTCGATCCGGCGAGATAGGTCTCGTCCACGAGTGCGCCGCTCATATGCCGCGCTCTTCGAATACGCGTCGCACGATCGTCAACGCCGAATTCGCCGTCGGCCAACCCGAATAAAATGCGAGGTGCGTGATGAGTTCGATCAGTTCGTCGCGCGTTACGCCGTTCTCGAGCGCGAGCTTCGTGTGGTACGGTAACTCGTTCGTACGATAGCCGGCCACGAGCGCCGATACCGTGATCATGCTTCGATCGCGCGGCGAAAGCCCGAGCCGTCGCCACACGTCGCCGAAGAGGATCGTATCGGTGTAGGCGGCCAGTGCCGGAGCGATATCGCCGAATGCGTCTCGCGCGATTGTGGGTTCGTCTGCCATAGAGATGGTTCTCCCGGGTTCGTCGTCCGCACGTCGTATCGATCGATCCGATCGCGCTGAAACGAGTCTACGCACATCGATACGATCGCGTAAGCTACCCGAGCGAACGTACCTTTGCGAGTGTCAGGATGCGAAGATCAGATCGCGACTCGGCCCGACGGGGACGTGCACGACGATACCGTGCGTGAAGTCCGGAACGGGCAGATCGAGCGTACGATACGTGAACGTCCCGATGGGGCTCTCGATCGTGCACGTCGTCGGTGTGAACGGACTGCTGATCTCGTACGTATCCCAGATCGCGCGAAGTTCGTCATCCGCGAGCAAACGATCGCGAAGGCGTTGCAGCGCGTCGAGCTCGGGCCGCCGGCCGAGCCCCGATCGCAACATCGCGACGACGGGCGTGATGTTCGCGATGAAGTGCTCGCCGTGCATCCGCCTCGCGCGGACGTCGAGAAAGAGTCGCTCGAGGACGTTGCACGGCACGTCTTTCGCGCCGAGCACCCAAACGCGACGGAAGGCCGCGTTGCATGCGATCGCCTCCCACTCGGGCGTGATGACATACGCCGGAAACGCGAGCGCGTGAAGGGTCTCGATGAGCAGAGCGTCCGGTTCCGCGCGAACGACGCTGCCCGATTCGCGTGCGAGCGCGTAGACGTATTCCCGCTCGGATTCGTTCAGCCGCAGAACGTCCGCGATCGCGAGGAGCGTCGCCGTCGAGACGCCGTGCGCGCTGCCGTGCTCGAGCGCCGTATACCACGACACGCCGATCCCCGCGAGCGCCGCGACCTCTTCGCGCCGCAAGCCGCGAACGCGTCTGCGCGGAGTGAGCGTGAGCCCCGCTTCGGCCGGGCTCACGCGCGCTCGACGATCTCGCAAGAAATGGCCGAGCTCGAGAAAGCGTTCTCGTTCGCTCATCGATCTCGCCCTCGCGATCGAATGATGATCGTGGAGGTCGGTAAGATCGGTGCCTCGTCGATCGGACGAAGACTGTTCGCGAGAACGAGGAGGTCGGCGAGGCCCGACGCCTTGCCCGCGATCCGGTAAACGCGATGCGGCGACTCCGAGAAGACGAGCCGATCGCTATCCTCACAATTCGCGCCGCATGGGAAACGCCGGAACCAAGCGCCGACCCGACTCTCGAGCCGCAAAGCTTTGTAGCCGCAGGTGTAGATGGTCGTCGATACGTCTCGGCGGTGGTCCTTTCCATGACACGGGCGGATGGAACCGCGGAACTCGTCGATATCGAACGACGTACACGCCCCCGCGCCTCGGCAGTCGGCCGAGCCGATCGAGAACCCCGTGTGCGCCGCGTTCGTGAGCTCGGGACGATCGAAGTGTATCGATTCGCCGAGGCCATCGACCGCGATCCTCGTCGGCACCCGCAGCGACGCGTGAGCTCCGAACAGCGAACGGGCTCGAACGTCGTATCGTAGCGGTACCGAAGCGGGAACCGCAACGCGGTTCGGTTCGAGCGGCTCGAACGAGCGGCCGTCGAAACGGAACACCTCTCGCATCAGCTCCGAGCGATCGAACGACGCGCATGTCCGCGTAGCGCGCGTTCTTTCGCATGTCGCCGATCGGGTGACGAGCGCGATGTCGTCGTACGGCCGCCTCGGCATCATCTCGATCGTCGCGGCAAACGAATCGGGGATGCGATCTCCCTCATCGTTGCCGCTCATCGGAAACGTTCCGACTTCTGCGAGCGTACTCGCTTCGAGAGCGAAGAGCGAGAGGTCGTTCCGGCACCGTCTTTCCACGCACTCGCGATCTCGAATTCCGAACATCGCATGCCCGCGATCGAGGCGATACGGAGCGAAATCGAAAAGCCGGTCCTGCGCCTCACCGGGCTCGCGACTTCCGACGAAGGCACGCTCGACCACAGCGAGCCGGCGTCCATCGGCCCGAAGGACGTCGGCCTCCATACGATCGTAGCCATACGGCCGATCGAACCAAACGAGGGCGACGAGACACCGAGCGCCGTCGACGTTCCACACCGCGGTCTTGGCCAGCGTCGCCTGCGAACGGCGCCGTATCGGATGCTCGCGATCGACGGCGTCCGGGCCGCGCGGCTGACGGAGAATCGCATCGAGAATGCTCGCTCGATCCGCGAACGCGAACGGAGCCGCGAGCGGCGCGTCGATCGCGAACGCGGGCGACGCATGAAGGGCCGACGCGATCGCGAGCGCCGCAGCCAAAACGAACGATCGTGACCACGCTCGAGTCATCACCGTTGTCTTCGACACCTCGCCCGGATCTCTTCAGAGCCGCCGAACCGATACGCCGATCGCCGTATCCCGCTCGGGACTATGAATGACGGCTCGGCGATCTTCCGAGACCGCGTACCCCGTGCCGACCATGTGGCACTCTCGCCTGATGTACTGTGCGAGGAGGGTCGTGTATGAACTACATCGTCGTTTGCCCGGAGTGTCACAGCGAGCATCGCCAGCCGCCCGAGGCGTACGTCGGGCTCTTCGTGATCTGCGCCGATTGCGTGCTCGCGATCGAGATCCACATCGAAAACGCGCGGGCGTTCGTCCTCGATTCGGCCGCCTAGCCGACAAAGAGCGCGGCGCGCGCCGACGTCACGACGTCTTCGAGCGCGCCCGATTCGAAGGGCGAGCGTAGCCCGGCATCGCGGACGAGCGTGCGAAACGGTGCTTCGCCGCCGCGTCCGCAGAGCGTCACGTAGGTTTCGAACGTCGCGCGAACGTCATCGTTCGAACGTTGCCGCAATTGCAGCGCGCAGCAGAGTGCGAGCGTGTAATCGATGTAGTAGAACGGCGCGACGAAGATATGCCGCTTCTCTTGCCACAGTCCGCCCTTAGCGGGGAACGCGAGATCGCCGTACGCGCGCCACGGCAGATAGCGGCGCTCCATCTCCCGCCACATCTCGTGCCGTTCGCGCGGCGTCGCGCCCGGATGCGCGTAGACGAGATGTTGGAAGTGATCGACCGCGGCGCCGTACGGCAAGAAGAGCATCGCGTCTTGCAGGTGCTCGCGCCGATAGTGGCTCGCGTCCGATCCGAAGTAGCGCTCCATCTGCGGCCACGAGAGAAACTCGAGCGCCATCGAATGGATCTCGGCCGACTCGTACGTCGGCGTGAGGTAATCGACCGCGATCGCATCGCGACTACGATACGCTTGAAACGCGTGCCCGAGTTCGTGCACGAGCGTTTTGATATCGCCGCGCGTCCCGTTGAAGTTCGCGAAGACGAACGGCTCGCGGCGCGTCGGAAAGTTCGTGCAATACGCGCC
This sequence comes from Vulcanimicrobiota bacterium, assembly GCA_964658425.1. GTDB lineage: Bacteria > Vulcanimicrobiota > Vulcanimicrobiia > Vulcanimicrobiales > Vulcanimicrobiaceae > CAZZYZ01. The sequence continues at coordinate 24,729 of CAZZYZ010000004.1, read as the reverse complement.
GAGCGCTTTGCCGGGCCGGCTGTCGACGTCGAGCATTCCGTTTTCGAGCAGCGTTTCGACGAACGATCCGAGCGCCGGATCGAGCGCGTAAAACGCGCCCCGCGTCTGCTCGAGGATCCACGCCCGGTCGCCGAGCGGCGCGATCCGGCGCTGCACGCCGAGCGTCGTCTCGTCCCAGATATACGCGCGCTCGATTCCCGCAGCGGCCGCGCCCGCACGCACGAGTTCGCCCGCGAACGGCACGACGACGCGCGCGATCTCGTCGCGATACGCCGCGACGTCGGCCGGACCGTAATCGACGCGCCGCATCCGCTTGTAGCCGAGTTCCGTGTACGAGGAGAATCCGAGCGTTCGCGCCATACGATCGCGCACGCGCACGAGCTCGTCGAAGATCGCATCGAGCGCCTCGGCACGTTCCTCGAAGGCGTTCCAGCGAGCGCGTTCCGCCGCATGGCGCGTCTCGCGATCGGGATCTTGGAGATGGACGCCGAGGGCTCCGAGGGAAACGCGTTCGCCCGCAAGCGTCGCCTCGGCCGTCGCGAGCACTTCCGTATACGAGCGCGTGAGATCGGCTTCGCGAACGAGATCGTCCACGATCGCGGGCTGGAACGTCGTGACGTCGGCGTCCCACAGCGCGAAGGCCTGCGCGCCGATCTCGTCTACCAGCATCGCGCGCGAGTCGCTCGCGAGAAAGCGCCGCTTGGCGCTCGTCTCGAGCGCGGTGAGCGCGGGCGTTCGGCGGTCGAGATCGCGCTGCGCGTCGCGACGCGCATCGTCGCGCGTATCTGCGTGTAGCGCAGCCGCGTCAAATTCGCGAATGACTTCCAGGTTCGTCGCGTCCGATCCCAACGCGAAAAGCCCTCGCGCCAAGCCGCCTCCCCGCCGTGCGCGAGGGTCGCGTCGAGCTCCCGATATTGCTCTTGCATCTCGAGATCGCTCGGCGCCGCGATCTCTTCCATCCATCGCATCCACGGCGGTTCGGCAGGTGAGGCTGTCGGCCCGTCTCCACGGAGCATCGAGCGAGCACCCCCCCCTCAACGCGCGCGTGCGAGCGGCTTGCCCGCATGCACGCCGAAGATTGCATTCTTCGGCGCGACGACGAACACGAGACCGTCGTTCGTCGCGCACGCTAACATGGAAAGGAGGCAAGTCATGGCGAGTCACCAGGCCGTCGATCGCGATACGTTCCGCGCCGTCATGCGCAAACACGCCTCGAGCGTCACCGTCATCACGACCACGCACGACGGCCGTTTGCACGGGATGACCGCGACGGCGTTTTGCAGCGTGAGCGCCGATCCGCCGACCATTTTGATCGTCGTCAATCGATCGGCACGCAGCCATCCCTTGATCGACGGCAGCGGGCTGTTCGTCGTCAACATCGTATCCGCGGATCAAACGTCGCTCGCGGAGCGATTCTCCGAAAAGCGCGACGAGCCGTTCGACGGGCTCGACTACACGCTCGGGAAGACCGGCGCACCGATCCTGCGCGGTGTCATCGCGCACCTCGAATGCCGCGTCGTCAGCCGGACCGAGGTCGAGACGCACACGCTTTTTCTGGGCAGCGTGATCGACGGTTTCGCCGGCACCGGCACCTCGCTCATCTACGAAGACGGCCGTTACGCTCGCTTACCCGACCGCGAATGACGCTTGCGCCGCCCAAGGGCTCGCCGAGTACACGCGAGAATTCATGGCTGCAAGAGCATCGTGGTTCGCAACCGGACCGAGCACGGATCATCGCGACCGCATCAAGCGAATGAGTCGCGGAGGAGTGAAGCGCACAGCGTGAATGTCGCGACGTGTAACGACACGCATGATCCGGCGTTGCGAAGCTGGATCGCGTCTGCAAATGAAGCGACCACCGATTTCCCCCTGCAGAATCTGCCGTTCGGCGTCTTTCGCCGGGCCGGAACGAACGAGGCCTTTCGCGGCGGCGTAGCGATCGGTGATTCGATACTCGATCTCGCTTCACTTCACGAATCGCGCTCGATCGTGGGTGATGCCGCGGATGCACTCGCCGCAGCTGCGCGCGCGCCGCTCAACGCGTTTATGCAGCTCGGGCACGATGCGACCCACGCGCTGCGCGTCGCGTTATCGCGCGCGTTGCGACACGACTCCGCTCTTCGCGCCCGTCTCGAACCGATGCTCGTCGTACAACGCGACGCCGAGATGACGCTCCCGGCTGCGATCGGTGATTACACCGATTTCTACACGTCGATCCATCACGCGCGCGCAGTCGGCGAGATCTTTCGCCCGACGGATCCGCTGCTCCCGAATTACAAATGGGTGCCGATCGCCTATCACGGGCGCGCGTCCTCGATCGTCGTAAGCGGCACGCCGATCGTTCGCCCGACGGGTCAGATACGGCTCCCCGGATCGGCCGAGCCGGTTTTGGAACCGACGCGGCGCCTCGACTACGAGATGGAGATGGGCATCGCGATCGGGCGCCCGAACGCGCTCGGCTCGCCGATCGACATCGAACGTGCGGAGGATCATGTCTTCGGCTGCTGTCTGCTCAACGATTGGTCGGCGCGCGACGTGCAGAGTTGGGAATATCAGCCGCTCGGTCCGTTCCTCGGCAAGAGCTTCGGAACGTCGATCTCGCCATGGCTCGTGACGCTCGAAGCGCTCGCGCCCTATCGCGTCGAGCGTGTGCGTCCCGCAACGGATCCCGCGCCGTTGCCGTATCTGCGCGAGCCGAACTCCGGTCGGGCAAGCGCCTTCGACGTGTCTTTAAGCGTCGCGCTTGCGACGCGAGCGATGCGCGAACGCGGCGAGCGTGTCACGCTATCGCGATCCAATTTTTCCGAAGCGTATTGGTCGATCGCGCAGATGATCGCGCATCATACCATCAATGGCTGCAACCTGCGCGCGGGCGATTTGCTCGGCACGGGCACGCTGTCGGGGAGCGGGCCGAACTCCACGGGTTCTTTATTGGAGCAGAGCGCCGGCGGTTCGACGTCGATCGTGCTCCCGGGCGGCGAGCAGCGCACCTTCCTCGAAGACGGCGACGACGTCCGGATGAGCGGCACCTGTCACACGGAGGGCCGCGCATCCATCGGCTTCGGGTCGGTTCACGGAGTCGTACTCGCCGCCGGATCGTCGCTTGGTACGTCTAGCGGGAAATGACGGGCTCGCGACTCGCGGCTTCCGATGACGCGGCGTCGCGGCGTGCGACCAGATCGAGTGCCGCATCGACGATGAGATCCTCTTGACCGCCGACCATCTTTCGCCGCCCGACCTCGACCAAGATGGCTCGCGCGTCGATGCCGTAGCGCTCGGCGGCCGATTCGGCGTGACGTAAGAAACTCGAGTACACTCCGGCGTAGCCGAGTGTGAGCGTCTCACGATCGACGCGAACCGGACGGTCTTGCAAGGGGCGCACGATATCATCGGCCGCGTCCATGAGCGCGAAAAGATCCGTCCCATGATTCTTGCCCATCCGGTCCACCGCTGCGACGAAAATTTCGAGCGGTGCGTTGCCTGCGCCCGCACCCATTCCGGCGAGCGATGCATCGACACGCGTCGCGCCGTTTTCAAGGGCAACGATCGAATTCGCGACTCCGAACGAGAGATTGTGGTGTGCGTGAATCCCCGTCTGGGTCCGCGGATCGAGCACCTCATTGAATGCTTCGAAACGCTCTGCCGTTTCCCGCATGTTCAGCGCTCCGCCCGAATCGACGACGTACACGCACTGCGCGCCGTAGCTTTCCATCCGTTTCGCCTGACGCGCGAGCTCGCGCGGCTCCGCCATGTGCGACATCATCAGAAAGCCTGCGACGTCCATCCCGAGTTCCCGAGCAAACGCGATGTGTTGTCTCGAAACGTCCGCCTCCGTGCAGTGCGTCGCGACGCGTACCGTTCGCGCTCCCGCTTCGAAAGCGTTCTTGAGATCGTGCGTCGTACCGATGCCGGGGAGCAAGAGCGTCGCGATCGAGGCCCGCGTGACGACCGCGGCGCACGCGGCGATCCATTCGAGATCCGTGTGCGCGCCGAAGCCGTAATTGAAGCTCGAACCCTCAAGGCCGTCCCCGTGCGCAACCTCGATGGAATCGACGCCGGCCGCATCGAGTGCTTTCGCGATCGCTACGGCGGATTCGATCGAATATTGGTGCCGGATCGCGTGCATCCCGTCGCGCAAGGTGACGTCTTGGATAAAGATCTTGCGATTCGGATCGAAATCAGGCATGAGCGACGCTCCCGATCCGGTCGAGTTCGACGAGACGTTCGGCGGCTGCGACCGCGGCCGAGGTCATAATGTCGAGATTCCCCGCATACGCCGGAAGGTAGTGTGCGGCGCCCTCGATCTCCAAAAATACCGTCGTCTTGAGTCCGCGGAAACGACCGATGATCGGCACGTCGATCGGCGCGTCATATCCCACGCGTTCGAACTGTACGCGTTGTTTGAGCCGATACAGCGGTACGTATTCTCGGACCGCGGCGACCATGTTGTCAACCGATGCTTCGATCGCGTCGGTCGAAACGTCGTCCGTGAGAGCATAGACGGTGTCACGCATTAGCAGCGGCGGCTCCGCGGGATTGAGGACGATGATCGCCTTGCCGACCCGCGCGCCGCCGACGACTTCGATCGCGCGTGACGTCGTTTCGGTAAACTCATCGATATTCGAGCGCGTCCCGGGCCCCGCCGATTTGCTCGCGATCGAGGCGACGATCTCGGCATAGTGAACGGGTGCGACACGGGCGATCGCATGGACGATCGGGATCGTCGCTTGCCCGCCGCACGTGACCATATTTATGTTCGGCGCGTCGAGGTGGGCGTCGAGATTTACGACGGGGATCACATAGGGACCGATCGCGGCCGGAGTGAGATCGACGACGCGCTTCCCGCGCGTTTCGAGCACGGCCGCATGATGCTTGTGCGCGCCGGCCGACGTCGCATCAAACACGATCGACACGTCTTTGAACTCCAGTAGGGCGACGAGCCCGTCGATCCCCTCATGCGTCGTCGCAAAACCCATCGCGCGCGCGCGGGCGAGGCCGTCGGAGGCCGCATCGATCCCGACCATCGCCTTCATCTCGAGTCGTCGCGAGCGAGCGATCTTCATCATCAGATCGCTTCCGATATTGCCCGAACCGATGACGGCTACGCCCACCCGATTCATGAAAGTTCTCCCGAAAAGGCCACGCTCACCGTACCGAGCGTCCCGATTGCAGCCTCGAACATGTCTCCTCCACTTGCCGGCACCATCGGGCCGAGCGCTCCGGAAAGAATGACGTCTCCGGCGCGAAGCGGCCGTCCGACTTCGACCATCTTCGCGGCGAGCCAGAGCAGCGCGTTGATCGGCGAACCGAGGCAGGCCGCGCCGGCACCGTACGAAACGCCGAGCGCGTTTTTCTTCAACTCCATACCGCAGAGCCGTAGGTCGACGTCCGCTAGCTTCACGGGACGATCGCCGACGACGAAGCGGCCGGAGGACGCGTTGTCGGCGATCGTGTCGACGATACCGATATCCCAATTCGCGATCCGACTATCGACTATTTCGATCGCGGGAAGCGCGTACGCGATCGCCGATAGCGCATCGACGGTCGTGGGCTGCTCCATCGTGAGATCCCGCTCGAGGACGAACGCGATCTCCGCCTCGCATTTGGGTGCGATGAGGGTCGCGAGCGGGATGGTCGTGCCGCTCGGAACGGCCATCCGGTCGAAGAGCATTCCGAAATCCGGTTGATCGACGCCGAGCTGTCTCTGTACGCTCACCGCCGTCAACCCGATCTTGCATCCGACCGCACGCCATCCGGCCGCCAGCCGCGCGCACGTTTGCCGTTCTTGAATGTCGTACGCTCCGGCGATATCGTTCGCCGCGAGCTCGCCCCGAATCGGGCCGATGGAAACGGCCGTATCGGATGCCGCCTGCAGGCGTCGCGCGAGCCAGTCGATTCGATCGGCCTCGCCGCATACGGCGGGGCCGACGCCCGCTACGCCGGCCAATGGATGTGCTTGGTCTCGAGGAATTCTTCGAAACCGTACGTCCCGTACTCTCGACCGAGTCCGCTCATCTTGTAGCCGCCGAACGGCGCGTCCGGCCGCAACCAGCCGCCGCCGTTGATCGCGACCATGCCGCTCTCCAAACGAACGGCGACCGCCATCGCCTCGTCCCGGGGACCGACGATATTCGCGTTGAGTCCGTAGCGAGAATCGTTGGCGATCGCGATCGCATCCTCGACGTCGTCGTACGGCAACAAAACGCCTACCGGTCCGAACAATTCGTTTTGCGCGATTTCAGCCGTGTTGTCGATGCCGCCGATGAGGACGGGATTCATGAAATACCCGCGCTCCGGGAGCTGTGATTTTCCTTCGGCTTCGATGCGGCCGCCCGCCGCTACGGCGCGTGTGACGAAGCCGCGAACGCGATCGCGATGCCGCGACGTGATTAACGGTCCGACCACGGTCTCGGGCTTCCGCGGATCGCCGACGACGACGCCTTCGAGCGCCCCGCGCGCTGCCTCGACGAACCTCGCATATACGGGTCGCGGAACGAGCGTTCGCGTGAGCGAGATGCAGCCTTGACCGGCGCCGCGACAAAAGCCGAGCACCGCACTTTGAACAAACGAATCGACGTCGGCTCCCGGTAAGAGAATGTTCGGCGATTTTCCTCCGAGCTCGAGGATCACGCGTTTGATCGTGGCCGCACCCTGCGCCATGACCGCACTTCCTACGGCGTCCGATCCCGTGAACGACACGCATGCGACGGCGGCCGACTCCGTGAGCCGGCGGCCGATCTCCGGTCCCCCGAGCACGAGGTTGAAAGCGCCGTCGGGCAAACCGACGTCATCGAAAATTTTCGCGAACGCCATGCTCGAAAGCTGCGCCTGCGGCGAGGGCAAGAGGATGACGGAGCAGCCCGCCGCGAGCGCGGCCGCGGCTTTGAGCGCGGCGCCGATGAACGGAATGTTATACGGCGTAATCGCGACCACGACGCCGATCGGCTCCCGCCGAATGAGGCTCTGCGACCGGCCCATCGGGCCATCGTAGGGTGGCAATCCGTATTGCCAACCACCATCCGTCGGGCCGGATGCGGTCGCATGCGATAGCCATGCCAATTGATCGAGCGATACGCCGACGTGCAGCATGCGTGCCAGAGCGATCGGCGCACCGGTCTCGGCGACCGTGACGTCGACGAGGCTCTCCGAAAGCGTCCGGGCACGCTCGACGATTCGCTCGAAGACGCGTCCGCGCTCGATCGGATCGACGGCCCGCCACGTACGGAACCCGCGCCCGGCGGCGGCGATTGCGTGATCTACCTGAGCGGTCGAAGCAACGGCGACGGACGCGAGCGTTTCTTCGGTCGACGGATCGATCGATATCGACGGCTCACCGTCGCCCCAAATCCACGAGCCGCCGATGTAGAGACCGGGGTCCTTACCGACCTCGATTGCAGCCTTGTTACGACTCGAAAATTCGATTGCCACGATCGGACCCTCTCAAAGCGTCGGCCTAATCCACGTTTCGGCCAGAGCGAGTGCGCAGGACGTCGTTTCGCGTCCATCGCGCGTGCTCGTTTTCGGTTCACCGAGAGCGAGCACGTCGTTGATTCCCAAGCGAATGCGGCGCGCCGGAACGTACAGTGCGTAGTGCCCGTGGCCGCGACCGTTCGCCGTGTCGGCCGATGTCGCGCCCTTGAACGGCGGAAGAAAATCGTACCACGTCAGCTCGATTTCGTCCGTTCCCGCGATAACGCGCTCGGTCACCGAGGATCGCGCATCCCCCGCGTGCTCGAACGTCGCATCGACGACATCGAGGGAGGCGTCGGCGAATTGACCGAACGGCACCACGTTGTTCGCGTAGATCTCTTGTTGAATGTAGCGCGCGAGGGTACCGTTGTCCGCGTACACGCGTATCGCACCTGCGGTTATCTCCGACCGCAAAAAGAGGACGTGTCCGGGGCCCGCAGGCGAGAGATCCACGCGCCAGAAACTCGCCGACGTCGTCGGCGGTCCGCCCGAGGCAGCGAAGAGCAACATGTATGGATTTTGACCCGTAAGGCACACGTCGCCCGGATCGGTAAAGGTCTGCGTCATACGGAGTTGCTCACCATCTGACCGTAAAGAGACGAGCCGCGGGGTCTTCGGGCTCCCAAACTCCGTCTGCGTGCGTATAAAACTGATGTTGATAGAACTCGAAACCAGCGGTCCCGTAGCGCCGCTCGACCGGTGAAGACGGCGGCCGGGCGAGTCCCTGGCCGTAGAGCACCTGCAGCGTACGCAAGGCATAATGATCGTCGTATACGGCGGGCGGCCCCGCCCAGAGTTCGAGGTGCAGGTTATTCTCCGGAAATTCGAGACTGCGGAAGAAATCGAATTCGAGACAGCCGGCTTGCGCTCGCGTCTCCGCGGAGTACGCGTAAAATGATTCGTCACTCGCCGGATCCGTACTGCTCGATATCACGATCCGAACGCCGCCGACAGTCGGAAGGCGTAGGCATTCGAGGCGATCGGTCGGGTCGGCGGCGACGAACGTACGGCCCGAAAACGTGAAATCGCGCTTGGGATAAAACTCCGCACCGCTGCGCCCGTGGCGCCGCGGAAAGTCCGCTGTCCCTCCGTGGAACGGAGCGCAAAGTTCGCGCAGCGACGTCGGCAACGCCGTCGCCGAAAAACTCGCCCAATGCCGATCGAAGGCCTCGGCATTCTCCCATAGCTCGAGCTGAACGAAATTTTCCGGAAATTCGATTCCACGAAAAAAGTCGAACTCGAGGCAGCCGGGCTCGTTGCGAACGGCATCGGCACGTCGACGTAGCTCGTCCACGCGATCGCCGAGCGATCGCGAGTTGGTCGAGAAAAGCGCGCGTATCGGAAACATTCAGCGCTCGCGCGTTCCGATAACGATCCGTCCACTCGCAGTGTTCGATCGCGAACGAAGGCGGCGGATGAGCCGGTCGAGCAGCCGAGCCCGGGTATGCTGAGGACGTGCGGATCGGGACACTAGAAGAACAGCGTCAGATTCTTCGACAGGAGCACGTTCTGCTCGATGAGGACGATGCGTTCGAGAATTTCCCAACTCTCGTCGCGACGACGCAGCCGGTCTTTACGAATCCCGACGAACAGATCGACTTCTCGCTCGACGCGATTGCGGTACACGAGAAACCGACATTGCGTCGAGACGATATTCGGTACGTCGAGATCCGGTTCGCCCGCGACGATGCGAATATTCGAGATGAGATGAGAGCATCGCGACGCCGGTTCCTCGGCCCAATGGACTCCCGTCTGCAATTGCTCGACACGCTGGGAGAGCGTCTCCTTCGTGTCGGCAAGCCACGCCGTATCGAGCGGACCGTACCCGATCTCACGAGCCGTATTGCCGTGCTTCGCGTTGCGTTGTAGCGGTACGAGGTACGTCGCCTCCTCCGCAAAGAGCTCGAGCCATGCGCTCCAGTCACGCGAATCGAGCAGGTCGGCTTCGCGGTAGAAGAATTCTTCGACCGAATCCTTCAAAACGAGCCGGGCGAGAAGGGCGTTCGTGTCGGCGGACGGATTGCCGAGCATCGTCATCGATGCGCCTCCAGCGCGTCGTGCGTCGTGCCGTTACTCGATGGGCCAGAACCGGCATCCATGAGTTCTTGCCAGCGGCCGTAGAACGATAACGCGTTCCCTTCGGAGACGACGCTATCGGTGTAGCGAGCGCCTTTGAGCGGCGAGTCCGAATCGCGCCAGTGTCGCAAGCCCTGCTGCAAGTTGTACGGCAACTGCCGCGCCATCGCGCCGTTGCTCGCAAGGGTCGCGTAGTTCCAGTTTTCCATATCGTCTTGCTCGGTGAGACCGCCCGGACCCGAATAGCGCAAGAGATACTGCCGCAGATATGTCTTCACTTCGATCGGCATGCTTTTCTCGACCAGATACCAACGCCACATCTCGGTCTGCATCGGGCCGGCCGGATGCGCGACCATGATCGTACGCGGAAACCGCGTGTGATAATTCATGTTCGGGAAAATATTGCCGCCGCCGCCGAGCGCCCACGAAGGTTCCTGGCCGGGCTTATTCGAGAGAAAGCGTTGCCACGCATCTCGATAGTACGCTTCGACGTTCGGGTTATTCGGAAACGACGGGAACGGATACGGTATCTCCGCGGGCACGTCGCCGAAATTCGGCGTCCCGCGCGAGCCGTGTCCCGTCTTCGGAAACGAGGTCATCGCGTGGTGTTTGAGACCCTCACCGTGCCGGGTCGTCCCCCGCCCGCCCGGGCCGATCCCGACGATCTCGACCGAGACGTGACTCGGACCGTGATAGTGATCGCCGATCGAATTTTCCGCGGGGAATTTCCAGTTGCAGGGCACGAGCCATTTTTGAACGCCGGGCAAGACTTCGACCTCGTCGTCCGATCCGTCCGACGCATCGAGCATGCTATCGTGAAACGCGATCATATCGCCCATGAATTCGTAAAAATCCGGACCCGTGTGATCCCAGGTCGCCCAAATCATGCCGCGATGATTCTGCACGCGAGCCGTGAGCAAGCCGAAATCTTTTCGTTCGAGTTCGCCGTAATAGGCGTCTTTCAAGCGCGGGACGCCCATCAGCGCACCGCTGAGACCGTAGCTCCACCCGTGATACGGGCACGTAAAGACCTGCGTCGTGCCTTCATCGTAGCGGCAAACCTTCATACCGCGGTGCCGGCAGGAGTTCAAGAAAACGTTAACGTCCCCGTCGCGACCGCGCACCATGACGACCGCCTCTTCCCCCATCCTCGAACTGAAGAAGTCGCCGCTATTCGGAATTTGGCTGGCGTGACCGATGAAGAGCCACTGCTTCGCGAAGATCCGCTCCTGCTCCAACCGATACACTTCGGCATCGACGAAAATTTCGCGGCTGATTAGTCCGTTCTCCAGATCGACGAACTGTTTCATGAGGCTCCTCCCGTACTCGAGCGTAAGTCGACCGAGCGGACGTCGGTAAGCGGCAACATCTCGTCTTCGCCCGATGCCGTCCCATCTGGATTTTTGACGAATATCCAAACGCCGTCTTGCGGATTCGAGGTCACCTCGCGAACGGTGCCGTCCATCAACGTCACCGCATCCCCGTGCTTGATCGCAATCCAGTCGCGCGCGGCTCGCCGGCCCAAAACTTTATTGACGAGTTCGACCGTGGGTTGCTCTTCGCTCATGTCACGTAACCTCGATGGCATTGACGGGGCACAGCCGTGCCGCTTCTTCGACTCGCTCGCGAAACGATTCGGGTGGCGAATCGTCGAGCAAATACAGTAAGCCGTCGTCGCGCACTTCGAAAACTTCGGGTGCGGCGCCCATGCAGACGGCATAACTTTGACACGTGTCGATATCGACGACTACGCGCAAGAGGCGGCCCTTCTTTCATGTCGTCTCAACCGACGACGGGCTCTGCGGAGAACAGCGTCCCTTCGACGGCTCGCGTCGAACTCGTTCGCAAGCTCGCCGCGCCGAGCGCCCCGAACGCAGCGAAGATCGCGATGATACCGAAGGTTTGCAGCATATCCATGTGACCGTGTAAGACGACGCCTCCGACGATCGGCGCTACGATACCCCCGAGGCGCGAGGCGCCCCACGCCCACCCGAGGCCCGTCCCGCGGATCGCGGTCGGGTACATGCGCGCCGCGAGACGGTTGATGACGGCGATCGTCGGCGTGATCGAGAGACCGACCGCCGCGATCGCGAGCGGCAACGCGAAACCCGACCGGCCGACGCTACCGAGCATGACGAGTGCGAGCGTTCCGAGGCAATAGATCGTCACGAGCAGACTGCGCGCTTCGATTCGGTCGCTGAGAGCGCCGACGGCGAGCGTTCCCGTCATCCCGCACAGACCGAAGAGTGCCGTGAGCTTGCTCGCCTCAGCGAGATCGATATGGCCCGCGGCGTGCAAGATCGTCGGAAAAAACTGACCGAGAAACGCGAGGATCAGTCCGCTCGTGAAGTACAGCGCCCATATTGCGAGTGTCGCGCGGAGACGCCCTTGGGCGAAAAGAGCCGCGACCCCCGCCCTCCCATCGGCCATCGTCTCACCTGGCGAAAATCGCTCGATCGATTCGAGATTCAGACGCGCATCATATCGACGTAAGAGCGGAGCGATGCGGGGATCGCGCGCGTCGCGTGCGGCGAGAAATCGTGCCGATTCCGGAAAGACGCGAAAAACGAACGGCATCGCGAGCAACGGCGCAAGGCCGCCGATGAGCAAGGGAACCGTCCAACCGCCGCGCGGCACGAGATACGCCGAAACGATCGCAGCAACGATCGAACCGAGCGCGGTCGCCGCGCTAATTAGAGCGATCGTCGTACCGCGAACGCGCTTGGGCGATACTTCGTCCATGACGGCAACCATCGTCGGCACTGCAGCGCCGAGAAAAAGGCCGGTCATGAAGCGGAGCACCGAAAGTTCGGCGATCGTCGTCACACGCGTGACCAAAAGCGTCAACAGGCCGAATCCGAGTAGGCATCCGAGGGCGACGGTCCGCCGTCCGAAACGATCGGAGAGCGGCGTGATGCCGTACGCACCGACGCTGAGGCCGATCGCCTGCAGCAGTAAGACGGGAGCGATCGACGCCGGCGCGACGGAAAACGCCTTCGCGATCGGGACGAGAAGAAAGGCCATCACGTACGTATCGAAGCCGTCGAAGAGCGTCACGAGCGCCGCGAACGACAACACGACGAGCTGCATGCGTCCGAGTCGCTGCCGATCGAGAAACGCTCCGATATCGAACGAGTCGTCCGACGACGGTCCAGCCATATCACTCACAATCGATCATCATCCGTAAAATCGATTCTACAGACTTTGGAGCGAACTTGTCTAGGCCTTCGTCGAAGAAAAACTTGTTTTCCGCAGCTCAACCGGCTATTCGCCGGTAAAACCCAGTTTCATGAGGATGCGCTCCGTCTCTACGATATGCTCGGTAATGAGTGCCGCCGCGAGATCGGCGTCTTTTGCGATGACCGCATCGACGAGGGCTTGGTGTTCCGCATCGATATCGCGATGCGAATCGTTGTAGCGAACCGCGAGCCGCCGATAGCGATCCGAGTGTATGTGAAGCGTCGTGCGAAAACGCTTCATCCATTCCGACGTGCACGGCCGAACAAGGAGATCGTGAAACTTGAGGTGCTCGTCACTGTAGTGCAGATTCGGACGCGGGAGGCGCTTGAGCTTATACACGGCCGAGACGAGCTGCGATTCCCATTCGGTATCGCCGTTCGCGACCGCATCCTTGACCGCGAACACTTCAATGTCGATGCGCGCGCGCGTCAGGCCGTCGAGATCTTTGCGCGAAATCGGCGCGACGCGAAAGCCACGCTGCTCTTCGCTCGACACCAAGCCGTCCGAAGCTAGTTGGCAGAGCGCCTCCCTCACAGCGCTCAGGCCCACGCGATACTCCGTCTGCAGTTCCTTGATGATGATGAGTCCGCCAGGTGCTAACTTTCCGGCAATGATATCCCTACGGATCGCATCGTAGATCGCGGCTCGCACTGAGGGATGCTCGCCACGCTCGAAGCGACGCGCGGGCCCGTCGGCCGGTAGCTCTTCAGGCGAAATCACCGCACGTATTTCGACCTGACGCCTTGACGTTCCTGTGCGTAATCGACTAATGTCTTTAAAATCGATTCTGAGGTCGCACTTGAATCTTCTGAGTTTAGGTTACGTCGGATTTTCCGTTCGCGATATCACCCGCTGGAACTCATTCGCCACGGAGATTCTCGGTATGGAATCGCAGCCGAGGGCGGCTGACGGTCCCCTGTTTCTAAAAATGGACGATCGGCATCATCGGATCGCTATCGATCAAAGCGGTCGAGACGATCTGGAGTTCGCCGGCTGGGAAGTCGCTGGCGAGTCGCAACTTCGCGCGGCCTCAGAGCGGCTCGCGAGATACGGCATCGCTTTCGAGCGAGCCGACGCGTCCCTCTGTCACGCGCGCGATGTCGATGCGATGATCTTCGTTCGCGACCCGAACGGCATCCGCAACGAAATTTTTTGGCGCGATTCGAAGCGCGCCACCGCACCGTATTCGCCGCCCCGCGCGCTTACCGGTTTTCGAACGGGTGAACAGGGGCTCGGGCACATCGTGCTCGCCGTCGACGACGCCGAAGCGACGCTCGCGTTCTATCGCGATGTTTTCGGTCTGCGCGTAAGCGATTATGTCGAATTCGAGATAGCGGCCGGCCGGCCGGTGCAGCTGACGTTCTTGCACTGTAACTCGCGACACCACAGTCTGGCTTTTTTGGAGATGCCGTCGGCGCCGCGACGACTTTCACACATCATGTTCGAAGCGCTCTCGATCGACGACGTCGGATCCACATATGCGCTATGCGAACGCGACGGCGTTCCGATCGCAACGACGCTCGGGCGACACACGAACGATCATATGCTTTCGTTCTATCTCGTATCGCCCTCCGGATTCAACATCGAGTTCGGTTGGGGTGCCCGATCGATCGACGACGCGACGTGGCAAGTCGAGCGCTATACCGCGACGAGCACCTGGGGCCACCGACGCTTGATCGCACCCGCACTCGGTAAACCACAGGAGTCGGTACGATGAGCACCATCTGGCTCGATCTGCTCGGGGCCGAAGTGCGAACGCGCGGACGGGCGTTCAGAACACGGACCATCGAGACCGGTAGCCAGAACCCGAAAAAGCTAATTCTGATACACGGAATCGGCGGCCATGCCGAAGCGTATGCGAAGAACATGCAGCGGCTCGGCGAAAGCTATCACGCCATCGCGATCGATTTGCTGTGGCACGGCCTGTCTTCGAAGCCGGCCTACACACCGGATATGCTTCCGATGTACGCAAGGCAGATCATCGACATTCTCGACGATCTCGGCGTCGAGAGTGCATCGATCGAAGGGGAGTCGCTCGGCGGGTGGGTCACCCTCTACACCGCGCTCCACTATCCCGAACGGATCGACCGGATCGTGCTCAACACCACGGCCGGCATCAACTGGAATCGTAATGCCGTCGCGATCGACGACGACTCGGGCATCAACGCACTTCGCGAACGGTCGCTCGCCGCGATTCGCAAGCCCAGTCGCGAGACGATTCGGAAGCGGCTCGAATGGCTTATGGCGTACCCCGATCGCGTTACCGAAGAACTCGTCGACCTCCGGTACGCGTTATACACGCGGCCGGATCTCAATGAGTCGCTCGAGTACGTCTTCAGCAACGGCCTCGCGACGAAAGACCATCCGCATCGGATTCAAGAAGCGCAACTTCCGGACGTGAAATCGCCGGCGCTCGTACTCTGGTCCGATCACAACCCCGGTGCCGGCGCGGACGCGGGCGAACGACTCGCCTCGTTGATTCCGGGATCCGCGTACTTTTGCGTCACCGACGCCGGGCATTGGCCGCAATGGGAACAGCCGGCCGAGCACGACCGCGCGGTCCTCTCGTTCCTCCACGGCGAGGCACTCGAGCCCAGCGCCGTCTCCAGCTAATCACCGCATATTGCTACGGCATCTTTTTTTGATGCCGTCGTCGGAAACAATCTTCTTCTCCAGATGATAACGTGCGGGCGCATATTTCGTCGCACATGGAGGTTCCCATGAGTCGGCTCATCTCCACGATCTTCACGCTCTGCCTCATGTTGCAAACCGCGGCGAGCGCCAACCCGCAGCCCTATCCGATCGACGTCGTGCTGCCGTTGACGGGGCCCGCTTCGTTTTTCGGAACGTCCGAAAAACGCGGCCTCGAAGTGTATCAGGATGCCTTTAATAAAAAGGGCGGCATTCACGGTCGGCCGGTACTTTTCGCGTTTCACGACGATCAGGGCAATCCGATCGTCGATACGCAAATCGTCACCGACCTGATAACGAAAGCCCCGGCCGTGATCCTCGGCTTCGCGCTCCCCACGTCGTGCGCGACTGCCGCATCGCTCGCCGCAAAGGGCCCCGTCATCTATTGTTTGTCGCCCGGCTTCGCGCCGGAGCCGCGGGGTGGATTCGTCTTTACGTCGGGCGCGACGCTTCAGCAAAAGATCGTCTCCGCGCTCGAGGGCCTGCGCACGCTCGGCTACCGGCGCATCGCGCTCCTCACCGAACTCGATCAAACGGGCCTGCTCAATCGTAAATATGCGCACGACTATTTCAATTCGAGCGCGAGTAAGGGATGGACCCTCGTCGCCGACGAGGTGCACAATCCGACGGATCTCGGCGTGACGGCTCAAGTTTCGAAGATCAAAGCCGCCCGCCCGGACGTCATCATGCTCTGGTCCAGCGGTGCCGCTTTTGCGACCGCCGTACGCGACCTGCAGAATGCCGGACTCGACGTGACGGTGGCAACAGCGCCGACGAATGCAAATCCCGCGCAGCTCCAGCAAGACGCCGCGATTTTGCCGAAAACGCTCGTATTGACCGGGTTGCCGTATCAAGGCCCCTTGAAAGATCAAGGCACGAAGGCCGCGGCGCAAGAGTACCTCTCCGCACTCAAAGCCGCGAACCTCCCGCCAAGTTCGATTCAGGCCTACGCTTGGGATCCCATGCGAATCGTGCTTTCCTCGCTCAACGCGCTGCCCCCGAACGCGACCGCTTCCCAACTGCGAGACCGAATCGAAACGACGCACGGTTTCGGCGGCTTGTTCGGCGTGTACGATTTTCGTAGCGGCGATCAGCACGGTCTCGACGGCAGCGGCGACCCCTACGTTCGCTGGGAAGCGAGCACGCAGAGCTGGGTCTATTTTCACTCGGGACCCGGAAAATAGCTCGGACGTAAAGGCGGACTCGTTCGATGCAACAGGCGATTGAGATATTTGTAGGCGGACTCCTACAGGGCAGCGCGTTCGCACTCGTTGCGATCGGGATCGCACTGACCTATCGCGTCACGGGTACGATCAATCTCGCGCAAGGCGCATTCGTGGTCCTCGGCGCGCTCCTGATGTACACGACGCATCAAGTTCTGGGCTGGCCGCTCTGGATAGCGATCGTCGCCGTCGTCGTCGCGACGACGGCGCTCGGACTTCTCGTCGCCGCGCTCGTTTTCGAGCCCGGGCTGCGGCGGTTACCGCCGGGCGGCGTCGTCATCCTCACGGCCGGCTTACTGACGCTCTTCGAGGGTGCGAGCCTTTTGCTTTGGGGAAACCAGCCCTATCAGCTTCAGGCGTTCGTGCCTGGGCCCCCAATCGATGCCTTCGGGATTCTCATTCCGGCCCAAGCGCCGTGGATCGCGGCAACGGCGATCGTCATGGTAACGGCGCTTTGGTTTCTGATCACGCGAACCGTGACGGGTAAAGCGTTGCTGGCCTGCGCGGAGAATCCGCTCGCGGCGACGCTGATGGGCATCGACGTGCGTACGATGACGATCGGGACCTTCGCGATCGCGTCGGGCATCGGAGCGCTTACCGGAATGGCCATCGGTCCGCTTCTCTCCGTCGAATTCGACGGCGGCGGAACGTTCACGACGTCCGGTTTCATCGCCGTGACCATCGGAGGGATTAATTCGTTCGTCGGCGCGATCGTAGGCGGCCTCGGCCTCGGACTCGTCGAGCAGGGCGCGAGCGGGTATATCTCCTCGTTGTTCTCCACGACGATCGCGCTCGTCGTCTTGCTGCTCGCCCTCGCCGTTCGACCGAGCGGGATCATCTCCGGGCAAAAACGCCGCGAAGACGTGCGGGCCGCGGTCGGCGTGCCGTTCTCGGACGTGCGCTTGCCCGCGCCGATCGCGAAGACGCTGGGCGCGGTCGCGCTCATCGGCCTCTTGTCGGCGCCGCCCGTGCTTCACGCCCGAGGGCTCGACGGGCTGCTCAGCTCGCTCGTCATCGCCGGAATCTTCTTCGTCGCGCTTCTCGGCCTCGACGTGCTCATGGGCTACTGTGGGCAAGTCAGCCTCGGACATGCCGCGTTTATGGCGACCGGTGCGTATACGACGGCGATCGCGGTTCTAAAATTCGGGTTACCTCCGATCGTCGGCGTCGCGCTCGGCATCGTTTTTTCGCTCGGCTGTGCGACCGTTCTCTCGCTCGTGACGTCGCGCTTGCGCGGCCACTATCTCGCGCTCGCGACGATGGCATTCGGCCTGCTCGTCGACTCGCTCGCATCCGGTCTACCCGACGTGACGGGCGGCGCGTCCGGGATGACCGGCATTCCCAGTTTTTCGATCCTCGGCTTCTCGTTCGACGGCTCGGAAGCGAACTATTATCTCGTCTGGGGCATCGTCATCGCGAGTCTGGTCGCGTTGACGATGGTGTTGCGTTCGGATTTCGGTCGGACGCTGCGCGCGATTCGAACCGATCAGGTCGCGGCGATGGCGCTCGGCATCGACGTTCCGCGATACAAACTGTACGCGTTCCTAATCGCCGCGGGATTTGCGTCTGTCGCCGGGAGCCTCC
Organism: Vulcanimicrobiota bacterium; assembly: GCA_964658425.1. GTDB lineage: Bacteria > Vulcanimicrobiota > Vulcanimicrobiia > Vulcanimicrobiales > Vulcanimicrobiaceae > CAZZYZ01. The sequence goes on along the minus strand of CAZZYZ010000004.1, from coordinate 6,445 downwards.
TCGCATTCGATTTTCATTTTCTCTCGCCGGACATGGTCGGAACGTCGCAATCGTTTCTCATCGTGACGATGTTGGTCGTCGGCGGCGAGGCGACGCTCGTCGGTCCGGTCGTCGGCGTCGTACTCCTGACCCTTCTACCGACGGTGTTTCAATTTCTCGCCAATTATAAGACGCTCGCCTCCGGCTTGCTCCTGGTTCTCGCGATGCTCTATTTTCCGGGGGGATTGTATCGCAGCCTCATCGTGTTCATCACGAAAATAACCGGCGGCCGGCGCAGGAGGACGCGCGTCCTTACGGCCGCGCCGCACGGTGTCGAAGCGTGATCTCGCAACCGACGGCGCTACGCATCGAAAACGTTTCCAAGCATTTCGGCGGCGTCGCCGCGCTACGCGACGTTTCTTTTCTCATCCCCTCGGGCTCGATCACCGCACTCATCGGACCCAACGGCGCCGGCAAAAGTACGATCTTCAATCTCCTTACCAATCTCTATCAGGCGGATGCCGGGAGCATCACCTTCTTCGATCGGGATCTACGCGGCATGCGGGCCGATCGCATCGCGAGGTTGGGACTCGTTCGTACGTTTCAGACGGCACGCTGTTTCACGGGGATGTCGGTGCTGGAAAACGTGCTGATCGGAGCCCATTGCGAGCGCCGTTTCGCCGGCGGCGAGCGCGCTCTGCAGCAGAAAGCACGCAACCTGCTGGCACTTTTCGGCATGGCTGAGTATGCCGAAGACGCGGCCGTCACGCTGCCGCTCGGCTTGCAGAAGCTGCTCGAGATCGCGCGGGCGCTCATGGCGTCCCCGAAACTGCTCCTTCTCGACGAACCCGCCGCCGGCCTCAACGATGTCGAAACGGATACGCTCGCAGAACTGCTGAAGGCGATCAATCGGATCGGTATTTCGATCGTCGTCGTCGAGCACAACATGTCGCTCGTAATGTCCGTCGCGCGCGATATCGTCGTGCTCGATTCGGGACGCGTGATCGCCATGGGCTCACCCGCGGAGGTACAACGAAATGAGCGGGTCATCGAAGCGTATGTGGGTCGCGCGCAAGATGCGCGAGCCCTGGAGATCAGAGCGTGAGCGATTCGATGCTCGAGGTTCGCGAACTCGTTGCGGGCTATGGCGTCGTCCCGGTGCTGCGCGGGGTGAGCCTTCGCGTCGGCCCGGGCGAGATGGTGGCCCTCGTGGGCGCGAACGGCGCCGGGAAGTCGACCCTGCTCAAAGCGGTCTCGGGAATCGTAGAGCCGAGATCGGGGCACATAGCCCTCGGCGGCGCCTCGCTGGAACGTATGACGCCCGTCGCGCGCGTGCGCTCGGGTCTCGCGCACGTTCCCGAAGGCAGGCAGATCTTCGGCAATCTCAGCGTCGCCGAAAACCTCGTCCTCGGCGCGTACGGCGTTACGGCCGCGCTCCGCTCGCGGGTCCCCGCGCGACTCGACGCAGCGTATGCGATGTTTCCCATTCTCGACGAGAAGCGCCGCGCATCGGCGAGCAGTTTGTCCGGCGGCCAGCAGCAAATGCTCGCGATCGCGCGCGGTCTCATGCTCGAGCCGCGCGTCCTTCTCCTCGACGAACCGTCGCTCGGACTCTCGCCGCTGGCGGTTTCCGATATCTTCGGCATCTTGCGGACGCTGCGAAGCAGCGGCGTCTCCATCCTCTTAGCGGAACAAAACGCACGCTTGAGCCTCGCGATCGCCGATCGTGCGTACGTTATGGAGGCCGGTCGGATCGTCCATAGCGGAAGCGGGGCGCAGCTGCTCGCGAGTTCGGAGATCGTGGAGAAATATCTCGGCGTCGGTACAGACGCCGGCGCACTCGAAGCGAACGCGAACGTCGATCGTCTCGCACGAGGTTTGCGCGAAACGCTCGCTACGGCGCGCGCACGCTAGCGTGCCCACCGACGTGACGGTCGCGGTGCTGCGAACTCCCGGAGCGCCGCTGGTCGTCGAGCGGTTCGCGCTCGCGGATCCCGAAGGCGACGACGTACTCGTGCGCATCACGGGCGTCGGCCTCTGCGCGACGGATCTCAAAGCGCGCGCGGGCGATATTCCGTTACCGCTGCCCCTGGTCTTGGGGCACGAGGGCGCGGGCATCGTCGAGCGCGTGGGGCCGCATGCGCGCGGTCTCGTTCCGGGAGACCACGTCGTGTTGACGTCGGGCTTCTGCGGCTCATGTCCGAATTGTCGACGCGGGCGCGTGGTCTATTGCGAGCAGCAGCGCGAGCGTAATTTCCTCGTCGGCGATACGGCAAACGAGACGCCGTTCGCGCGCGGTGACGAACGTGTTCACGGCCGTTTTTTCGGCCAATCGTCCTTTGGATCGTACGCGCTCGCGCGAGACAACGGCGTCGTCAAAGTTCGCGACGACGCCCCGATCGAACTCTTGGGGCCACTCGGCTGCGGCGTGCAAACGGGCGCCGGTGCGATCTTGAACGTCTTGCGACCGCCGGCTGGATCGTCCGTAGCGATCCTCGGCGCCGGGTCCGTCGGTTTGAGTGCACTGCTCGCCGCGAAGATCGCCTGCGCGACGACGATCGCGATCGTCGACGTGCTGCCCGCGCGACTCCGCCTTGCCGAAGACCTCGGTGCATCGTCCGCGATCGACGGGGGGCGCGTCGACGTTGCGGACGCGTTGCTCGCTCTGCGCCCGAAGGGATTCGACGTCGTGTTCGACACGACGGCGCACGCGCCGACGATCGAACACGCGCTTCGCGCGCTGCGCACGGGCGGTGTCTTAGGCTTTACCGCCGGAACGTTCGGCGCACGAATCGCGGTCGATCTGCAATCTCTCGTCCATCGCGGCCTTACGCTGCGCGGCATGACGCAGGGCGAGAGCATCCCCGGCGTGACGATCCCGCAGCTCATCGAGCTCTATCTCGCGGGACGTTTCCCCTTCGACCGACTCCTGCGTCGCTATCCGCTCGCCGACGTCGAGCGCGCCATCGATGATATGCAGCGCGGAGAAACGATCAAGCCGGTACTCATTCCGTAAACACCTCGACGTAATTACTCGAAATGGAGAGATATGGCGACGATTCGCACGCTTTTTTTAGTAGCCTCGACTCTTGCACTCGGGAGCAGCGCAGTCGCTTCCGCCGCGACGACGACCGACGTAGGCTGGCCGAACGCGAACAACTCGCTCGAAGGGACGCGGTATTCGCCGCTGGCGCAAATCACGTCCGCGAACGCCGCGGGCTTGCGACGCGTATGTTCGCATACGCTTCGCGAGAGCGGGGCGTTTCAATCCGCACCCGTCATCGCGAACGGCACGATCTACATCACGACCGCGCATGACACGTACGCACTCGATGCGACGACCTGCGCCGAACGTTGGCGCAATCGCTACGTCCCGACGAAACCCGACATCTTCCCGGTCAATCGCGGCGTCGCGCTCGCCGGCCGGCTCGTTATTCGCGGTATGACCGACGCACATCTGGTCGCACTCGACGCGACCAGCGGCAAGGTCGTTTGGAATTCCGCCGGCGCCTCGGCCATTCCCAACGCGTATCTCGCCGCGGCACCGATCGCATGGAACGGCCTCGTCTTCATTGGAACGGCCGGCGGCGATGCCGGCGTCAGCGGCGAGATGCTCGCATTCGAGAGCGCCACGGGCAAGCGCGTTTGGAGGTTTAGCACGGTCGCAAACGGGAGCGATCCGGGTTCACGGTCGTGGGGCGCGACGAAAGATCACCGCGGCGGCGGACTCTGGACGTCGTTCACGCTCGATCCCGCGACGGGCGAAGTCTTCGTCCCGGTGAGCAATCCGTTTCCCGACTTCGTCGCACGCGGACGCACCGGAACGAATCTGTACACGAACGCGCTCGTCGTGCTCGATGCGAAGACGGGCAAACTGAAATGGTATTTCCAGGCGGATCCCGGCGACGTCCACGATTGGGATTTCAGCGCGCCGCCCGCACTCTACACGGTCGCGGACGGGACGGCGATGGTCGCGATGGCCGGCAAGTCCGGATACATTTACGGTATCGACCGCGTGACGCATAAGGCGCTGTTCGACGTCGCCGGAACGACCGTTACACCGAACCGGCACCCCTCGGCGCAGGGCACGCATATCTGCCCGGGGACGCTCGGCGGGTCCGAATGGAGCGGCCCCGCGTACGATTCGGAGAATCATCTGCTGCTCACGCCGATGGACGATTGGTGTTCGACGTTCAAGACGTACTCGGCTCCGATAACCGGTCACGAAACGTTTCTTACGAATTATCCGCGGCCCGATCCGCGGAAGAGCGCGCGCGGGATGCTCACGGCGATCGACGCATCGACGGGCAAACGCGCGTGGAGCTATCGCGCACCGGCGCCGATGATCGCGGGCGTCGTCGTCACGGCGGGCGGCGTCGTTTTTGCCGGAGATATGGCTGGGACGCTCCGTGCGTTCGATACGCACTCCGGCAAGGTTCTCGCGTCCTATACGACGCCCGGTTCGATCGCGGGCGGCGTCGTCACGTATTCGGTCGCGGGGAAACAATACGTCGCTGCGACCTCGGGAAATACGTCCCGCCTTACTTGGGGCCCGGGCGGGGAGCCGACACTCGTCGTCTACGCGCTCAAGGCCGATTGACATTCGTTTCATATGAAACGATAATGCGAGAATGGAGCGCGTCGCAGTTCGAGAAGAGTACTATCGCGGATTCGGCAACGATATCACGACCGAAGCGCTTCCCGGCGCGCTACCCGAGAATCAGAACTCCCCCCAGCGGCCGCCGTACGGTCTGTATGCCGAACAACTTTCGGGAACCGCCTTTACCGTAAAGCGCGATGAGAACCGGCGTTCGTGGCTTTATCGAATACGCCCGAGCGCCGATCACGGCCGATTCCAAGAGATCTCGAGCGGTCGCGTTCGGACGGCGCCGCTCGCCGAGACGAAGCCATCGCCGAATCGGTTGCGGTGGGATCCGCAACCGATTCCGACCGCGCCGACGGATTTCATCGACGGCCTCGTGACGATCGCCGCGGCCGGGGATGCCTTGCGACACGCCGGAGCCGCGGTCCACATCTATGCGGCGAACCGCTCGATGACGCGGCGCGTCTTCTCGAGCGCGGACGGCGAGTTGCTCTTCGTCCCTGAACGCGGCGCGCTCTCGCTCGTTACCGAGCTCGGTCGCATCTCCATCGCGCCGGGCGAGATCGCGGTATTGCCTCGCGGCATTCGTTTTCGCGTCGAACTCCCGGATCCCGACGCACGCGGATTCTTGTGCGAAAACTATGGAGCACTCTTTCGGTTGCCGACACTCGGAGCGATCGGCGCGAACGGTTTGGCCGGCGCGCGCGATTTTCTAACGCCCGCCGCCGCCTTCGAAGACGTCGACGACCCGACGGTCTCGATCGTCAAGTACTGCGGCAGATTTTGGGAGACGGAGCTCGCGCATTCGCCGCTCGACGTGGTCGCATGGCACGGAAACTACGCGCCGTACAAATACGATCTCGCCCGCTTCAATACCATCGGCACCGTGTCGTTCGACCATCCCGATCCTTCGATCTTCACGGTCCTGACGTCGCCCTCGTCGCACGAAGGAACGGCGAACGTCGATTTCGTCGTGTTCCCGCCACGCTGGAGCGTCGCCGAGCACACCTTTCGACCGCCCTGGTTTCATCGCAACGTCATGAATGAATACCTCGCGCTGATCGCCGGCCGCTACGATGCGAAAGCGAGCGGCTTCGTGCCCGGCGGCGCGAGCCTGCACAACCAGCTCGCGGCCCACGGGCCCGACGTCGCGTCGTTCGAGGCGGCTTCGTACGCGCAGCTCGCTCCGCAGAAAATGGACGACACGCTCGCCGTCATGTTCGAAACGGAGTCGTTGCTCATGACGACGGACTATGCCGAACGGAGCGCGACGCTCCAAACCGATTACGACGACGTCTGGCGCGGTTTTCGCAAGCGATTCGACGGGAGAGCGTGATGGATTCCGAGCGCTCCTCTCGGGACGCCGTCATCGTTGCCGGCGGCGGTCCCGTCGGCGCGATCGCCGCACTGCTGCTTGCGCAGCAAGACGTCCCCGTCGTCTTACTCGAAGCCGAAGCAGGCGTGGTGCTCGATTACCGCGCCTCGACGTTCCATCCGCCGACCTTAGATCTGCTCGCGCCCTCGGGTGCCACGGATGCGCTGCTGCAACGCGGGCTCAAAGCGCCGCTCATGCAGATTCGCGACCGGCGAGACGGTCTGATCGCCGAATTCGATTACGGTCTGCTCGCGAACGATACGGCGTACCCGTTTCGGCTGCAGTGCGAGCAATTCAAACTCGTCGATTGGGCGTACGGCGCGCTCGCCGCTTTCCCGCACGTGCAACGTCGGTTTCAAGCACGCGTCGTTGATCTACGGCAAACGGCGAACGACATCTCGGTCGATATCGAGTCGCCCCGCGGTCGCGAAACGATAACCGGGCGATACCTCGTCGCGGCCGACGGCGGCCGCAGCACGGTTCGTAAA
>CAZZYZ010000003.1:38813-45806 GCA_964658425.1 Vulcanimicrobiota bacterium | reverse complement strand
CCGGAGCCGGTCTCGCCGCAGCCGCCGCAGCGTGCGGGGAAGAGCGCTTCGAGGAACGCCGAGAGGATCGCCACGCAGGCCAATCACGACGAACGATCCGCACGGCGAGCCCCGCTCACAGCGGGACGGCGGCGCGACGGGCCGAGCTTTCGATGCCCGCATCGATGCAGCGCGCGACCGCGACCGCCTCGCTCGCGGGGACCGGAACCCGAGCCCCGTCGACGATCGCATCCCGAACTCCGCAGTAGAATGCGGCGTAGTCACCGCGTTCGTTCGGGATCGTTTCGATGACGGGTTCGCCCTCGGCCGCGCCGACCGTCAGCCGCCCCTCGCGCGGATCGATCCCCCATCCGTTATCCGCGGGCGAGCCGCCCGCTTTGAGCGCGGCCTCCTGAACGTCGAGGCCGTCTTTCCGATAGCTCGCGCGCGTCCCCGACAACACGAAACGCGGCGTCGCGGCGGCGGCGAGCGACGACGCGCCGAGTGCGACGCGCAGGCCGTCGTAGCGGAGCGTCGCTTCGAAGGCATCGGCGCTTCGCGCGCCGTCGCGCTGCAGCATCAGATCCGCGACGATCGCCTCGGGCGGCCCGAAGAGCCGCAGTGCCTGATCGACGAGGTGCGGACCGAGGTCGTACCACAGACCCGCGCCCGGTTCGTCGCGCTCGCGCCAACGATCGCGCACGACCGGGCGAAAGCGATCGAAGCGCGACTCGACGCGCACGAGCCGGCCGAGCCGGCCGCTGCGGACGAGGCGCGACGCCGTCAGAAAATCCGCGTCCCAGCGGCGATTGTGAAAGACCGCGAGGACGCGCCCCTCCGTTCGCGCCGCGCGCTCGAGATCGCGCGCCTCGGCGAGCGTGACGGTGAACGGCTTGTCGACGACGACGTGCTTCCCCGCAGCGAGCGCGCGCGCGGCGAGCGGCGCATGCGTAACGTTCGGCGTCGCGATCACGACGAGATCGACGGTCGCATCCGCGATCGCGGCGTCCGCGTTCTCGGCGACGCGAACGTTCGGGAGATCCGCGAGCACCTTCGCCCTCTCGCTCGAAGCCACGACGTCGAGCGAGAGCCCGGCGACCGAGCGCACGAGCGGCGCGTGGAACGTCTTCCCCGCGAATCCGTAGCCGATCAATGCGACCGAGAGCATCGCACGCCTCCGAAAGAAAAACGGCGGCTCCCGCGAGAGGAGCCGCCGTACGAACGCGCGCTACGCGAGCGCGCTCGCCTGCGAGGTCAGAGCCCGGCGCACGCCGCGGCGGGGAGCCCGTTGCAGAGTCCCGCCTTCGTGGCGAAGCCGTCGGCGACGACGGTCGATTTGATGTTCGCTTTCGTGACCGTGACGACGGGGAGCAGCGTCGTCGGGATGTCCGACTTGCCGTTGTTCATCGTCGTGTTCGTCTTGGGCTTCTGGCCTTTGAGGAACGCGTCCGTCATCGTGGCGGCGGCTTCGGCGAGCTTGCGGATCGGCTTGTAGATCGTCATGCTCTGCTGGCCCGTGAGGATGTTCTGCAAGCCCGCGACCGTCGCGTCTTGACCCGTCACGATGACCTTGCCGTCGAGGTGCTGGGCCTTGAGCGCGGCGATGACGCCGCCCGCGAGGCCGTCGTTCGCGACGAGGACCGCATCGACTTTGTTCTGCTCGTTGTTCAGTGCCGACGCCATCTCGGCCTGACCCGCGTTGCTGTCCCAATTCGGCGTGAATTTATCGTACACGAGCTTGTAGCGGCCCGATTTCACGAGCGGCATCAGCACGTCCATCGCGCCCTTGTGGAAGAGCACGCCGTTGTTGTCGGTCTCGGCGCCGGCGATCGAAACGATGTTCCCGGTCTTGAGATGATCGACGATGTACTGCGCCTGTTGACGGCCGACCGAGATCGGATCGAACGTGACGTACGCATCGACGTCGGCATCCTTGATGAGCCGGTCGTACGCGATGACGGGGACGCGCGGCGAATTCGCATGGGCGGCGCGGACGATCGAGGCGGCCTGCGTCGAGTCGACCGGGACGTCGAGGAGCACCTTCGCTCCGGAGGTCAGGAGCGAGAGCGCCTGATTCTGCTGCCGCGTCTGGTCGGTCTTCGCATCATCGACGACGACGTTAACCGAGGGCGACGTCTTGGCGAGTGCCTCGATGAAGTATTTTTTATCGGACTGCCATCTCGCGGACGTCGTGTAGTCCGAGATCAGGAAACCGACGCTGCCGTTATCGGCGGCGCTCGTCGAGAGCGGCGCGACGATCGCGGCCGAGACGGCGACGGCCGTAACGAAGGCCGGGACCTTGAGTGAATAGTTCATGTATGAAGCTCCTGGAGGTGGGTCGGAAAGCCGGACGCGAGTGATCGAGCCACTAGGTTCGGCCGGGAGCGCCGCGACGTTTTCCGATAACGTCGAGGAAGATCGCGAGCAAGAGGATGATGCCTTTGATGATGTAGACGAGATTCGAATCGACCGACATGAGGTTGAGGCCGCTATCGAGGCTTGCGATCAGCAAGCCGCCGAGGAGGACGGACCAGACGTTGCCGCGGCCGCCCGTCAAACTCACGCCGCCGATGACGGCGATCGAAATAGCATCGAGCAAGAGATCGGGACCGGCCGCCGTCGTCGATGCCGCCTGCGCGTAGCCGACGAGCATGACGCCCGCGATCCCGGCGAAGAGGCCGGAGATCCCGAACACGATCCAGCGGATGCCCACCGTATTGATACCGGCGCGCCGTGCCGCTTCGACGTTTCCGCCGACCGCGTAGACGTGGCGGCCGAACGTCGTTCGCGTCGCGACGAACGAGGTCACGAGGGCGAACGCGCCGAGCAGCGCGAGCGAGAACGGAACGCCGCGATAACTGCCGAGGACGCCCGTCACGGCGATCATGACGACCGCGACGAGAACGACCCGCCCGATCGCACTCGCGATCGGCTCGAGCACGAGCCCCGACGTCCGGCGCCTTCTGCGCGAGAGCAGCGCGTTCGCCGCGGTACCGAGGATCGCCACGAGCGCGATACCGTAACTCAGCGCGTTCGGAAGATACGCCGTTCCGATCGCGGCGATCGTCGGATCGGGGACGTTGATCGTCGCGCCGCTCAAGATATGGTACGCGATACCTTCGAAAATCAAGAAGCCGCCGAGCGTCACGACGAACGCCGGCATGCGTACGAACGAGATCAGGAAGCCCTGCACGAGACCGAGCCCGACGGCGACGCCGACGCCGCCGAGGATCGCGACCGGCGCCGACTCGTGCATGTTCGCAGAGAGCACGGCGGCCGTGGTCGCCGAAAGCAACGTGAGGTACCCGACCGAGAGATCGATCTCGCCGAGCAAGAGGACGAAAACGACGCCGATCGCGAGTAGCGGTTTGTACGAGTATTCCTGCGCCATCTCCGAGAGGTTGCGCGCGCCGATGAAGTGACCGGCGGTCTGCGTTTGAAACGCGATCCAGATCGCGACGATCGCGATATAGATCGGGAGCGTGGTCGCGAGCTTCGCGCGATCGATTTTAAAGGCCGGAGCTTTGGCGGCTGCGGGTTGGACGGCGGTGGATGCGCTCACGATGCGATCGCCTCGGCGAACTCGCGCGCGCCCGTGATCGCGCCGACGACGTCGTCGGGCGTGCAGTCGGCGATCCGCAATTTTGCGACGCGACGGCCGAGCCGCATGACGATCGCCGTATCGGCGACCGAGAAGACGTCGACCATGTTGTGCGTGATGACCACGACGGCCAAACCCGCCTCGCGCAGACGCTTGATGAGATCGAGGACCTGTTTCTGTTGTGCCACGCCGAGCGCGGCGGTCGGCTCGTCGAGGATCACGACTTTCGGCGCCCAGAGCACCGCCTTCGCGACAGCGATCGACTGGCGTTGGCCGCCCGAGAGTTGCGCGACGGTGCTGCGCACGGAGGGAATGATGATCTGCAATTGATCGAGCGCTTCACGCGCGGTCTTCTCCATCGCGTGCTCGTCGAGCACGCCGCCGGAGATTTTCTCGCGCCCCAAGAAAAGATTCGCGACGACGTCGAGGTTGTCGCAGAGCGCGAGATCCTGATACACCGTCTCGACGCCGGCTCGCGTCGCATCGCTCGGCGAACGATAGTGTTGCGCGACGCCGTCGAGGACGATCTCGCCGCTATCGGGGACGTGCGTTCCGGCGATGCATTTGATCAGCGTCGATTTCCCGGCGCCGTTGTCGCCGAGGAGCGCCGTCACTTCACCGAGCGGCGCTTCGAAATCGACGCCGCGTAAAACAGTTACGGCGCCGAACGATTTGTGAATGTCTTTCACGACGAGGCGAGGCGTCGAGACGCGAGCGGAGTCGATCATACGTCCTTCTTTATCGATGGTTATTCATCGCTCGACGTTCTTCGAATCGAGAAACTTTCTTTCGAACGCCGCCAAGAAAACGCGACGAAAGCGAAAAGCGTTCCGCGGCGAGCATCGCTGCCCGCCGCGGAACGTACCGGATCAGAACGAGATGACGCTCTTAAGCCCGAACACGACCGCGTTTTTCGTCGCGACGAAGCCCGGATATTGATTGGTCTGCATGCCGTTGGGATTCATGACGTACTGCACGCCCGGCTGAAGCAGCAACCACGGAGCGGCCTGGCAGCCGTAGTTGAGCTCGAGCGCTTGCTCGGAGCCGGTGTACGGAACCGCGAATCCGCGCGAACGCAGCGAGTTCTCGAGGTTCTGAAGGCGGCCGTTGAAGTTCTCCGATGAGAAGCCGACCGCGATCGAGTCGTTCTTGCGTGCGCCGAAGCCATGCTGCACGAGGCCCCCGTCGACGAACGTTCCGATGAGCGAGGTATTGGGATCGGAGTACTCGCCGGCGGCGAAGAGCGTCAAGCCGGATTCGCCGGGTTTCGACGAGCCTGCGAGCAGATGATCGAACTGAATGTCGCCGCCGCTGCGGCCGCGCGAATAGGTCGTGCCGATCGTCGCGACGCCGGCTGCGTTACTCGCGGCCGCTGCCGCGCTTCCCGCTTGGCCCGGGTACACCGTGAGCAGCCCCGCTGCGCGCGTCGCGTAATTGTAGACGTTCGACGTGTCGAAGTAGGCGCCGGCACGAATGTTGCCCGCGACCGAGCCGTCTTGCTTACGCATCGTGTAACCGATTTCGGCCGGAATCTCCGTGCCGGTCGCGCCGTAGAAGCCGAAGTAGTTGCCGCCCGTCGGGCTATTGACGATCGGATTCCCTTGCAGCGCGGCGATCTCGAGGTAGAAATCCTTGGTCGGGTTTACGCGGATGCGACCACCCCACATCGAGGACGGGTAGTAATTGTAGCCCTCGGTCCCCGACGGAACGACGCCGTTGTTGATCGGGATGGCGGCGGGCGTACCGCAGATATTGTTATTCTGGAAGAAGCAGTAGAGATTGCCGCCCCAATACGTCGAGCCCGCGATGAAGTCGTTCTGCTGGTTGTATTTGCCGAACTCGATGTTGATGTGGTTGTCGAAGAGCGGCTGCTCGTAATCGAGATACGTGAAGCGCGTCGTCTGGCCGTCGCCGTAGATTTCCTGAACGGAGACGAGATTGCCGAGCGCCTGCGCGGCGAGATTATTCCCCCAGCGCGTCGTGACGAGCAAGTGCAGAATGCCCGCGCCGCTATGGGTCATCTTACCGAAATCGGCATCGACGCCGAAGCCGAATTCGTTGGCGACCGCGGTACCGCGATCTTGAGCCTTCCCGCCGGGTTGCGGGATACCGCCCGAGATATTGGCTGCGCCTTCATCGACGATGTGCGCGTTGAAGGTTAGGCCTTCCTGAGCGAGCCGCGACCGAGCGCCGTTGCCGAAGTCGCCGAGGACGCCGCCGAATTGCGGACCGGCCGCGGGTTGCGACGCGGGCGAGAGCGGATTGCGCTTATCGACGCGCGTCTGGTCCGTGGGATTGGTCGATGCGTTGCCGTCTTGGCCTCTGTCGGTGGGTGCCATCGTCGCGTCCGGAGCGACCGACGCGTCGGGTGCGGGCGATGGCGCCTGGGCCACGGTCGCCGTTGCCGATACGGGGTTTGCGTGAACGAGACGAGGCGAACCAATAACCAGCGCCGCGATAACGGCTGCGACGGTTACGGGACCACCGGCAGAGCGAAAGACGCTCCGCTCGTGAGAGTCGGGCATACGAAGATCCTCTTCTTATCAATGGGACATCGCGGCAACCGGCAACGTCGGTCTGGAATCGTTTACACGGCCCGCAATTGACGATGTAGAACATTCTTCCGGCACATACCTTGCATATTCACACGGATTGCCGAAACGATGTGATATTTGCGAAAGGTTCGAAGCCCTTCAACGTCGCCGCCGACGGATGGTCGGCAATGCGCTTGCATCAGCGGCGAGGCCTTTTGCGCCATCGACGATGACTATCGCGGGCCGGAGTTCGTATCCCTGCGGAACGACGTACGGTCGCGAGGGTAACCGGCTCCGACGCTCCGACCGCGGATGAGCACGACGCGACCGATCGTGCGCGCGTGCTTCCGGAGAAACGAGCGCGCGTACCCCGGCCGAAACGTCTGCCCGCGTGCCGGAACCGATCGGCGCGAAGCGGCGGGGTGCGACCCGCGGAGCACGATGCGAATGCGTGTCCGGTGGCCGCTCTCGCGCTCGCGGCGATAGGGCGCGAACGTCGTTTATCGCGAAGGCCGGTCGGCGCGGTGCGACGATCCGCGGAGCCTTCGCGGCCTGCGGCCGAGTAACGGCGGCTCTCGCATTCGGGCGCGAACCCGATGCGATCGCGGCGCGTCTCGGATCGCTCGCCGTTTGCGATCCGGGTCCGGCGACGGCGAACGTCGCCGCCGTCGGCATGACGTGCGCGATCTCGATCGGCCCGGCGAGCCGACGAATCGAGCCGTACAGCATCGCCGTCCCGAGCACGAGCGCGAGGACGACGAACGCGAACCCGCCGAGACGCCCGGCGAGCGCGGGGAAACGAAGCTGGGTCGGCACGCCGGGGGCAGTACCCGCTCGTATCGATGCCGGACGAGCGGCTAGGCCTTGATCGGCTCGTTA
>CAZZYZ010000003.1:35060-38803 GCA_964658425.1 Vulcanimicrobiota bacterium | reverse complement strand
GCTCGTTACCGAGGATCGCGCCCTCGATCGAGGCACCGGCCGCGATCTCGTAATCGATCCCGATGATGCTGTCGGCGACGCGCGCGTTGCGTCCGATCGTGGTTCCGTCCCAGACGATCGACGCGTCGATGGTCGCGCCCGGCCCGATGACGACGCGATCGCCGATGACGCTCGGGCCGATCACGCGAACCCCGTCGCCGAGGATCGCTCGGCTCCCGATGCGGACGTCGCCTTCGAGCTTCACGTCGTCGCCGAGCGTCGCATCGCTCGCGAAGCCGCGCACGCGGCCGCCGCCGACGAGGCGAACCTTCCCCTCGAGCACGTCCGCGGTCGCGAGTCGATACTCGTTCGGCGTGCCGACGTCGCGCCAATACGCGCCCGTCATCTCGAGCCCGTAGAACGCCGCGCGCTCGCGCTGGAGCTCCGGAAACACGTTTTTACCGAAGTCGTAGAATTCGCCCTCGGGGATACGATCCAAGATCTCGGGTTCGAAGATGTAGACGCCGGTGTTGACGAGCTTCGAGCGCTCGGTACCGCGCGCGGGCTTCTCCTGGAAATCCTCGATGCGGCCCGTCTCGTCCGTGATTACGACGCCGTACTGCGTCACGTCTTCGGCGCGAACGAGTGCGATCGTCGCGAGCGCCTCGCGCGAACGATGGAACGCGAGCAGCGCATCGAGCCGCATGTCCGTGATCTCGTCGCAGCCGATGACGACGAACGTATCGTCGCCGAGGAACGAGCGCATCGCCTTGACGGCGCCCGCACTCCCCATCAGCTTCTCTTCGTGCAGGTAATGCAGCTTGACGCCGTACGGCGCTCCGTCACCGAACGCATCGACGATCTTGTCCGCGAGATAGTGAACGTTGATCGCGATCTCGTCGACGCCGAACGATTTGAGATAACGCATGAGGTGCGCGGTATTCGGCTCGCCCGCGATCGGCACGAGCGGTTTCGGCACCAGTTTCGTCAGGGGATAGAGCCGCGTGCTCATCCCGCCGGCGAGAATCATCGCTTTCACGAATGCCTCACAGTGAAGAGATTGGTGACTCGCTCGCGTCCGACGAGCCAAACGAAATACGGTAACGCGAGTTGTCGCCGCCAGCGCCGCGGTTCACGGATCAGTCGGTAGAGCCACTCGAGATGATACGCGCGCCAGATCCGCGGCGCGCGCGCGACGTTTCCGACGAGGACGTCGAACGAGCCGCCGACCCCGATTCCGACCGCGCACCCCGTCTCCTTCAGGTGTTCGGCGATCCACAACTCTTGCCGCGGCGAACCGAGCCCGACGAAAATCACATTCGCGCCGCTACGCGCGATCGACGCGGCGATCGCTCCGTCGGAGGCGCGGTCGAAATATCCATCGCGCGCTCCCGCGACGCGCAAACCCGGATGTCGCGCGGTCAAAAGCGACCCCGCTCGCTCCGCGGTCGTGCCCTTCCCGCCCAGGAGATAGATGCTACGTCCCGCGCGCGCGAGCTCCGCGCAGAGCGGATCGATGAGATCGACGCCCGTCACGCGCTCGGCGATCGCGACGCCTTGCAGGCGCGCCGCGAGCAGCACGCCGATCGTATCGCAGAGCGAGAGCGCGCTCGTCTCGAGTGCGGCGCGGAACGCGCGATCGTGCCGTGCGGCGACGATCATCTCCGTTCCCAGCGTAACGACGAGATGCGGACCGGAGCCGCCCGCGAGCGCCGCGATCTCGCGCACCGCGGCGTCGCGACCGGACGTATCGACGCGACAGCCGAGGATCCGCACGGAGGGCACGTTAGCGCGCGGCGACGCTTTCCCGCGCGCGTGCACGATACGGTTCGAGCGACGGGCGAAGACGCTCGGCGAGCGCATCCGGCAACGAGCCGAGCGGCGAGCGGCACGCGCCGAGAGCGAAGCCGAGTTCGTTCATCGCCCACTTCACCGGGACGGGACTCGACGTCGCGAAGAGCGCCGCGAAGAGTTCGCTCAAACCGAGGTGGATCGCCGCCGCACCCGCCGGATCGCCGCCGCGAAAGCGCCCGTCCATCTCGCGCAATTCGCGCGCGCAGAGATGCGCCGCGACGCTCACGAGCCCATCGACGCCGAGCGCGAGCGCCGGCAAATAGAGATAATCGTCACCGCACCACACGCCGAAGCCGGGCGGCCGATCGCGCAATAGCACCGCGAGCTGTGCGAGATCGCCGCTGGACTCCTTGATGCCCGCGATGTTGCCGTGACGCCGCGCGAGTTCGAAGACGGTCGCGGGCGCGATGTTCGTCGCCGTGCGGCCCGGGACGTTGTAGACGATGACCGGGAGCGCCGTCGCTTCGGCGATCGCGCCGAAGTGCGCGAGCATGCCGTCGGGCGTCGGGCGATTGTAATACGGCACCACGGCGAGGATCGCGTCGGCGCCCGCGTCCTGCGCGCGGCGCGTGAGCTCGGTCGCATGCCTCGTGTTGTTGCCGCCCGTCCCGGCGACGACGGCGCCGCGGCCGCCGAGCTCCGCTCTCACCGCCGCGACGAGCGCGAGCTTTTCGTCGTCTTCGAGTGCGGGCGATTCGCCCGTCGTGCCGCTGACGACGAGGCCGTCGTTGCCCTCGTCGACGAGGAAACGCGCGAGCCGCGCCGCGGCGCGCAGATCGATGCGATCGTGCGCGTCGAAAGGCGTGAGCATCGCGGTGAGCAGGGCGCCGATCGCGGGCGCGCGCGACGGGCCGCTCAGCGCAGTGCCCCCGCCTTCATCTCCGGCGGTACCGACGACGAACGGCCGAGTTTGAAGTAATCGTGGATCGCCTGCTCCGCGCGCGCGACGTCTTCTTCTGCGACGAGCACCGAGATCGTGATGTTGGAATCGGTCGAATGGATGATCTCGACGCCCGCTTCCGAGAGCGCGGCGACGACGCGATACATGACGCCGGACACGCCGCGCATCCCCGCACCGACGATCGAGATCTTCGCGCAGTGCGCTCGCTCGCGCAGTGCCATGTTGAGCTCTTTGCGTTCTTCGCGAACGGTCACCGCCTTCTCGCTGTCGACGATGAAGAACACGCCCGCGACATTGACGTTCACCATGTCGACCGAGACGTCGGCCTCGGAGAGCCGGCGGAAGAGTTCGACTTCGAGTTCGCGACGCCGATCGGGATCGTCGATCTCGCCCTGGATGAAGCGTACGAACGTCACGTCGCGCAGCGACGTGATCCCGGTGACGGGATGCATCGCATCGGGCGCGTGGCCCTCGTCGATCACGGTGCCGACGTTGGATCGCAAGCCCTTGATGACGTACGGCGTCACGGTCGTGCGGGCGAGATCGGCCGCCTTTGCGTGCATGACCTTCGCGCCGTCGGCGGCGAGCTCGACCATCTCCGCGTAGCTCACGCGATCGAGCGCGTGCGCGCCCGCGATCCGCCGCGGGTCCCCCGTCATGACGCCGCTGACGTCGGTATAGATCTCGACCGCCTCGGACCCGAGGGCGGCGCCGAGCGCGATCGCCGAGAGATCGCTGCCGCCGCGGCCGAGGGTCGTGACCGCACCGCTCTCCGAAGCGCCTTGGAAGCCCGCGACGACGGGGATGATCCCGCGCTCGAGCGCGGCGAACACGCTGAACGGCTCGACGCGCAGGATCTTCGCTTCGCCGAATCGCTCGTCCGTGACGATGCCGGCTTGGCCGCCCGTCATCGCTTGCGCGTCCGCGCCCCAACTCGTGAGCAACTCCGCGAATACGGCGCAGGCGAGGGCTTCGCCGCACGACAGCAAGAGATCGCGATTCGGGCCGC
>CAZZYZ010000003.1:19476-35048 GCA_964658425.1 Vulcanimicrobiota bacterium | reverse complement strand
GAATCCGTCGCATAGGGATCGGGCGCGCGGCCGATAGCCGAGCAGACGACGACGGGCGACGCGCCGCGCTGCCGCGCCTCGAGGACGCGCGAGGCCGCGATCTCACGCAGCTCCGGCGTCGCGAGCGAACTGCCGCCGAATTTCTGAACGATCGTTTTCGGGTTAGCCATGTACGGTCGGTTGGAACTCCCCGGCGGAGAGGCGCCCGCGTTCCACGAGCAATTCGAGGATCTGCACGGCGTTGGTCGCGGCTCCCTTACGGGTCTGATCGCCGACGATCCAAAGTTGGAAACAGCGCGCGGAATCGCCTTCGGCGCGCAATCGCGCGACGTGTACGAGATCTTGGCCCTCGACCTCGCGCGGCGTCACGATCCCCTCCGCGTGAAAGACGACGCCCGGCGCCGCGGCGAGGGCGGCGGCCAGTTCGCCGACCGACGTATCGCGCTGCGTCTCGATGAATACGGCCTCGCTATGCGCGTAGCGCACGGGGACGCGAACGGTCGTTGCGGCGACGTGGAGCTCCGGCAAGCCGAGCATCTTGCGCGTTTCGAACGCGACCTTCTTTTCCTCACCCGTATCGCCCGCCGCATCGACGGTGCCGATCAGCGGGACGACGTTGCGGAAGATCGGCGCAGCGTACGGCGAGCGTTCGGGCGCGGGCCCGAGGTCGAGCGCGGCGCGTTCCTCGCCCTCGAGCGCGTCGAGGCCGGGGCGGCCGGAGCCGCTGACCGATTGATACGTCGCGACGCGAACCGACCGCAGACCCGCGAGCCGCGCGATCGGCGCGATCCCGACGCAGAGCACGATCGCCGTGCAATTCGCGACGGGGAAGATGCGATGGTGCGCGAGCGCGTGTTCGGGGTTGACTTCGGGAACGACGAGCGGCACGCCGGGGGCGGCGCGAAACGTCGCGCTGTTATCGATGACGATCGCACCGGCGGCCGCGCACGCCTGGGCGAGTTCGGCGCTCGCATCGTCGCTGGATGCGAAGAAGACGACGTCGTAGCCGGCGGCGAGCGCGCCCGGGGTCGCGGCGCGGATCGGCCACGGGCGGCCGCGATAGACGAGCGGTTCGGAACGCGCGCGCGACGCGAACGCGCCGAGTTCGTCGACCGGGATCCCGCGCTCGTCGAGCACGCGCAAGATCGTCTCGCCGACGACTCCGGTCACGCCGACGATCGCGATCCTCACGAAGCGGCCTCCAGGAACGAATCGAGGCCGACGACGAGCTGCTTTCGCGCGCCGATCCCGCGGACAGCGAGCAGCATCCCCGGCATGAACGACGTGCGCGAGAGCGAGTCGTGGCGGATCGTCAGCGTCTCGCCTTCACCGCCGAAGAGAATCTCCTCGTGCGCGACGAGGCCGCGCAAACGCACGCTGTGGATCGGGACCGCGCGCCGCGCGACCGCTTCGATGCGCTGCGCGGTGAGCTTCGCCGTGCCGCTCGGTTTATCGCGCTTGCCGTCGTGATGGAGTTCGACGATCTCCGAGGTCGGGAACCAGCGCGCGGCCTCTTCGGCGAAACGCATCGCGAGGACCGCGCCGAGCGCGAAATTCGGAACGATCGCCGCGCCGATGCCGTGCGCCCGAGCGTGCTCGTCGAGCGCCGACACCTCGGCCGCCGTCCAGCCGGTGGCTCCGATGACGGGCGAGACGCCGAGCGCGATCGCACGCGTCGCGAGCTCGACCGTGACCGGATGGTGCGTGAAATCGACGAGCACGCCAGGATGCGTCAGCCGGACGAGTTCGTCGAGCGAATCGAAGAGCGCGACCCCGCGAACGTCGTCCGCTCGCGTCCCGAGCCCGGAGCTTTGCGATGACACCGAACGCACGATGCCGCCGACGAGTTCGATATCGCTCGCGGCACCGAGCGCCGCGCACGCTTCCCGGCCCATCCGCCCGAGCGCGCCCGCGACGGCAACGCGAAGCCCCGCTACTGCGTGACCTTTTCGAGCGGAGCGTATTTGAGCATCACCATCTTCTCGCCGACGTTCGGGAACATGATCGTGAGCAGCCCGTCGCCGCCGCCGCCGTCGACCGCGGAGACCTGACCTTCGCCCCACTTGGGATGGCGCACGCGATCGCCGACCGCGAGGCCGAGACCGATCCCGGCGCCGGCCGTCTCGTGGATCGCGACCTCGCGCCAACGGCCGCCCGCCGGGCGCTGCAGCGGCGCGACGGTCCCGATCACCTCGACGCTCGGCATCTCGTCCAAGAAGCGCGACTTCGGATGCGCGAACGTATTCCCGAAGAGCGTGCGGCGCA
The DNA here is from genome assembly GCA_964658425.1 of Vulcanimicrobiota bacterium. Taxonomy (GTDB): domain Bacteria; phylum Vulcanimicrobiota; class Vulcanimicrobiia; order Vulcanimicrobiales; family Vulcanimicrobiaceae; genus CAZZYZ01. The sequence continues at coordinate 32,783 of CAZZYZ010000003.1, read as the reverse complement.
TCGCGTACGAGACGTACAGTCGATCCATCGCACGCGTGATCCCGACGTACGCGAGCCGCCGCTCCTCTTCGAGCTCGGTCAGGTCCGTGAGCGCGCGCGTGTGCGGGAAGACGCCGTCTTCGAGGCCGGTGAGGAAGACGACCGGGAACTCGAGGCCCTTCGAAGCGTGCAACGTCATCAACGTGACGAACGACGAACTCGGATCGAGCGTATCGAGATCGCTGATGAGCGCGACGTTGGAAAGAAAGTCGTCGAGCGTCCCCGCGTTCTCTTGCGACTCGAACTCCTTGGCGACGCCGATGAGCTCTTGCAGATTCTCGAGACGCGCGCGCGCGTCCGCGGTATCCTCGGTCTGCAGTTCCTTGATGTAGCCGGACTCTTCCATGACCGCGACGAGGAGATCGCTGATCGAGAGATCCGCGACGCGCTCGCGCAACGCCGTGATCAGATCGGCGAACCGCTCGAGTTCGCGTTGTTTCTTGGGAACCGCGCGGCGCAGGATCTCCTTATCGAAGACCGTCTGCCCGACCGAGACGTTCGATGCGTTCGCGGCATCGACGAGGCTCGCGAGCGTCTGCTGACCGATCGATCGGCGCGGCACGTTGACGATGCGCCGGAACGCGACCGCATCGGACGGATTCACGATGTAGCGCAGATACGCCATCATGTCTTTGATCTCGGTTCGCGCGTAGAAACCGACGCCGCCGACGACGCGATAGGGGATGCCCTCACCGAGGAAGCCTTCTTCGAACACGCGCGATTGCGCGTTCGTCCGATAGAGCACCATGAAGTCGCGGTACGCCGCGCCCTCGCGAACGAGTTCCTTGATCTTCTCCAGGACGTAGCGCGCTTCGGCCCGCTCGGTCTCCGCGCCGTAGACGGTGACGGGTTCTCCCGCGGCGCGATTGGTGAAGATCTTCTTCTCGGCGCGATCGGGATTGTTGACGACGAGTTCGTTTGCGACCGTCAGGATCGTCTGCGTCGAGCGGTAATTTTCTTCGAGCTTGAAGACCTTCGCGCCCGGAAAATCTTGCTCGAAGCGCAGGATGTTCTTGTAATCGCTCCCGCGCCACGAGTAGATCGACTGATCGTCGTCGCCGACGACGGTGATGTTTTTGTGTTCGCCCGCGAGGATCGCGCAGAGTTTGTATTGCGCGAAATTGACGTCCTGATACTCGTCGACGAGGACGTACCGGAACTTGTTCTGATAGCGCGTGCGCGTCTCGAGATCGGTCTCGAGCAGTTCGATCGCCTTCGCGATGAGGTCGTCGAAATCGAGCCCGTTGGATTCACGCAACCGGCGATCGTATTCGCGATAGACCTGCGCGATGCGCTCGCTGAAGAACGACGTGTTGTCGCTTTCGTACTTGTCCGCACCGACGAGCATGTTCTTGGCTTTGCTGATCTCATCGAGCGCGGCGCCGGGCGTGATCTGCCGCTCGTCGAAATCGAGATCGTGGAGGACGTCGCGCACGATCGAGCGTTGATCCGTATCGTCCATGATCGCGAAGTTCGAAGCGATCCCGATCCGTTTGCCGTCGCGTCGCAAGAGCCGGACGCAGACCGAATGGAACGTCCCGACCCAAAGGTCGCGAGCCGTAGCGCCGACCATCTTCTCGAGCCGCGTCTTCATCTCGGCCGCCGCCTTATTCGTGAAGGTTACGGCGAGGATGCGATCGGGAAAGATTTTCTTCTCGTCGAGCAGATATGCGATGCGGTGCGTGAGCACGCGCGTCTTGCCACTCCCGGCGCCGGCGAAGATGAGAACGGGGCCTTCCGTATGCTGGACGGCCTCGTTTTGAACGTCACTTAAGATGTCGGGTTGGACAATCATCACCCGATAGTGTTCGCCATGGGGCACTCTCGTGCCTCGAAGGCTCAGCGCACGAGTCGCACGAGCCCCGGAGACGCCTGCGAGAGCGCGTACGCGGCCGAGAGATACGCGAGCGTGGACTCGGCGCCCATGTTGGCGTTGGGGCCGCTCGCTTCGAGTCCGTCGCAGCAACCGCCGCCGCGCACGAGCCGTGCGTCGAGCGTGTTGCGGCCTTCGAACCATCCGAACGAGAGATCGGCGAGGCGACGGAATCGCGAATCACCGGTCGCGTCGAACGCAGCGAGTACGGCGTCGATCATCGCGACGGCTTCGAGCGGCTGCTGCCCGTAGAGCGCCCGCGGGCCGCCGCGGCGATACCAGCCGTCGTTCCCGATCGGCACGAGGATCCCGTCGCGGACGACGATCGATTCGTAGAAGCGCAGCGTCGTGAGGCCGAGCTCGACGTTCTCCGCGTCGCCCGTGCAGAGTCCGATCCGTAGCGATGCTTCGCAGAGGCGCGCGTTGTCGTACGTCAGCCCGTCTTCGAACCAATCCCAATCGAGCCGCGCGTTCCGCGCGTAGTATGCGGCGAGCTTCTCGCCGATCGTGTGCAGCACCGGATCGAGCATACCCGACGCCTCGGCACCGAGTGCCGTCTGCGCGTGCGCGATGCCGAGCGCGGCATACGAGAGCGCGCGGGCATCCGACAAATCCCGCACGATCGGGAGCGCCCGCTCGAGCCGCTCGCGACAGATCGCGCGCCAGCCCACGTTCGGCGCGAATCGCACGCCGAATCCGAATGCCCAAACCGCGCGACCATTGCTATCGGGCGTCCCGGACTCGTCGAGCCACTCGCGGCCGTACGACATGAAGTTGTGCGACCAGCCGTCGGGCCGCTGCGCGTGCACGAGAAATGCGAGATACGTCTGCGCGAGTTCGAGCGCGGCGACGCGTTGCGCGCCGAAAGCACTCGCGGAGAGCGCGACCATGAACGCGCGCGACACGTCGTCCGTGCAATACCCTTCCGCACGATTGGGGACGTCGAAGATCGCATGCTGCGCGATCCCGACGTCGTCGCTCATCGCGATGAGATGATCGAGCGACGGCGGCGAATGCGAGATCGTCATGCCGGCCGTTCGAGCGAAACGTTCGGATGGAGGGCGGCGATCGTCTCGTCGAAGACGCGGCCGTACGCACGAGCGACGTGCGACCACGTCATCCGGCGCCCGAATCGGTATGCCCGGCGCTCCGTCGCGCGGCGCAGCCACGGATCGTCGAGCAGCCGGACGAGCGCCTCGGCAAGAGCCGGCGAGTCGCGAAACGGCGCGAGGATCCCGCGCCCGCTCGCGAGCAGTTCCTCGGCATACAGATACGGCGTGGAGACGACGGCCTTTCCGAGCCCGACGGCGTATGCGAGCGTCCCGCTCACGATCTGCACCGGATTGAGATACGGCGTCATGTAGATGTCGCTCGCGCCGAGATATTGTAGCAACTCTTCAAACGACAGGTACCGGTCGACGAGGCGCACGTTGCGTTCGAGACCGAGTGCGGCGATGCGCGTCGTCAGTTCGTTGCGATACGATTCGCCTTCGGCACGCCGAACGTTGGGATGGGTCTGGCCGAGGATCAGGTAGAGCGCGCTCGGGTGGCGATCGGCGACCGTGCGCATCGCGTCGATCCCGTACTCGAGACCCTTCCCGCGGCTGATGAGCCCGAACGTGGAGATGACGAGCCGGTCTTCGATGCCGAGCCCGCGCTTCGATTCGGACGACGACCGAAACGCGACGTCGGGGACGCCGTGATGGATTACGTGGACTTTCGCGGGATCGACGCCATACGTTTCGTCGAGGATATCCTTACCGGTCTGCGAGAGCACGACGACCGCGGCGGCGAGCCCGCAAATCGTACGCGCGAGATCACGATGGGCCGGCGTCGGCGCCGGCAACACCGTATGCAGCGAAACGACGACCGGCTTCCGCACCGCGGTCAGCAGATCGAGGAACCACGCACCCTCCTCGCCGCCGAAGAGCCCGTATTCGTGCTGAACGGCGAGCACTTCCGCGGGATGCGCATCGACGACGCGAGCGATCTCGCGATACGACGCGCGATCGTCCTGACGCAGTTGCGCGATCACGCGCGCGGGGTAAGCTCGCGGTGAGGCGCCGGGCTCCTCGATCGCGATCACTTCGCTTTTCGTCGCGAACACCGCATCGAAATTCTCGATGACGTCGTTCGTGAAGGTCGCTATGCCGCATTCGCGCGGCGGAAACGAGCCTAGGAACAGCGTTCTCGGCGGAGACGTGCGGACGGTGAGCGGCTCGCGACGGATCATTCACACCTCGGGCTTTCTCAGAGAAGTTACCCGAGCCGCCGTCCCGTAAAACTACGTTTCCTCGCTGTTCCTACGCACGCCCTAATAGATCATGGCCGGCGGCGACTCGGAATCACCCGTATTCTCCGCCCGCACGCGCGCGTCGGGCGAGAGCACGACCCCCGGGCCGACGTCGGCCTTGCGGCCGATGACCGCGCCCTCGGTCACGACGGCATCGTGCCCGATGCGCACGCCGTCGGCGAGGATCGCGAACGAGACCCGAACGTTCCGGCCGATCGAGACATCGTCCCAGAGCACGGAATTGCGAATCTGCGCGCCGGCATCGACGTGAGCGCCCGAACCGAGGATCGCATGCGGTCCGACGACGGCACTTGGGTCGATCGTCGCATCCCGGCCGAGGTACACCGGCGGCCGCACGTTCGGCGGTGCCTCGGCGTCGCCGAGAAGGTAGAACCGGCCCGTCTCGGGCGCGAGACCGGGCGGCAACGGGAGGCGGCCGTCGAGGATATCGACGTGAGCTTGCAAGTATTGCACGGGCCGGCCGACGTCGAGCCAATAATCTTCCGTCGCATACGAGTAGAGCGCCTTCCCGGCCGCGATGAGCGCGGGGAACGTCTCTCGTTCGATCGAGACCGCGCGCCCCGCCGGGATGAAATCGAGGACGGCCGCATCGAGCAGATAGGTGCCGGCATTGATCTCGTCCGTCGGCGCATCTTCGCGCGGCGGCTTCTCGATGAACCCCGTGACCATCTTGCGGCCGTCACTCACGACGCATCCGAACGCGGATGGATCCTCGACGCGGATCGTGTGCAAGACCCCGATCCCGCCGCGATCGTCGTGCAGTGCGACCATCGCTCGCAGATCGAGGCTCGTGAGCACGTCGCCGTTGAAAACGAAGAAGCGGCCCGTCAGCAGCGGCGCGACGTTGCGCAGCGCCCCCGCGGTCCCTAGCGGCTCCTCTTCGACCACGTAGCGGATTCGCAGACCGAGAGTCGAGCCGTCGCCGAAGTGAGCTTCGATCGCCTGCGGCAAGTACCCCGACGCGAGGATCACCTCATCGACGCCCGCATCGCGCAAGCGAACGATCCCGCGTTCCAAAAAGGGGACGCCGAACAGGGGTACCATGGGTTTTGGCGTGTCGTACGTGAGGGGCCGCAAACGCGTCCCCTCTCCGCCGACAAGGATCACAGCTTGCAACGTCGGTCCTCGCTTCGGTGCGGCGGTTTCGCGCCCACACGGGCGTCCGGCCTGCTTACGGAAGTTGCAATCGATGGTATAATTTGTTCTTGCAATGCACGGGGCTGCAAAAAGGAGCGGGGTTCCACGCGGCTAATTTGCGTGAGTCGCCCGGCCAGGAACGATCCCGGATCGTCTAACGGTAGGACAGCAGACTCTGACTCTGCTTATCGTGGTTCGAATCCATGTCCGGGAGCCAGCCGGCCCTATCGTCTAGAGGCCTAGGACGCTGCCCTCTCACGGCGGTAACGCGGGTTCGAATCCCGCTGGGGCTACCAACGCACGTCGACCTCGCAAATAACGACCTCGCTTCCGGCGAGTCGTTGTTTGTCGATACCTTCCATGGGACGTCGGTTCGCTTGGGATCGCGCTTGCCGATCGGCTCGAGAGCAGCGGCACATCACACGCGACGTCGATGTTGTGCTGCGAACCGTTGATATTCAGCGTGACCATATCCATCTCGACGGGCGGCCTGCGCACGAAGGTCGCAGCGTCCGCGCTCGCGATCGCACTCTGCGCCGCCGCGCCGTTGCCCGCATCGCAAACGCTTCGGCCGTTCCGGGGAGCGGCGCACGAGCGCGCGCTGCACGAGGTCGCCCGAGAGGTCGCGGCATTGCGGGCCGCTCCCGGGTCGCAGAGCGAACGCGAGAAAGATCTCCGGTATCGGCTCCCGCTTTCGATCGCACTCGTTCATGCGGGTAACCTGCGGAGCGCGCGGCATCAATGGCGCAGTATGCTGCGCCGGATCTCGGCGCGGGACGCGGCGACGATCGCGAGCGCGTTGCCGCTATTTTTCGCCGAGCGCGGCTTCGCGATCGTCTGCCCGCACGTCGATCTCGCCGCCGGCGCGAACGCGGCGTTGCGTCGCGCACTCGCGCTCGCGCGAGAACGCGACGATCTCGCGGCGCGGCGCTCGCTCGCGCACTATCTCGCAGGCGTCACCGCGGCCGCACCCGGCGCGCGCTGCGCGCTGCTCGCGGCGGCGGCGCTCGCCGAACGCGACGGCGATCGCGGCACGGCTCGCGATCGCTGGTTCGCGACGCTCGCCGTGCCGCTCGCGCCGATCGAGTCGTCGCTCGGAATCGCGCGCTACGCGGCGCTCGAAGCGCTCGTCCGCACGATGCCGTAGCGGATCACCGTTTCCGCTTCGCGGTAGCGCGCTTTTTCGATCGCGTCGCGTTCGCAACGGCGTCGGCGGCGACGTAGCGCGAACGCCGACGGTGCGCCGGCCCTCGGTCGTTCGCGAGATTCATCGCGCTGTTGATGAGGCCGACGTGCGAGAACGCCTGCGGAAAATTTCCGACGAACCGCTTGCCGATCGGATCGTACTCTTCGGCGAGCAGGCCGACGTCGTTGCAGAGTCGGGCGAGCCGCTCGAAAAGCGCCCTCGCATCGTCCGAGCGCCCCGCGAGCGCATAATTGTCGACGAGCCAAAAACTGCACGCGAGGAACGCGCCTTCGCCCGGCGGCAGGCCGTCCTCTCCGCTCGAGGCGACCTGCGAATAGCGCATCACGTAGCCGTCGACGAGCAGGTCGCCTTCGATCGCGGCGATCGTCCCGATCACGCGCTCGTCGCCCGGCGGTAAGAAGCCGACCATCGCGATGAGCAGCAGGCTCGCATCGAGTTCCGTCGCGCCGTACGATTGCACGAACGTCATCCGCTCGCGATCGAAGCCGTGCTCGCAAACGTCCGCATGGATCTCGTCGCGCACCGAACGCCATCGCTCGACCGGGCCTTCCAAGCCGTGCTCCTCGACCGATTTGACGGCGCGGTCGAGCGCCACCCACGCCATCACCTTCGAATGAACGAAGTGCCGCGGATCGCCGCGAATCTCCCAGAGACCGCGATCGGGCTCGCGCCAGCGCCGTTCGACCTCGCCGACGATCGCTTTCGAGAGCGCCCATTGATCGGCCGATGCTTTGAGGCCGAAGCAGATCGACGCGTAGAGCAGATCGATGACCTCGCCGTAGACGTCGAGTTGGAATTGGCCGTCGGCGGCGTTGCCGGTTCGCACCGGACGCGATCGCTCGTAACCCGCGAGCCACGGCAACTCGTTCTCGGCTATCCGCCGCGCGCCGAGCACGCTGTAGACGATCTGCAGATCCTTCGGCGCACCCGCGACCGCGCGCAGCAGCCAGTGGCGCCACTCGCTCGCCGCCGCGAGATTTCCGGCCGTGAAGAGTGCGAACAACGTGAACGTCGCGTCGCGCAGCCAGCAAAAACGGTAATCCCAATTACGGACGCCGCCGATCGATTCCGGAAGCGACGTCGTCGGGGCGGCGACTATCCCGCCCGTCGGTTCGTACGTCAGCGCCTTGAGCGTCAATAACGAGCGAACGACCTGCGCTCGGTACGGTCCGGCGTACGTGCACGATTCGGCCCACGCGCTCCAGCGCCGCGCCGCCTTCGCGATCCCGCCGCGCGTCCGCGATCTCGGCGTCGGTTCGTGGGAGGCGAAATACGTCAATTCGAATCGGACCGTCTCGCCGGCGGCGACCCAAAATTCCGCCGTGCTCGAGAAGCCCTCGGGGTGGGTCGGCACGTCGCTCGCGAGGAGCAACGCGTCCGGACCCGCGACGGCGAGCAGACCTTCGGGCACCTGCGTGACCCACGGCATCACCGACCCGTAATCGAAGCGTACGACGTACTCCATCCGCATCGAGACGCGGCCGCGCGCTCCCCGAACCGTGCGCACGATGCGCCGCTCGGCGCCGCCGACCATCGCATCGACGAGCGTGACGGATCCGCCGTCGCACGTGAAGGTCGTCTCCAGAATCAGACTGTCGTCGCGATAGCGGCGCGAGACCGATCGGACGGTCTCCGCGGGCGCGATCTTCCAATACCCGTTCTCCCGCGAGCCGACGAGCGCCGCGAAACACGCCGGACTATCGAAGCGCGGCATGCAGAGCCAATCGATCGATCCGTCGTTGCCGACGAGCGCCGCGGTATGCAGGTCGCCGATGAGCGCGTAGTCTTCGATCCGTAACGCCACGCCATCACGTACCCACCCGGCGCCGATTCGCCGTTTTTATTACGGTCGTAAAGTAAAAAAAGAGCCCGGCCGCGATCTGCGGCCGGACTGGTTCGTTCGCTCCGAGCGAGGGTTTAGGTCGGAGCGGGGGCGCCGATGATCTTGTTGAGGTCGAGGTGGAACTTCAGCCCGGTGTAGAAATTCGCGAAGCGGATGCTGTTGCCGTTCGCGAACGGTGCGCCCTGATTGAACTGGTTGACGTACGTCCAGCCCGCGAAGAACGACGCGATCGGTGAGAACGTGTAGTTCGCCTGCGAGTTGAAGAGGTTGAAGCGATACGGGAACGGCGCGTTGTTCATGAAGTCGTACGCACCGTTGAAGTAGGTGACGGTCGTCGAGAAGTGCGGCGAGAGCGGGACGACGGCGGTGACGACCTGCGTCATGCCGTATTCGCGCTTGTGGCCGATGTCGAGCCCGTGGTATGCGGTCGTCGTTGCGACAGATGGATCGTGGTTCGCGGTGCTGCCCTTCTCCGTGAAGACGAAGCTCAGGCCGCCGAGGGCCTTGATCGCGGGCGTCGCGTACGTGAGCGCCGCGTAGCCCGTGTGCCACGGGAGGTCGAGACAGCAGACGAACTCGTTGTCCGTCAGGCCGGCTTCGAAGGTCACGCCGCTCTTGCCGATCGCGTAATCGATCCGCTCCTGGTCGACGTGACGCTTCACGCTGCCGAGTTCGGTTTTCGCTCCGCCGACGCCGCCGCCGACGCTGTAGAACGTCGAGTTGAGGAAGCTGCCTTCGATGTGATCGTAGGAGGCCGAAAAGCCGCCGTAGATCGGGAGCGTGAACGTTCCGCTGAGATCGAACGAGCCGCTGACGACGCCGGGCAATCCGCTCGTCGTGCTGCCCTTCGTGTTCGAAGGATCGGCCCAGTCGGATTCGGGGGCGATGTCGATGATCGGCAGATGGCCGTTGAGGGCGTTGCCGGGGCGCGCGACCTTCGTCGGCGTCGGTGCCTGACCGCCGCCGTTCTGACCGGGATTGCTCGCCGGCGAGACTTCTTGCGGGCCCGAGGACGCGCTCGGCGCGGGGCTCATCATCGTATCGGGGGCGGGGCTCGCCGCCATGGCGGGTGCGGGGGAGGCAGGCGCAGGCGATTCCTGCGCGAGAGCGGCGCCCGAACATGCGACAACGAAGCCGCACATGCTAAGAGCGTAGCGAAGATATGACAAGAGATCTCCTCTTTTGTCGACCATACGGCACTCCTAAGTGACCCGTGGGATCAAGCAAAAAACTTGCAGCACAAAGACCGGAAATGCATCGTGCCGATCCGGTGGATACCGGCACGGTGCTCGGTTGCGACGTTTGTCGCGACTGATGAAATTTACCTTTTTCTCATCTTAAAGAACATTAACGGGCGCGGCTGTCGGAGGCCTGGGAACGGATCGCCGCCACGGTCGTGCGTCTCGGTACCGTCACGGAATCGTAATCGCACGTCAACGCGGCGCGCCTACCATCGCGCCTATGTGCTCGCTCGTCTCTTCGAACGTTCTCGTGCGCGGCGGTTCCGTCGAGACGGCCCGCATCATCGCCGAAACGTTGGCTCGCTTCGGGGATCGCACGCTCGCATTCGCGCACGAGCGCAAGATACGGATCGTCCCGCTCGCACCACGGCAGCGCTATGCCGACGCGTCGGCCGCGCTTCGCCGGCTCGGGGTCGACGTCGATCGTTGGCCCGTCGCTCCCGCCGGGCTCTTCGTCGTCGAGGAACGCACGGTCTATCTGCGCTCGGCGACGCCGATGACGATCGCTCACGAGTTCGCGCACGGTCTCGATTGCGCGCTCGGCGACGGCGTCTATCGCAGCGGTTACGATACGACCGTTCGCGCCGCGTACGCTCGCGCGCGCAGTTTCGTCACGCCGTATGCGGCGACCGGGCTCGACGAATACTTCGCGGAATCGGTTCGCGCATACGTCGAAATCAACGATCCGCACTCGCCGTGGCCGGCCGCGACGCGCGAACGCCTCGCGAGCGTCGACCCGGCGATCCACGCATTTTTGCGCCAGTTATTCGCATCGTTCGAGGCCTGATCCCGACCCCACTCACCTGTTTAGTGGATTTATCGCGTTTGCGCCGCCGTACGCTAAGATTCGTGCGTCACGCCGGGAATAGGCCCGAGCAATGTCGCGGCACACCGCTTCTTCTGTGTCTACGGACGAGCCGTCGCAAGAAGGGCGCATTCTCATCTCATACGGTAACGAGCTCCGCGCAATCCGCCGCATCGCCGGCGCGTTCGCGCGTTTCGGCATACCCGGCGGCGCGACGTCGCCCTCGCGCGGCGTGCAGAATGGTTCACACCTGAACCATTCCGTCGGGCTCGTGCCGTCGCTCGTCATCGATACGTCGGCGTTCGTCGCGATCGAGCGCGGCGAGCGCGAGCCGCGCGAACAGCTCGCGCGCGCGCTCGCCGAGGGCGCACGCATCGTCGCGCCGGCGAGCGTGCTGACCGAACGCAACGTCGCACCGCTCGCCGCCGCCATCGCGACGATCGTCCCGATCGATCCGGCGTTGACGCGTTGCGCGACGGGCCTGCTCGGCCGCGCGTCGCACGCCGACATGACGGACGCACTCACCGTCGCGACCGCGCTGCGCGAATGGTCCGCGACGATTCTGACCGGCAACGGACGTTCGGTCTCGCTGCTCGTGCTCGCCGCGCAACACGCCGAACTCAACGTCGTCAGCCTGTAGGTCGGCGCCCCGTCGCCGACGATTCGCGGCGCTCCGTCCCGATCGCCCAAACGAGCGCGACGAGTAAGAAGTTCGCGACGAGCGAGCTCCCGCCGTACGAGAAGAACGGCAGCGTGATCCCGGTCAGCGGCAACAGGCCGATCACGCCGCCGACGATGATGAAGACTTGCACGCCGAGCGTCACCGCGAGCCCGCTCGCGAGTAGTTTCGCGTAGAGATCGGGCTGGGTGCGTGCGACCCGCAGCGCCCGTTCGAGCATCACGAGGAACGCGGCCGTCAGCACGATCCCGCCGAGCGCGCCGAACTCCTCGCTCCATGCGGAGAAGATGTAATCGGTCTCGACCGCCGGGATCAGCGTCGGATGGCCGAGCCCGTAGCCCGTCCCGAAGAGGCCGCCCGCGCCGAGCGAAAAGAGACCCTGGAGCGCCTGATAGCCGCGCCCGAACGGATCGGCGAAGGGATCGCGCCAGACCGCGAACCGCGTGATGACGTACGAATAATGCTCGATCGCGAAATAGACGGCGAGTGCGAAGATCGTCGCACCGCCGAGGACGAGATCGATCCGGCGCGTCGCGATGTACAGCATCGCGACGAACGTCGCGAGCAGCAGCGACGCCATGCCGATATCGCGCTCGAAGACGAGGATCGCCATCGATGTCGCCCAGCCGAGGAAGAGCGGCCCGAGATACTTGAGGTTCGCACGGATCGACCACGTCTTCGCGGCGGCGATCACGTCCGCGGTCTCGGCGAGGTAGCCCGCCATGAACAGCACGATGAAGAGCTTGATCAGTTCGACCGGCTCGTATTGAACGGGGCCGATCCGAATCCAGAGTTTCGCGCCGCCGACCTCCTGACCGAAGATCGCGACGAGGGCGAACGAGACGATCGAGGCGAGCACCCAGATGTATTTGTACGCGGCGAAGCGCCGGAACGCATCGAACGCCGGCGCCGCGGCGATCGCGAGACCGAGCGAGAGCGCGAGCCAGATCTCCTGACGGCGCGCGAGATCGCTCGAGAGCCGCGCGAGCGTCGCGAGACCGAGCGCGGCGATGAGGACCGCGAGCGCCGGGAGCAGATCGTCGCGCCGAGCGTCGAGCGGCGAGCGTAAGACCCAGGCGTAGGCGCCCGCCGCGAGGAGCGCGAGCACCCACGGCGACCCGATCGAGCCCGCGGGCGCGAGCGAGAGCGCGAACCCGCCGATCGCGAGCGCGATCGTCATCGGGACGACGCGGCTAACGACGATCGGAATTCGAAAAGTCTTGGATGCGATCGAAGCCGCCGGTACGCAGGGCGACGAGTCCGACCGCGAGGAGCGAGACGACGATCAGCGCCGCGATCGCGATCGCCTGGAGCCGCGTGCTCGAGATCCGCGCGAGCTTCGCGGGCGCGGCCTGCAGCACGTTGCGGCACACGATCAGCGTGCCGCGATCGCTCGCGCCACGCAACCGCGTCAGCGAGAGCAAGCGCGCGACCGCGCTCGAAGACGTCTGCGCATCGACGAGCGCCGAGCCGATCTCGCCGTCGCTCACGTGGCGATGGACGCCGCTCGTGCAGAGCACGAGTTGATCGTCGGAACGGAGTTCGATGTGCGCGACCGAGGCTTCGAGCTTCGCCTGCGTGCCGAGGCTGCGCCACAACAATCCGAGCGGCCGCGCGGTCGGCGCGAACTCCGGCAACGCGCTCGGGACGACGGGCGCACCCGCGAAGACGGCATCGTCGACGGTCAACATCTCGAGCGATCCGAAGCGCATGAGATACGCTCGCGCGTCGCCGACGTGACCGACGAACGCGTGATCGCCCGCGACGAGAACCGCGGTGAGCGACGTGCCGCTGCCGACGTAATCGTCGTGCGTGCCGCCGTCCGCGAAGAGGCGCGCGTTCGCATGATCGAGCGCGGAGAGCAACGTCGCACGGAGATTACCGGGCGATGCGTGGCGACCGTACGATCCGACGCGATGGCGTCGGCGCAGATAATCCCGCACGATCCCGAGCGCCGTCTGCGCGACCGGTACGTTGCGCGGATGGACGCCGAAGCCGTCGGCGATCGCGAGCAACGTGATATTCGGCGCGATGTACTCCGCGAGATGCGCGTCGCACGAGCGCCCGTGGCGCGCGCCAGGCTCGATCCCCGTCGCTACTTCCACGGCCCGACTCCGCGATAGACGATGCGCGTGAAGCCGATATCGATCTCGTCGCCGACGGCGAGGG
>CAZZYZ010000003.1:12378-19466 GCA_964658425.1 Vulcanimicrobiota bacterium | reverse complement strand
AGCGCGACGCTCCCCTCGATCGGCCGCGCGTTCACGAGCGTTCCGTTCCGACTGCCGAGGTCGCGGACGCTGAGAACACCTTGCGAGAGATCGATTCGTGCGTGCAAACGACTCACTTGCGCGTCCGGGACGACGAGCGTCGCGGTCGGCGCGCGTCCGATCGTGATCGGAGCGGGCGCGCGAACCGTGCGCGTTCCGCCATCTTCTTCCACGCGCAATACGACGGCCTGCATCGCGGCGATCTCGTCGGAACGAGCACTCGTACGGCGCGGGATCGCGAACACGACGAAGAGCGCGAGCGCGCCGACGACACCGAGACTCATCAGCGGAACGTTAGGGGCGGTCGCCGTCATCGATCGCATCGATCCCGAGTTCGCAATCGCCGAGCGCGAGCACGTCGCCGCACGCGAGCGCACCATCTTGCACGCGCGTGCCGTTGAGCGACGTGCCGTTCGCCGAGCCGAGATCGCGGAAACGCAGCCCGTCGCCCGAGGATATCTCGAGATGCCGGCGCGAGACGCGCGGATCGGCGAGGACGAGATCGCAGGCCGCGTCGCGACCGATCACGAGCGTACGATCGAGCGCGACGACGGCGTTGCGCGGGATGCCGCGGCGGACGCCGAGCACGAGCGTGCGGGCCGCGGGCCGTGCCTCGATCCCGATCGCGACGGTGCCGTACGCGACGGCGGGATCGACGACGGCGCGTACCACGGGCTCTCGCTGCGGCTTGTGCGAGCGCCGGGCGAGCCGCACGAGCATCATCGTCCACTGCCGTTCGAGATACGGCAGCTCGCCCTCGAAACGCGCGCGATCGCGCTGACTGAGCCGGACCGTAAAGACGCGCCCCGCGCGGGTCTCCGCGACCGCACCCGATTCGAACGCCGCGACGAGTTTGCGCGCGATCTGCACCGGCTCGAGCGCGCTCGGGAATGCGGTCGCGAACGCGCGCTCGACGACGTTCGCGCACGCCGCTTCGACCCGCGCGAACGAGAAGCGCATCACGACGCTCGCGCGAGACTCGCGACGTAGAACCCGTCGCGGCCCTCGATGCCGGGCGCGATCAACAGATCGCCTTCCGGCGTCACGAACGGTTCGTAGCGCGAAGGGATCGCGGCGCGCGAGAACGCGGGATCGCTCGCGAGAAACGCATCGACGACCGCGCGGCCCTCGACGGAATCGATCGAGCAGACGCTGTAGACGAGCCTGCCGCCGACCGCGGTCCGTTCGGCCGCGGCCCGCAAGAGCGACGCCTGCGTCTCGGCGAGGCGCGCGCCGTCTTCGGGCGTCTTGCGCCAGCGCGCCTCCGGATGCCGACCGAGGATCCCGAGGCCGGAGCACGGCGCATCGAGCAACACCCCGGCCGCGCGCACGTCCGCCGCGGCGGTCGCAGCGTCGCCGGCGACGATCGCCGCATTCGTCACGCCGGCGAGCGCGAGCGCTTCGCGCAACGGCGGGATCTTCTTCTGATCGCGCTCGACGCAGGTGAGGGTGCCTTCGCCCGCCATCCGCGCGGCGATCTGGACGCTCTTGTTCCCGCGACCGCTGCAGAGCTCGAGGATCTGCTCGCCCGGCTGCGGCGCGAGCAGATCGACCGCGATCGCGGCCGACTCGCCCTGGAGCGTGAAGCGGCCGTTGGGATCGTCGTGGGCGGCGCCCCCGCCGAGCAGCAGAACCTCGGGCACGAGCTCGGAGGGCACGACGTCGATCCCGTTCGCCGTCAATTCTTCGCGCACGAGCGCGACCTCGGAACGCAGCGTGTTGACGCGGATCGCGGCGCGCGGCCGAACGTTGATCCCGGCGAGCGCCGCATCGCGCCGCTCGCCGAGCGCCGCGCCGAAGCGCGTCGCGATCCATGTCGGCAGCGAATACGCGATCGCGATCCGATCGATCTCGCTCTTCCCGCCCTCATCGAGCGAGCGCGGCCCGTTCTCGATCATCCGGCGCAGGACCGCGTTCACGAGACCGGCCGTCCCCTTGTGACCGTGGCGCCACGTGAGGTTCACGGTCTCCGAGACGGCCGCGTGATCCTCGACGCCCGACATGAAGCGCAATTGATAGACCCCGAGCCGTAGGATCTCCGCGACGACGGGCGTCAGCGGCTTCGGGCGATCGCCGACGTACGGTTCGAGATAGAAATCGAGTAGCCGCCGCTGCTTGATCGAGCCGTAGGCGAGTTCGGCTGCGAACGCCCGGTCGCGCGCGTCGAGGCGCGCGCGCTTGACCCGCACGTCGAATGCGGCCTGCGCGCCGCGCAGCTCCGGACCGAAGACGTCGCGCACGACGGAGAGCGCGACCTCGCGCGCGGTCGTCAGCTGCGGCGTCGTGTTCGCGACGGTCACGCGCGGCCGCGCGCGTAGTCGAGGCCGGTCGTGACGCCGCGACTCGGCGGCACGAGCGCGTCGATCGCGACGAAGCCGCTGCCGGTCCGCACGAAGGTTCCCAGGCGCGTCGGCAGCGGCGTCCCGGGCATCTGGGAGGTCGACGGAACGAACGCTCGGAGCTCCTCGACGCTCGCGACGTGCGCGGCCAAGATCTTCGCATCGACGCCGTCCGCGAAGGCGGCCGCTCGGGCGCACGGCTGCGGCGAGAGCGAACGCACGTGGTCGACGATCTGCGTCGCGGTTCGGGTCCAATCGATCATGAGGTCGTCTTTCTTCGAGATCCGCGTGGCGGTCCGTCGCGCTTCGTCTTCCGAACCGAGCAGCGATTGCGGGATGCGAACGAGCGTCCCGGCCGCGGCCTCGCGACAGGCGCGCGCGAGCAGCTCGGCGCCGACGCCGGCGAAGCGATCGTGGAGCGCGCCGTACGACTCCTCGAGACCGATCGCGCTCCGCTGTTGCAGCACGACGTCGCCCGTATCCATCCCGGCATCCATCGCGATGATCGAGACGCCGCCGCGCGCGACCCCGTCGCGGAGCTGCGATTGCAGCGGCGTCGCGCCGCGATAGAGCGGGAGCAGGCTCGGATGGACGTTGAGCGCGCCGAGCGGCGCGAGATCGAGGATGCGCTGCGAGACGATCTTGCCGTACGACGCGACCGCGAAGAGATCGGCGCGGGCGCCGGCGAGCACGTCGAAGGCGTCGCGCAAGCGCTCGGGTTCGATCGCCCGGATGCCGGCTTCGAGCGCGGCGCGCTTGACGGGCGTCGGCTGCAGTTTGTGGCCGCGACCCGCCGGCCGGTCGGGCTGCGTCACGACGAGCAGGCACTCCGTCTCGGCCGCGAACGCGCGTAGCGCCGGGACCGCGAACTCGCTCGTCCCGAAGAAGATGCCGCGCGGCTTAGGCAGAGACGGCTTCGGCGTCGCGCTCGAAGGCCGCGCCCTCGGATTCGGCCTCGGCGAGCGCCGCGTGCTCTTCGTCCGTCTGCGCGGGCCGGAGGTTTTTCGCCTTATCGATGTAGAGGACGCCGTCGAGGTGATCCATCTCGTGCTGCAGGCAACGCCCGAAAAGCCCCGTCCCCTCGAGCTCGATCTTCGCGCCGTGGCGATCGACGCCCGTGCAGACGACGCGCTCGTACCGGGGCAGGTCGCCGATCATGCCGGGAACCGAGAGGCAACCCTCGATCGATTCGATCTCGCCTTCGAGGACCGTGAATTTCGGATTGATGACGGTGAAGGGACCGTGCTCGTCCTTCTCGTCCTGGAGATCGACCACGAAGATCCGCTTCCCGACGTTGATCTGCGGCGCGGCGAGCCCGATCCCGGGGGCGTCGTACATCGTCTCGAACATGTCGTCGATGAGCTGTTGGAAGAGCGGATCGTTCAGCTCCTCGAGATGGACTTTCTTCGAGACCTTCCGCAGCGTGGGATGCCCGTCTTTGATGATTTCGCGAATGTACGGCACGAGAGAAGTATAACGCACTCCCGGACGTCGCGCGAGTCAGTACGCGAGGGCCGCGCCCTCGGGCCGGCGGTCGTCGTGGGCGGCCGTCCGCAGCCCTCGCGAATCGATGCAGATCGCGTTCGCGTCGGAATCGGCGGGACCATATTCGATGCGGTAGCCCATCGCGACGAGCGCCGTGCCGACCGCCGCCGGGAAACTCCCGGGCTGCGCGAACAGCACGTCCGGGAGCCACTGCTCGTGAACCCGCGGCGCGTTTATCGCCGTCCCGATCGGGAGATCGAACTCGAACGCGTCGCGGACGAGATCGAGCGTGGTCGTGATGATGCGCGGACCGCCGGCCGCTCCGCCGACGAGCGCGACGCCGCCGCGTGCGTCGAGCGCGATCGTCGGCGACATCGACGAGAGCGGCCGCTTGTTCGGAGCGATCGCGTTGACCGCGCCCTGGACCAGGCCGAACTGATTGGGGACTCCCGGGGCGCTCGTAAAATCGTCCATCTCGTCGTTGAGCAGCACACCCGTCCCGGCCGCGACGAGACCGCTACCGAACGTCGAATTGAGGGTGTACGTGACGTCGACCGCATCGCCCGCCGCATCGACGACGGCGTAGTTCGTCGTATTGACGCCCTCGTGCAGCCCGAGTCCGCGAACCTCGCTCGAGGGCGTGGCGCGGTCCGGTGCGATCCGGGTCGCGTCGCGCGCGAGATGTTCGGGCGCGAGTAGCCGCGCGACGGGCGAGACTCCGAAATCCGGGTCGCCGAGCGCGCTGCTGCGATCGGCGAACGCGAGGCGCTCGGCCTCGACCTCGTCGTGCACGGCCGCCGCGCTGCGATACGGCGCGTGCGGCAGGTGCGCGAGGATACCGAGAGTCTCGCAGATCGCGACGCCGCCCGAACTCGGGGGCGGCGACGTCTCGATGCGATGCGTCCCCTCGGCGCACGCGATCGGATCGCGTTCGACGGCGCGGAAGCCTGCGAGATCGGCAAGGGTCGCGATCCCGCCGCCCGCGGCAATCGCCGCGATCAGCCGCCGCGCGACGGGCCCCGCATAGAAGCCGGCGGGGCCCCGTTCGGCGATCGCCTGCAGCGTCGCCGCGAGCTCGGGCTGCCGCAGGACGCTCCCGGCCCGCGGCGGGCGGCCGCCGGGCAGAAACGCCGCCGCCGTCACCGGAAATTTGCCGAGCAGCGTCGCTTCTTCGGCGAACGACGCGACGTCCGCGCCCGAGAGCACGAAGCCGTTGCGAGCGAGGGCGATCGCGGGCGCGATCAGGTCGTGCCGGGAGCGCGTCCCGAACCGCTCGCGCGCGAGTTCGAGTCCGGCGACGGTTCCCGGGATCGCGACTGCGAGGGCGCCGACCGTGCTGCGGTCCGGGACGACGCGCCCCGCCGCATCGAGGTACATGTTCGCCGTCGCGGCGGCCGGCGCGCGCTCGCGGAAATCGATGAAGTGCGTCGCGGCGCTCCGGGCATCCCAAACGAGCATGAAGCCGCCGCCGCCGACGTTGCCGGCGCTCGGATAGGTGACGGCGAGCGCGTAGCCTATCGCGACCGCGGCGTCGACCGCGTTCCCGCCGTGGCGCAGGACGTCGAGCCCGACACGACTCGCGAGCATCTGATCCGTCGCGACCGCGCCGTGCGATCCGCTCGCGGTCGACGCTGCCGCGGGCCGTAGCGCGACGCTCGAACTAAGAAGCGCCGCGACGACCGCCGCCGCGACCGGCCCGCGAGCCGTCACAGGATGTACGTGCTGAGGTTCGCGCTTTCGACGATCGTCTCGAGCTTCGTTCGGACGTACGCGGCGTCGACCGTCACGGCGCCGCCCTCTTCGGGGGCCGCGAACGAGACGTCTTCGAGGAGCCGCTCGAGGACGGTGTGGAGGCGGCGAGCGCCGATGTTTTCGGTCTGCTCGTTAACGCGCATCGCGTAGGTCGCGAGCTGCTCGATACCGTCGCTCGTGAACGTCAGCCGAACGTCCTCGACGCCGAGCAGCTGCGTGTACTGCTCGGTGAGCGCATTCTTCGGCTGCGTGAGGATCGTCTTGAAATCGTCCACCGAGAGCGAGTCGAGCTCGACGCGGATCGGGAAGCGGCCCTGGAGCTCCGGGATGAGGTCGCTCGGCTTGCTCATGTGAAACGCGCCCGCCGCGATGAACAAGACGTGATCGGTCTTCAGCGCGCCGTGCTTCGTCGCGACCGTGCTGCCCTCGACGATCGGCAGGATGTCGCGCTGCACGCCCTCGCGCGAGACGTCGGGCCCGCGGCCTTCGCGGCCGGCGACCTTGTCGATCTCGTCGATGAAGATGATCCCGTTCTCGCCCGCGCGCCGGAGCGCTTCGCGCTTGACCGCATCCATATCGACGAGTTTGCCGGCCTCCTCTTGCGTAAAGATGCGCCGGGCTTCGGCGACCGTCACGCGCTTCTTCGCCTTCTTCTTCGGAAGCAGGCCTCCGAGCATCTCGCTCATATCGCCGCCGCCCGGACCGCCGCCCATCGAGGGATCCATCCCGCCCATCATCCCGATCGGAAGCTGCTGCGCTTCCTCGATCTCGATATCGACGAGCCGCACGTCGTAAAATCCGCGCACGATATCGGCGCGCGCCTGATCGCGGATCGACTCGGCGTTCTCGGGCGGCGGGGCTGGATTCGGTGGCTGCGGCTGGGCCTGCGCCTGCTGGCCGAACGAGTTGCCGAAGATCGAGCCGAGCGACTGCGCGAAAGCATTGACCGGCGCGCTCTGCGATTGCGCGCGCGTCTCGGGATGGAGCAGGTCGACGATCCGATCGATCGCGGCCGTATCGGCCGCCTCGGCGACCTCGCCACGGCGCTCGTCCTGGACCATGCGGATCGCGGCTTCGACGAGATCGCGAACCATCGACTCGACGTCGCGGCCGACGTAGCCGACCTCGGTGTACTTCGTCGCCTCGACCTTGACGAACGGGGCACCGGCGAGGGTCGCCAGGCGGCGCGCGATCTCCGTCTTTCCGACGCCCGTCGGCCCGATCATCAGGATATTCTTCGGGATGATCTCGCCGCGCATCTCGGGCCCGAGCCGCTCGCGACGGTAGCGATTGCGCATCGCGATCGCGACCGCGCGCTTCGCCGCCCCCTGACCGACGATGTATCGATCGAGTTCGGCGACGATCTGCCGAGGCGTGAGTTCTGCCGTGATCATAGTCCGGTAGACTTCGCCGAATCGCGAGCCCGCACTGCTACGGCTCGGCTGATCCGCCGCGCACGTCAGCTTCGCATCG
>CAZZYZ010000003.1:5495-12359 GCA_964658425.1 Vulcanimicrobiota bacterium | reverse complement strand
TGAGATGAGCGACGTGAGCCGCGGCAAAGGCTCGAGTATCGATACGGCCTGGATCGCGCGTCTCTTCGAGCACGGCGCCCGCATGGAGACGCTCGATCGTTTCGTCGAGACCGTCGCGACGGCGCTCGGCGTCTCCGTCGCGACGATCACGATCCCCGTCGGCGATCGGATGAAGTCGTACGGAGCCGTCGGGACCCCGGCGCTCGACTGCCCGCGTTCCGACTCGGTCTCCGATCTCGTCGTAACGTCCGGAGAACTCCTCGTGATCGAGGATATTCGCGATTGCGTCGGCCGCCGCGCCGCCTCGCCCGCGATCGCAAAGGGGTTTCGGCTCTACGCCGGAGCGCCGATCCTCTCACCGGACGGCGGCACGATCGGTTCGCTCAACGTGCTCCATCGCGGGCGCCGAACGTTCGACGAACGCGAGCGCGCGACGCTGCGCTCGTTCGCGTCCTTCGCGATGCGGCTCATCGAGGACGCCCTGGCGGAACGCCGGCGCGAAGAGATCGGCCGGCATCGGTCGACCGTGCTCGAGCTCACCGCCGCGGATGCCAGCCTCGATCGGATTCTGGTCTCGATCGCCGACTACGTCGACTATGCGCTCCCCATGGCGTCGAGCGCCGTGCTCGTCCGACGCGACGACGGCATGATCGCACCGTACGCCCGCCCGTCGACGGCCGCGATCGACCAGCGTACCGAAGAGCTCGGTCGTCAGCCGACGCCGTTCCCCGCCGCCTACGCCGACGCCGGCATTTTGCGGCTCGATCGCCTCGGGCCGGAGAGTCCGAAATTCCCGCTCTACGCGGCGCTCCTAGACGCGGGGTATCGCATGACGTGGCGACAGCCGATCGTCGACCTGCGCGGGGCGTTACGAGGGGCGATCGTGGCGCACGTCCCGCACGATCGCGAACCGAATCCCCGCGAACGCCGCACGCTGCAAGAAGCGACCGCGCTCGCCGCGATCGCGATCGAAGCGGATGCCGCGCGCGCGCACCTCGAGCGGCTCGCTCTCCACGACGCGCTCACGGGCCTGCCCAACCGCACGTTGCTGGAACGGCGCCTCGATATCGAACGGCGCGACGTCTCGGACGGCGGCCCCGGCTTCGCGCTCGCAATGCTCGACATCGATCGCTTCAAGATCATCAACGACAACCTCGGCCACGCGGTCGGCGATCAATTGATCGTCGAGATCGGGAATCGCTTGCGAGCGACGACCCGAACGACCGATTTCGTCGCGCGGCTCGCGGGCGACGAGTTTTTGATCATCTTGAGCGACGTCGCCGATCGGGAGACCGCGACGCTCGTCATAACGAAGATCCTGGCCTCGCTCGAACGGCAATTCGCGCCGGGCGGCCACGAGCTCTTCGTGCGCGCGAGCGTCGGGATCGCGTTCTATCCCGCAGACACGCTCGAGCCCGCCGAATTGATGCGCCGCGCCGACCTCGCAATGTACGCGGCGAAGGAGAGCGGCTCGCGGATCGGCTTCGCCGAGGCGTCGGTCGGCGCCGGCGAATCCGCCTTGGCTTTGGAGACGGAGCTCAATCGCGCGGTCGAGCATGACGAGTTCGAACTCGTCTATCAGCCGAGCATCGATATCACGCACCAGCGCGTCACCGGTGCCGAAGCGCTACTGCGGTGGCGACATCCGCGGCTCGGCACGCTCGCGCCCGGCCGCTTCATCCCCATCGCGGAACAGACGGGCCTCATCGTCCCGATCGGCGAGTGGGTCTTGCGCGAGGCGTGCCGCTTCGCGAAGCGCTGGCGCGACGCGGGCGGCCCCGGGATCGTCAGCGTGAACGTCTCGGCGAGACAGTTCGAACAGCGCGGCTTCGCGGATACGGTGGTCGCCGCGATCGATCAGGCCGGGATAGACGCATCGCAGCTCTGGCTCGAAGTGACCGAGACGCTCATCATGCGCTCGCCCGAGACGACGACGGCGACGCTCGCCGCCCTTCGCCTGCGCGGCGTCCGCAGCACGATCGACGATTTCGGGACCGGCTATTCCAGCCTCGCGTATCTGAAGCGCTATCCGATCGCCGGGCTGAAGATCGATCGCGCGTTCGTCAAAGATCTCGGCTCCGCGCACGAGATCGGCGACGGCGATCGCGCGATCATCGCGACGATCGTCGCCCTCGGCGCGGCGCTCGGCTTGTCGATCATCGCGGAAGGGGCGGAGACGCGGGAGCAGATCGAGATCCTGCGCGAGCTCGGCTGCGAGGGCGTTCAGGGCTATTACTTCGCGCGCCCGATGCGGCCGGACGCACTGCTCGAGTGGTGCCATCACCCGAGCGCGATGGTGCCGATCACGACTCGAGCCTGACGCACGGAGCGATCAACTTCGACCTATTTGTGTCGATATACCAAAGATGCGCGATCCGCTCAGCGATCGACCCGCCGGAGAACGGGAAATCGACGCCGTCGTGCGGCTTCTCGAGCATGGCACGCGGGACGGGCTCTTCGATCGGTTCGTCGAGGGTGCGGCCGCCGCGCTCGGAGTCTCCGCCGCAACCATGACGATCCTTGACGGCGATCGGATCAAGACCTACGGGGCGACCGGGACGATGCACTACGCGTGGCCGCGCGCGCAGTCGCTCTCGGATCTCGTCATCACGACCGCGGACGTGGTCGTGGTCGACGATCTGCGAACGCACGGCGACCCGGTCGCCGTCTCCCGCCTCCTCGCCGCAGGGATCCGCTTCTACGCGGGAGCGCCGCTGCGCACGCTCGCGGGCCAAACGATCGGCGCGTTCAACGTTTTAGGATTCGAGCCGCGCGGCTTCGCGGCGGCGGAGCGAGCCTCGCTGCGTGCGTTGGCGGAGCTCGCGATGCTGCTCGTTCGGGAACGTCTCGAGCGCCTCGCAATCGATTGCGAGCGCGAAGAATTTCGCGGGATCATCGCCGACGCGCCGAGCGCCATCGTCTCGACCGATCGCGCGGGAAGCGTCCTCTGGTGGAACGCGGCTGCCGAGCGGCTCTTCGGGTGGGAGTTCGCAGCGGTGCATGCCACGCCGTTGATCGGCATCGCGCCGGAGCGTCGTGCTGCGGTTACGAAAGCGCTCGGTCACGTCATCGATGACGGCTCCGTCTTGCGATCGGTGCCGAGCGTCGGGATCGCGAGCGATGGCCAGCGGCTCGATCTTCTCATGAGCGCCGTACCGAAACGCGACGAATTCGGGATCGCGATCGGGGCGAACATCATCATCGAGGACGCCTCGACGGAGATACGGCGGATCGAAGGCGCGGAGCGGCGCTCGGCCGTGCTCGAGCTCGCCGCGGCGGATGCGCCGCTCGATCGCATCCTCGAATGTCTGGCGGATTACGTCGAACACGCGCTCCCGCATTCGATCTGCGGCGTGCTCGTCCGCGGTGACGACGGCCGTCTCTCGCCGTACTCCGGGTCGGCCGTCCCCGAAGCGATCCAAGCCCGAATCGACGAGATCGCGCGCGAGCGGCCGCCGTTCCTCACCGCCTTCGGCGAACCGCGAATCGTGAGGCTCGACGTGTTCACGCCGGAGAGTCCCAACGCACTTTACGTCGAGTTACAGCGTGCCGGATATCGCATGACGTGGCACCAGCCGATCTTCGATTCGCGTAGCGGCCTGCGCGGAGCGCTCGTCGCCCACGTCCCCTACCAACGGCCGCCGACCGACGAGGAGAGCCGGCTCTTGCAAGAGGCGACCTCGCTCGCGGCGATCGCGATCGAAGGCGACGTCGCGCGCGCGGTTCTCGAGCGGCTGGCGTTGCACGATGCGCTCACGGGCTTGCCGAATCGGGCGCTCCTCGAGCGGCGGCTCGAAATCGAACGGCGCGGCGTGCACGAAGGCCGGCCGGGCTTCGCACTCGCGATGCTCGACATCGACCGCTTCAAGATCATCAACGACAATCTCGGCCATGCCGTCGGCGATCAATTGCTGATCGAGATCGGCAATCGGCTACGCACGGCGATCCGCGCGACCGATTTCGTCGCCCGGCTCGCGGGCGATGAATTTCTGATCATCCTCAACAGCGTTACGGAGCGCGAGACGGCGACGCTCGTCATGAACAAGATCCTCACCTCGCTCGAGCAGCAGTTTTCGCCCGGCGGCAACGATCTCTTCGTGCGCGCGAGCGTCGGGATCGCATTCTATCCCGCAGACGCCCTCGAGCCCGCCGAACTCATGCGCCGCGCCGATCTCGCGATGTACGCGGCGAAAGAGAACGGCTCGCGGATCGGTTTCGGCGACGCGGCGACCGCGGCCGGCGAATCGAAGATCGCACTCGAAACCGAGCTCAATCGCGCGGTCGAGCACGATGAATTCGAGCTGGTGTATCAGCCGAGCATCGACGTGCGCCGGGGACGCATCACGGGCGCCGAGGCACTGCTCCGCTGGCGGCATCCGCGCCTCGGCACGCTCGCGCCCGGACACTTCATCCCGCTCGCGGAACAGACCGGGCTCATCGTGCCGATCGGCGAGTGGGCGCTCGTCGAAGCGTGCCGCTTCGCGCGGCGCTGGCGCGACGCGGGCGGCGCGGGCGTCGTCAGCGTGAACGTCTCGGCGCGACAATTCGAGAAGAGCGGCTTCGTCGATACGGTCCTCGGCGCGATCGATCGAGCCGGGATCGACGCATCGCAACTCTGGCTCGAAGTGACCGAGACGCTGATCATGCGCTCGCCCGAGACGACGACGACGACGCTCGCCGCGCTCCGCCTGCGCGGCGTCCGCAGCACGATCGACGACTTCGGAACCGGTTATTCGAGCCTCGCCTACTTGAAGCGTTATCCGATCGCCGGCCTGAAGATCGACCGCGCGTTCGTCAAAGATCTCGGCTCGGCGGACGACGTCGGCGACGGCGATCGTGCGATCGTCGCGACGATCGTCGCGCTCGGAGCCGCACTCGGGTTATCGATCGTGGCCGAGGGAGCGGAGACGCGCGAGCAGATCGAGATCCTGCGCGAGCTCGGCTGCGACGACGTCCAAGGATTCTACTTCGCCCGTCCGATGCCGGCGGACGCGTTGCTGACGTGGGAATTGCCGGACGCGTCGCTCGACGACCGCGATCGGATGCATCACGCGAGCGCGGTCGCGAGTTCGTCGTAGAGATACGTCATCGTCTCGATGCCGCGATAGAACTGATCGAGCGAGAATTTTTCATTCGGCGCGTGGATCGCGTCGTCGGGTAGGCCGACGCCGAGCAGCACCTGCGGCAGATGTAGGATCCAATCGAAGCTCGAGACGGGCCCGATCGTGCCGCCCGTCCCGATGAAGACGGGGCGCTTCCCGAACCCGCGTTCCATCGCGCGTGCCGCGGCCGCGATCGCGGGATGTTCGCGCGACGTCGTGACCGCACGCGTATCGCCGTCGTCTTCGATCGTCACGCGCACGCCGTGCGGCGCGACCGATTCGAGATGCTCGCGCACGCATCGCTTGACCGCCGCGGGATCTTGATCGCCGACGAGTCGCGCCGAGATCTTCGCGTGCGCGAAACTCGGCACGATCGTCTTGCCGCCCGGCCCCTGATAGCCGCCGTAGATGCCATTCAATTCGAGCGTCGGCCGGAACCACGTGCGCTCGAGAGGCATCCGCGCGCGTTCGCCGCCGGCGAGCGCATCGACGCCCATCGAACGCGCTTCGTGCGCCGCGTCGTACGGCAACGCCGCGAGCTCGTCGCGAGCGGCGGGTGCGAGCTCGCCCACGCCGTCGTAGAAACCGTCGACCGCGATGCGGCCAGTCTCGTCGCGCAGCGTCGCGATCATGCGCGCGAGCGCCTCGATCGGATTGACGACGAGGCCGCCGAAATAGCCCGAGTGCAGATCGGTCGAGGGGCCGTCGATGCGAACCTCCCAGTGCACGAGCCCGCGCAGTGAGACGGTCAACGACGGAACGTCTTCGGCGAATACGGCCGTATCGGAGACGATGACGAGATCGCACGCGAGCCGCTCGCGTTCGCGTGCGAGGAACGGCTCAAAGCTCGGCGAGCCGATCTCTTCCTCACCCTCGATGACGACCTTCACGTTGATCGGCAGCGATCCGCGCGTACGCAGGTGCGCTTCGAGCGCGGCGAGATGCATCAGCACCTGACCTTTGTCGTCGACCGCGCCGCGGCCGTAGAGCTTACCGTCGCGTTCGGTGCCGACGAACGGCGGCGAATCCCAGAGTGCGACCGGGTCTTCGGGCTGGACGTCGTGATGGCCGTAGATGAGGACGGTCGGCGCGCCCGCCGCGTGGAGCCACGAGCCGTACGCGATCGGTAGGCCATCCGTTTCGAGAACCTCGCACGCCGTGAGCCCGGCGGCGCGCATCCGGGTGACGACGGCCTCGGCGCTCCGGCGAACCTCGGCGTGTCGCGCCGGATCGGCCGAGACCGATTCGCATGCGATCCATCTCTTGAGTTCGCCGAGATAACGGTCGCGATTCGCGCGAGCGTACTCTGCGGGCGTTGCGGTATCGTGCATCACCCTGGCTTAGACGACGAGCCTCAAACGCTTTTCGTCGCGACGCGCCGCCGGATCGCATAGGCGACGAACGCGAGCGCGATCGCGCCGACGCCGAATGCGGAGGCATGCGGATCGCTCACCGCCGTCTGCACGACGAGCCACGCGCCGACGACGGCGAAGAGCGCCGGCACGACCGGATAGCCGAAGACGCGATAGGGTCGCGACGCATCGGGATCGCGGCGGCGCGAGACGAAGATCGCGCAGATCATGAAGACGGCCGAGACCCACGAGACGAGCGTATAGAGATTGCTCAGCGAATCGAACGATCCCGAGAGCAGCAGCGCCATCGTCAGGACCGTCTGCGCGAGCAGCGCGTTCGTCGGGACGCGCGCGGCGCCCGAGACGTGCGCGAGCGCTTGATGCTTGTTCTCAAGCTCAACCTTGAACAT
>CAZZYZ010000003.1:0-5485 GCA_964658425.1 Vulcanimicrobiota bacterium | reverse complement strand
CGTGCGCGAGCGCCCGCGGCACGATGCCGTCGCAGGCGGCGGCGTAGATGACCCGCGGCCAACTCATGAGCGTGACGTGCAGCGTCGAGAGAACGGAGAGGAAAAGCAGGGCGGCACCGATGCGGCCGGCACTCGGGCCGAAGACGTGCTCGATCGCCGCGACGCCGACGGACGTGCCGGCCGGCGCGTTCGCGATCGCGTGCGGCGAGAGAACGAGAAAGTACGATGCGTTCGCGGCGACGTACGCGATCACGATACCGATCATGCTCGTTCCGAGCGCGCGCGGAATGTTGCGGCCGGGCAGCGCGATCTCGCCCGCGATCATCGGCAGACTCGCCCAGCCGAGATACGAGTAGAGCGCCCCGATCAGCGCCGCGGCGAAGCCCGCGAGGCCGCCGCGTAGCGACGGCGCGATCCCGGCGCAGGCGGCGTTCCCCGCGACCTCGCCGAGTTGCGCGAATACCGGCTTCCCGAATGCGAAGACGACCGCCGGGATCGCGACGAGCATCGCGATCTTGAGAGCGCCGAACGCGATCGAGACCCCGCCGTTGAAGAGCGCGGGCGCGAGATTGACCGCGGCGAGCAGCCCCGTGATCGCGATCGCGAACGACGCCGCGCCCGCGACGTGCAGCGCCGTCCCCGGGATCGCGAAGCCGAACGCGTCGACGAACTGCGGCGCGATGGCGCGCGCGAAGATCGCCGTCCCGGCGGCGAGCGCCGCGGTCGAGGCGGGTGCACCGATCAGGAGGGTGATCCACGCGTACGGAAATCCGCCGAGTTCGCCGTAGGCGCGGCGTAGGAACGCGTACGGACCGCCGGACTCCGGATGGAGCGCGCCGAGTTCGGCGAGGGTGAGCGCGCCCGCGAGCGAGAGCAGTCCGGCGACGATCCACGCCGCGAGCACGAGCCCGGGCGAGCCGACGTCGCACGTCATCGCGCGCGCTTTGAGAAAAACGCCTTGCCCGACGACGTTGCTCACCGTCACGCCGATCGCGGCGTAGAGCCCGATCGTTCGCAGCAGAGTCGGAATCGCGCGCTACACCGTCTCGACGATGATGTCGTCGTTCGTGTAGATATCGATGCGGCCCGCGACTTCGAGCGCCGCGCGCGCGATCCCGGGCGCGTCGAGCTCGCTGTGGCGCACGAGCGCCATCGCCGCGGCCTGCGCGTACGGGCCGCCGCTGCCGATCGCGGCGATCCCCTCGTCGGGTTCGATCACGTCGCCGTTCCCGCTGATGACGAAGAGATGCTCCGCCGTTCCGACGACGAGCAGCGCTTCGAGCCGGCGCAGCGCGCGATCTTGGCGCCAGTCTTTCGCGAGCTCGACCGCGGCGCGAACGATGTTGTTTTTATACTCGCCGAGCTTGCCTTCGAATTTCTCGAGCAGCGTGATCCCGTCGGCCGCGCTGCCGGCGAAGCCCGCGAGGACCGCGCCGCCCGCGATGCGACGGACCTTGTGCGCGCCGTGCTTCATGATCGTCTTGTCGAACGTGACTTGTCCGTCGCCTGCGATCGCGAGCTTGCCGCCGCGCCGCACGGCGAGGATGGTCGTGGATTTGATGCGGATGCGCATCGCGCGCTCTTCCGCTAGCGCGTCGCGAGCTCCGGTGCGTCGATCTCGGCGCGCCACGCTTCGAGCGCCGCGAGCGCGCGCTGTGCGAGGAGCCCGCGACGTTCGCGCTTGTCGCGCACGCGCGGCCCGTCGAGATCGGGGACGAACGACCACGTGACGTTCGCCGGCTGGAAGTCGTGCGTCGTCGCGTTCTGCAGATGCGCGACGATCGCACCGAGCGCGGTCTGCGGCGGGACGGGGATCGCCGCGAGCCCGCGTGCCGCGCGCGCTGCCGCGATCCCCGCGATCGCACCGCAGGCCGCCGCTTCGACGTAGCCCTCGGCGCCCGTGATCTGGCCCGCGAACCACGTGCGTTCCGTACCGCGCAGCCGCAGATCGAATCCGAGATAGCGCGGGGCCGCGAGGAACGAGTTGCGATGCATAACGCCGAGCCGAAGCCATTCCGCGCGCGCAAGGCCGGGCAGCTTCTCGAACGCTTCGCGCTGCGCGGGCCACGTCAGGCGCGTCTGGAAACCGACGATGTTGTAGGCGCTCCCGGCCGCGTTCTCCTTACGCAGCTGCACGACGGCGTGGGGCGCTTTCCCGGTCTTGGGATCGCGCAGACCGACGGGCTTCAGCGGCCCGTAGCGTAGCGCGTCTTCGCCGCGCGCGGCGAGTTCCTCGATCGGCAGACAGCCCTCGAAGTACGGCACTTTCCCCGCGGCGGCGTCCGCTTCGAACGCTTTGGGCTCGTGTTTGGGCAGGCGGCGCAGATCCTCGACAAACGTCGCATACGCGTCGCGATCGAGCGGGATGTTCAGGTAATCGGCACCGTCGCCCTTATCGTAGCGCGACTTCTCGTACATCTGCTCGAGATCGAGGGAGTCCGTCGCGACGATCGGCGACGCCGCGTCGTAATAGTGCAGCCGCGCACGCTCGCCCGGCACCGCGTCGCCCCCGACGCGCGCGAGCAACGCGTCGATCGCGTGAGAGAGTCCGTCGGAGGGCAGCGGCCCACACGCGACGATCGTCGGGACGTCGGGATCGATCGACGTGACCTCGGTGCGCGTGACCGTGACGCGCGGATGCGCGGCGAGCCGTGACTCGACGAGTCCGGAGAACGCGTCGCGGTCGACGGCGAGCGCGCCGCCGGCGGGGACCGCCGCGCCGCGCGCGCTCGTAACGATCAGCGAGTTCAGCCGCGCGAGTTCTTCCTTGAGCAAGCCGACCGCATTCTCGAGCGCCGCGCCGCGCAGCGAATTGCTGCAGACGAGTTCGGCGAAGCGATCCGTCTTGTGCGCGGGCCCCGAGACGAGCGGCCGCATCTCGAAGAGTTCGACGTCGATGCCGCGCTCCGCGGCCTGCCATGCGGCCTCGCAGCCGGCGAGACCCGCGCCTATCACGCGAAGCCGGTTCTCGCTCACGCTTCGATCGGCTCGCCTTCCCGATCGGTCGACGCACCGATCGCGCTCGTGTCGTGCTCCTTATCGGCACTGCAGATGAAGCTCACGGTGCCGCGCTTACTCTTCGCGACGACGTACGCGCCGCACGTGGGGCACGGTTCCGGCACGACGCGATCCCACGAGACGAAGTCGCACTTGGGATAATTCGCGCAGCCGAAGAACGTGCGACCGCGGCGCGATTTGCGTTCGACGACCATGCCGGCGTCCTTGGGGCAGGTTGCGCCCGTATCTTTGAGGATCGGCTTCGTCGTCTTGCACTCGGGGTAACCCGTGCACGAGATGAAGCGCCCGAAGCGGCCGGTCTTGATGACCATCGGCTTGCCGCAGCCTTCGGCCGGGCAGATCTCGTCCGTCGGTTCGTCCCTGATCTCGACTTTGGGAAGCGCGCGCTCGGCGGCTTCGAGATCGCTCGCGAAGGGACCGTAGAAGCGCCGCAGCACCTCGACCCAGTTCTCCTTATTCTCCTCGACGAGATCGAGCTCGTGCTCCATCTTCGCCGTATACGCGAGGTTCATGATCTCGCGGAAATGCTCGGCGAGCAGATCGTTGACCGACATACCGATCTCGGTCGGGCGGAATCTGCGATCGATCTGCTCGACGTATTGTCGCGCTTGAATCGTCTCGACGATCGAGCTGTACGTGGACGGGCGGCCGATGCCGTTGTCCTCGAGCGCCTTGACGAGCGTCGCTTCCGTGAAGCGCGGCGGCGGTTCCGTGAAGTGTTGCTTCGGATCGACCGCGTGTTTGACGAGGTCGTCGGCTTGCGCGAGTGCGGGCAGCATCACGCGGCCCGGCTTCGCATTCTTCGTTGCCGCAGCGGCGTCGGTCGCGGACGCGTCGTCCTTGCCTTCTTCATACACGGCCGTATAGCCGGCGAATTTGAGGACGCTGCCGGTCGCGCGAAACATGTAGCGCGTGCCGCCGCGCTTCGGCTTCGCATCGATGTCGACCGACGTCTGATCGTAGACCGCGGCCGCCATCTGCGATGCGACGAAGCGCTCCCAGATCAGCGAGTAGAGCCGCAGTTCGTCGCGCTTGAGAACGCCCGCGAGTGAATCAGGCGTACGCGTGACCGACGTCGGACGGATCGCTTCGTGCGCGTCCTGCGCGCCTTCCTTGACCTTGAATTGCTTGCGGCCGCCGTGGAATTCGGGGCCGTACGTCGCGTCGATGAACGCCTTGGCGGCCTCGTTCGCGGAATCCGACGTGCGCGTCGAGTCGGTTCGCATGTAGGTGATGAGGCCTTGCGTCCCCTCGCTGCCGAGATCGACGCCCTCGTACAGCGATTGCGCGGTCTGCATCGTCTTGCGCACGCGAAACTTCAGCTTCCGCGACGCTTCCTGTTGCAGCGTCGAAGTCGTGAACGGCGCGGCCGCGTTGCGGCGGGTCTCGCGCTGCTTGACCGAGGTGACCGAGTACGCGGCGTCCTGCAGATCGGCCGTGACCTGATCGGCGCGGCCGCCGTTATCGATCTCCGCTTTCTCGCCGTCGATCTCGAAGAGATCGGCCGAGAAGCGCTGCGCGGCGTCGTCTTTCCCCAGGAGCGCGGAGATCGTCCAGTACTCGCGCGGCGTGAACGCGAGGATCTCGCGTTCGCGGTCGACGATGATCTTCACGGCGACCGACTGCACGCGGCCCGCCGAAAGGCCGCCGCGAACTTTCGCCCACAGCAGCGGTGAAATTTTGTAGCCGACGAGCCGATCGAGAATCCGACGGGCCTGCTGCGCGTTCACGCGATCGATGTCGATCGGGTGCGCTTCCTCGATCGCGCGAAGCGCGGCTTCTTTCGTGATCTCGTGGAGTTCGATGCGCTTCGGCTGATCGAGCTTGAGCAATTCGGCCAGATGCCACGCGATCGCTTCGCCTTCGCGATCGGGGTCGGTCGCGAGGAAAACGTCTCCCTGCGCGACTTTCACGGCGGCCTTGAGATCTTTGATCACGTCGCCCTTACCTTTTATAGTAAGGTAGCGCGGCGCGAAATCGTGATCGACGTCCACGCCGAGCGTGCTCTTGGGGAGATCGCGCACGTGCCCGACTGATGCCTTGACGACGTATCGAGGAGGCAAGAATTTCTTGATGGTGCGCGCTTTCGTCGGCGATTCGACGATGATCAGCGGCTTCTTCAATGACGTACTCGACTCTCTGGACCGTCCGCTCATTAGCGAAAACGCCCTTAGTATAGCGCCGCCGTCAAGAGCCGGGCAAAATCGACGCGCGCGTGCGTACGCGCTTGCGGGCGTATTATCTTGCAATAAATGCGCACGCAGGTTAAGATGCTTCCAAAGACGTTGACAAACAAAGCGTCAACGTTGTACGCGCACCATCGTTCCACGTGAACGAGGAGGACGACTTGAACGAAGACAGCACGTCGATCGACGACTCGATTCCCGAAGATTCCGCGCCGGCCGCCGCTCCCAAGAAGCGCGCGACGCGCAAGAAGAGCACCGCCAAGAAGGCGACCGCGAAGAAG
>CAZZYZ010000002.1:0-50829 GCA_964658425.1 Vulcanimicrobiota bacterium | reverse complement strand
TCAACTGCTACGAGGCGTTCATCCACATCGTCGATTCGATGTTCAATCAGCACGCGAAATGGCTCGAGCAGGCGAACGACGTGCCGTGGCGCGCGAAGATCGCGTCGCTGAACTATCTGCTCAGTTCGCACGTCTGGCGCCAAGATCACAATGGCTTCTCGCATCAAGATCCCGGCTTCATCGACGTCGTCGTCAACAAGAAGGCGAGCGTCGTACGCGTGTATCTGCCGCCCGATGCGAACTCGCTGCTCTCGATCGCCGATCACTGCCTGCGTTCCAAGCAATACGTCAACGTCATCGTCGCCGGCAAACAGCCATCGCTGCAGTATCTCGACGTCGCCGCGGCGGACGCACACTGCGCGAAGGGCGTCGGCATCTGGGACTGGGCGAGCAACGATCCCGACGGCGGCGGCGATCCCGATCTGATCATGGCGTGCGCGGGCGACGTGCCGACGCTCGAAGCGCTCGCTGCAACGTCGATCCTGCGCGACGCGTTTCCGCAGCTCAAGATCCGCTTCATCAACGTCGTCGATCTGATGAAGCTCGAGCCCGATACCGCGCATCCGCACGGCTTGAGCGATCGTGATTTCGATATCTTGTTCACCCGCGATACGCCCGTTATCTTCGCCTACCATGGCTATCCGTCGATCGTCCATCGCCTCACCTACAATCGGGCGAATCACGATAACTTTCACGTTCACGGGTTCATCGAGAACGGTACGACGACGACACCGTTCGACATGGTCGTCCTCAACGAACTCGATCGCTTCCACCTCGTCCTCGCCGCGATCGAACGCACGCCGACGCTCGGCAGTCGCGCCGCGCATCTCAGCGATCACATGAGAACCGAACTCGCCGCGCATCACGATTACGTGCGCGCGCACGGCGAGGATCTTCCGCGCGTTCGCGAGTGGTCATGGCCCGCTTAATCCTTAACGGCGGCTCGAGCAGTTGGAAATGCGGCGTCTACGATGTCGCCGCCGATGCTCGCGCGGCCGACGCGTCCGATTCACTCGCAAGCGTTCATCTTTCGTGGGAAGACGCGAACGACGATGCGGTCACGATCGAAACGCGTGACGTGCACGGTAGGTCGGCGCAGCGTGGCGCGCGCGCCCCGCACGCCGATCCGATCGATGCGATCCTCGACGCCTTCGAGCATGCCGGCGTCGACCTGCACGCGCTCGAGGCCGTCGGCCATCGCATCGTCCACGGCGCGAACGATTTCGTCGCGACGACGTGGCTCGAAAACGGCGTCGTCGAGAAACTCCGCACGCTCGAACCGTTCGCGCCGTCTCACAACCCGGCCGAACTCACCGCCGTCGCTGCGATACGGCAGCGTCTCCCGAACGTACGTCAGTACGCCGTCTTCGATACGCAATTTCATCGAACGCTCGCGCCCGCGGCATTCACGTATGCGGGACCGTACGCGTGGCTCGAGCGCGGGATCCGCAAGTACGGCTTTCACGGCTCGAGCGTTGCCTACGCGACCGAGCGCGTCGCAGCCTCACTCGATCGTGGGCTCGACGAAACGAACGTGATCGTCGCGCATCTCGGCGGCGGCTGTTCCGTCACGGCAGTCGTCGGCGGTCGCAGCGCCGACACGTCGATGGGCCTCACTCCGCTCGACGGAACGATGATGGCGACCCGCTCGGGCGCGATCGACCCCTCGATCGCGACGTTCCTCGCCCGCGACGAAGCGAAGCCCGGTGCATCGACCGATAGGCGAAAGAACGGCCCGGGCGCAGGCGGAGAACTCGTCGAATTCGCGGACGCTTTCGATCGCACGCTCAATCACGAGAGCGGCCTCGCCGGCATCTCCGGCCGAGCGGGCGATTTGCGGGCCGTCCGCAAAGCGAGCGACGCCGGAGATCCGCGCGCTCGGCTCGCCGTCGAGATGTTCGTCCGCCGCCTCACGGCGACGATCGCGAGCTACCTACCGCTCTTCGACCGCCTCGACGCCCTCGTCTTCACCGGCGGCATCGGCGAGCACGATGCGAAAACACGCGAGGCGACCTGCACGAAACTCGGCTACGCCGGCATCGCTCTCGACGGCGCCGCGAACGAAGCGTGTGCCGCGGATGGATCGATCGGCGACGTTGGTGCCGCGGTCAAGACCTTCGTCGTGACGACCCGAGAAGAATGGTACGTCGCGCGTGAGGGAGCACGACTTGCGCCGTAGCGCTACCGGCTTCGTACCGTACCCCCGGACGCCATGTCGAGTACCGTACGAGTGCGTTCCGATCGATCATGATTTTGCGCGACGGTGCGAAGGCTCGCAAGCGCCGGAGATGCAGCGTACCGCAAGATCCGATATCGAATAAGGAGTGTCGAACGTTCCGGTATCCGCGACGCTTGATTAACGTAACCGGGTCAACTGCCACCGAATCCGGCTCGAAGCAGATCGCGTGCGCCGCAATGTGCGGAAATCTATGGTCCGACAAAGAGGACGGTTATGGTACGTCTCGCATTGAGTACCGCGTTCGCCATAGTGACGACGATCGTCGCCGGCGGTCAACCGGCTCCCGATTCGAGTCTGTTCCCTTCGCCGGAACCGAGTGCGACCGCAACCGCGTGCGTCGTCCCAACGCCGTCGGCCGTCGCGGTATCCGGGCCGAAACGAATCACGATCTCACAAGCATCGGTCGCGAATTTCGAGGTCTACAATCACGATGGCTACGGTTCGCTCATCGTCATCGTCCACTTCGACGGGACGGTCCGAGCGCTCGTTCCGCCAACGCGTGACATCGATCCCGACTTGCGCATGGTTCTCGAAGCACTCGCGAAGGACGTCCATGAGAATCCGACGATCGCTTGCGGCGTCGCGAGTGCGATCGTGTTAATCCGCTTCACCGTGCCGGATGGCCGGATATCGTACATTCCGCTCTCGCCCTCGCAGCATCCCGGGCAGAACGCAACACCCACTCCGCAACCGACGCCTGCGGTTTCGGCGCACTGACGCCCGTAAGGCTGCTGCTTCGAAGATCCGGCTGCCGCCAAAAGGGGTCGAAGATGCCGTCGTGGTCGAACGTATGTTCGATGCCGAGTATGCCGCACTCCGCCGCCTTCTTAATCGTGCGCAAGGCGGTCCTCGCGCTCGAGGATGCCGATCGCAAACCGCTCGCACGGCTCTTCGGCGCGATGCAAGTGCCGGAGGCGGATCCGACGCCCGGAGCGATCTCGCTCATGCGCATGGTCGCGCAACTCGACGACGCCGATATCGTGCGGCTCGCGCGATGGTTTCGGCGCTACGTCAACCGGTGGGGCGGCGTTCCGAGCGCCGCGGGGCACTTCATCGAGAGCGGCGCCTACCGCGGAAAATAATACATGTGATACTCGGAGATTTCGGTCGGGCGACGCGTTCATGATGCGCGGCTGGCACTGGGTCGATCTCAGGCCGACGTGGCTCGGGCCGCGGCGTCTCATTGCCGACGATGAAGCGGTTCGAGGCGGGCGCGAACGTCAGCGTCGATGTTGTGGTACGCGTAGCGATCGTGTTGCAGTCGGAGCACGAGCTTCACTCGCTATTTCCGATGCCGGATCTCAGAACGCTCGACGAGATCATCGACGGTCAGCGGCTACCGAAGCGCGGCCGAAGCAGGTGACCCGTGTGCTCGACGTGCCGTTTGCGCTCGCTCCGTCTGACAGCGTCTCCGTCGGCCACCTCGCCATGGATCGGAACACGGTCGTATTCGAATACGCTCCGGCGTTCGCGTCGGCACCGCTCACGGTAAATCCACGGTTCGATTCGGAGCGAACGGGTCTCGTGCGGCCGCCACGCGACGGTGCATTCAAAGCGCTCCATGGCGTATTCGCGGGTGGTCTCCCCGACGCATGGGGCAGGATGCTTCTGGATCGTCGTCTGCGGCAACAAGGCACGGCGGTCGGCTCGCTGACCGAACTCGATCGCTTAGCGTACGGCGGTGGGAGCGGTCGCGGCGCGCTGACGTACGCGCGGGTGCAAGACGATACCGCTGCGTCGGATGCCTTCGATCTCGATGCGATCGCGCGCGACGCCCGCAGCGTTATCGAAGGCGACGAAGATTCCGCGCTCCTCGAACTTCAACGTCTCGCAGGATCGTCAGGCGGCGCACGGCCGAAGGTCCACGTCGCGTTGGATGACCGAGGAGATGCGCGCCCGGACAGCTTCGCCGACGTCGGGCGAATTCACCGATTGGATCGTCATGTTCCGTAGTTCCGCCGACCCGTTCGTGGACGTCGGCGCCTCGAAGCGGCCTGTACGTCGATATCGGGACGAGGTTCCGGTCCGCTACTCCGTCGTCACACTATCCGGTCTTCAGAGGGCCGCCGACCGCATACGAATTGACGATAACTCCGGACGGCGTTGCACTCGTGCTAACGAGCTCGAATGCGCGTGACGGAGTTCCCTCTGCGAAGAAGCGCTTCCCCGTGCCCAACAGGACGGGATAGACGATCAGCACGATTTCATCCGCAAGCCCATGTTCGAGGAGCATCGACGTCAGCGTGGAGCTGCCACAAAGAAGAAGATTCGGTCCATCCTCCGATTTGATGCGGCGAATGTCCTCGACGATGTCAGGTCCGAGGCTCTCGAACGGGCCCCACTCGAGACTCTCCGGCCGGTGGGTAACGGTATATTTTGTTGCCGCATTGAGGCGGTCCGCCATCTGACTGCTCGGCGCGTTTGGCCAGAAGCCCGACCAGATATCATAGGTGCGACGGCCGAGCAACAGATCGAAGCTCTCGCCTTGCGCAGCGATGATTGCGTCCCGGCCGGCGGGAGTCCGATAGGCTGCAGTCCAGTCGCTATACGGAAAATCACCGTCATCGGCGGTGTGCTGGATGACACCGTCCAGCGAGATGTGTTCGAAGATCCTGATCGTTCTCATGGAAGAGATTCTACGACTCTCGACGCCCGTCTACCGGCAGGCGCCGACGGCCAGCCTGCGATCTCGACGACGCGTCGCCCTTGCCCCCGACCGGCATTTAAGCGACGAACGAGTCGTCCGTTCGCAATCGTGGGATCCGACATCGCAACGATTATACCGTCGATCGCTCATGTCTCGTGGATTGCCTCGCATCCCATGCAAGGAAATCGGCCACATGAATAGGTGTCGGATCTTCCATCAGGAGTTTCCTCAGAATCGCTGAGCGTAGATTCGCTGAAATGCCGTCAATTCGGCGTTTCCTCTTGCGCGCGATAGCGGCTTTCTATCTTCGATCCGTTTCGGCAGCACAACGATCGTGCATTCGCCTAACGCCGTTCGTCATCTTCGGATAAGAGCAACTGTCGCAGATATCGTTCCGGCGCCGCAAGAAAGTCGCGCGTTACGCGGACGTGTTCGAGTTCTTCGTACGCGGTGCGGTGAATCGCACCGTCTTCGAAGAGGAGGATCTCCGCGTTCGGAAATGCGGCGAGGATCGGCGAGTGCGTCGCGATGATAAACTGCGAACCCACTCGTACCGCGTCGTTCAGCAATACGATGAGCGCGAGCACGCGCGTCGGCGAGAGCGGCGTCTCCGGTTCGTCGAGCAGATAGAGTCCGTTCGGGACGATGCGTTCGCGAAGGATGTTGAGGAACGTCTCGCCGTGCGAGAGCGCGTGCGGATCGTCTCCGTAACGCGCGGTGAGCGCCGCCCCTTGCGCGCGCACGTACGCGGCGGCCCGGCGGCGCGCTTCCATCCCGGCCTGACCGTCGGAGAGGATGCGTTCGCTCTCCGCGTCGATCGCTCGCATCTCGCGCTCGATGCGCCGCGTGAATCCGAACGCATCCTCCGCGCGAAAGAACGCGCACGTGCTCGGCCTCCCGCGCCTTGATGCGACGAACGTATCCGCGAGCCGACGCGCACCGTCGAGCGTCGCGTCGTTCGCGGCATCCTCCGCGCCGATCGTCACCGCGCCGATCATGACGGCGAGTGCTTCGAGGAACGTCGATTTTCCCGATCCGTTCTCGCCAATGAAGAACGTCACGGGAGCCGCAAACGACAGCCGCTCCAGCGACGCCAGTGTCGGGACCGACCACGGAAACGACGACCCGACCTCCGCGTCGCTGCGCCTCCGAACGCCGGTAAGAAACGTCTGCATCTCGCGCACTATCGTACGATAGAGCGTTCGGCATCCCATCGGATGCGGATTCATCGCCCGACCTTGCAGCGGTCGTCGTTTGCGAGTTGTTCCTCTCGATAGCGAGCGGCGAGATCGGTTCGATCGCAGGCTATCGCGTTTCGTAGCCCGTCGAGCGTATGACGATTGCGTTTACGCGCTCGCCGGCGATCCCCCACCCGCTGCGCGCCCGTCCTTCGAGGGCTGCTGCTGGTCGTTCTCGTCGCCGATCGGCGTCGGTTCGGGGAGATCGTCCGGCGCGAGCCACTGATAGACGATCGGCACGATGAACAGCGTGAGCACGAGGGAACTCAAGAGCCCGCCGATCACGACGACGCCGAGGCTGCTGCGCACCTGCGAGCCCGGTTCGAGCGCGAGCGCGAGCGGCAGCATCCCCGTGATCATCGCGAGTGTCGTCATGATGATCGGGCGGAACCGCGTCGCGCCCGCCTCGATCGCCGCATCGCGCTTCCCAAGTCCGTCGCGCTTGCGGAGCGTATTCGTATAATCGACGAGCAAGATACCGTTCTTCGCAACGAGTCCGACGAGCAACAGCGCGCCGATCAGCGAGAAGAGATTGAGCGTTTGATGCGTGATCCAAAGCCCGGCGAGCGCGCCGACCGTCGCGAGCGGCACGGAAAACATAATGATCAGCGGATCGCGGAAGTCGTTGTACAGCGCGACCATCAACAGATAGACGAGCACGACCGAAAGCACGAGCGACGTCCCTAAACCCTGCAACGTGAGTTGCATGAGATCGAGCTGACTATCGGGATAATCGACGACTTTCACGCCGCTCGGCAGATGCAGCCGCGCCAGCCGCGTGTGAAAATCATCCATGACGTTCGAGAGTTCGAACCCCGGCGCGAGGCTCGCGTTGATGTGCACGATATCGAGGCGATTGGTGCGCGTGATGATGATCGGTGCGGGCGAGACCGAGAGATGCGCGACGTCGCCGACGTGCGCGATCGAACCGTTCGCCGCGCGGATCGGAATCGAAAGCACGTCCGCGAGCGAGCCCTGATTGCGTTCCGGATAGATCACCTGAACCTGCACGAGCCCGTTTTGCGACTCGAGCTCGGTCGCCGTGTCGCCGCCGAACGCGGCGCGAATCGCCGTGGACGCTTCGCCGATCGAGACGCCGAGCGTGCGCGCCATCGCGCGATCGAATTGCACCGCGACCTGCGGCAACGCCGTTTGCGCCGAACTATTGACGTTGATCGCACCGGGCGTCCCCTCGAGGACGCGCTGCACGCGCAACGCCGCTTGCGTCGGATCGTCACCGCTCGGTAACGAAACCACCTCGTCGACCGGCTGTCGCGGGCCGCCCTGTGTCGGATCGCTCGCTTCTTTCGCGAGCGAGACGCCGTTCGGCGCGAGCTCGCGACTGATCTGCTG
The DNA here is from genome assembly GCA_964658425.1 of Vulcanimicrobiota bacterium. GTDB lineage: Bacteria > Vulcanimicrobiota > Vulcanimicrobiia > Vulcanimicrobiales > Vulcanimicrobiaceae > CAZZYZ01. Next base: position 43,352 of record CAZZYZ010000002.1, on the reverse strand, counting down.
CAGCTGTTCGATCCAGTGCTGCGAGGGCTGCTTGTGATCGGGCTTGAGATTGAGATTGATCTGGCCGCCGTTGCCTTCGAGTACGAAGCCGCCGTACGGCGAGTTGAAGCCGCCCGCGCTCGTCACTTCCGATTGCAGATCGGCGAACGTATCGACACGCTTCTCGATCCGGCGCAGTGCCGCCGTCGTCGTCGTCAGCGGCGTCCCCGGTGCGAACGTCAGCGTATAGAAAATCTGCCCTTGATCGGCGTCGGGGATGTAATCGCGGCCGACGAGCCCGAACGGCACGAGCAACATCGCGCCGAACGTGAGAACAATAGCCGTCGCGACGATAGGCCACGGCCGCCGGATCGCCGCGGGTAGCGCGCTTTTCGAATAGACGTTGCGGATTCGCTCGAAGAAACGATCGAACGCGACGATCGGCTTCCACGGTTTCCACGTCGACCGCATCGACCACATGCCGGCCATCGTCGGCGTGAGCGTGAACGAAACGAAGAGCGACGTGAGTGTCGAGATCGTCACGACGATGCCGAACTCCGCGAGCTCGACGCCGATCGGGCCGCCGATGAACGCGATCGGTAAGAACACGACGACGTCGACGAGGGTGATCACGATCGCGGCCTGCCCGATCTCGCTGCGTCCGTTGAGCGCGGCGAGCATCGGCTCTTCGCCGTCGTCGTGATGGCGGGTGACGTTCTCGAGTACGACCGTCGAATCGTCGATCAGAATCCCGATCACGAGCGTCATCGCGAGCAGCGAGATCGTATCGAGCGAGAGCCCGAGGATCTTCATCCCCAAGAGCGCGACGCAGAGCGAGGTCGGGATCGCGATCATCACGACCACGGCGTTGCGCCACGATTGCAAGAAGAGCACCATCAGGATCGCCGTCAGCAAGACGCCCTCGAGCAGCGTCCGCTCGACCCCGTCGACCTGCTGCTTCGAATACGTCGCCTGCACGAAGTCGATCTTCATCTGCACCTGCGGGAACTGCGCCTGCAGTTTCGGCAGCGCGGCGATGACCTCGTTCGAAACGTCGATCTCGCTCGCGTTGCCGGCCTTCTGCACTTGTAATTCGATGCCGGGTTGCCCGTTGACGAACGTCGAATTGCGAATGGGAACACTGCCGTCTTCCACGCGGCCGATATCGCCGATGAAGACGCTCTGCGAAGGCCGCGTCCAGCCGTAGAGCGAGCCGGTGTACGGGCTCGGGCCGTAGAGCGTCGGCGCGTTTCCGCCGCCGGTCGATGCGGCTTGCGAACTCGTGATGGGGATCGCCGCGAGCGCGCGCGGCGAATCGATATCGCCGCGCACGTCGATCTGCGTCTCGCGGCCCGGCTGATACGCGATGCCGCCCGGTGCGCGAAGATTATTCGTGCCGAGCGTGTTGACGACGTCGGTCAGCGTGAGGCCGTAGCCGGCGAGCGCGCTCGGATCGACGTTGACGTTATAGGACGCCTGCACGTTCCCGGCGACGAGGACGTTCGAGATCCCGCCGAGCTGCTCGATCGCGGGACCGATCTGTCCGTTCGCAAGCGACGCGATCGCCGCCTGATCGAGCGTGGCGGAGGTGAGGCCGACGGAGACGACCGTCGCGGCGTTCGGATCGAAAAGCCGGATGACGGGCGTGACGAGATCGCTCGGCAGCTGCGACCGCGCGGCGTTGTAGGCCTGAATGATCTCGGTGAGATCTTGATTTTTATTCGAGCCGAGTTTGAAATGCGCCGCGATGACGGCCGAGCCGGTTTCGATCGTCGTATCGACGTGCGTGAGGTCTTGCGAACCCGAGATCTGATCCTCGATCGGGCGCACGATCGTGTCGCGCAGCTCCGTCGTCGAAGCTCCGGAGTACGACACGCGCATGCCGACGGTCGGCGTCTGCGTATTCGGCAAGCGCTGAACGATCAGGCTCCGCACGGAGATGATCCCGCCGAGCAGGGTGAGCACGACGAAGACGACGGCGAGCGGCCAACGCTGAAGAAAAACCCGTGTCAGCCACATCGCTTAGCGGACCGCGGTGACGGCTTCGCCGTTCCGAAGTTCGGTCGTGCCGTCGCGCACGAGAACGGTGCCGGATCCGATCCCCTCCACGATCGAGGTTACGCCGTCGGTCGCGATCTCGTGCACGCCGAGCGTTCGCGCGTGGCCGTTGTCGATCGAAACGACGTGATCGCGGGCGTCGGTCGTGAAGGCCGTACTCGCGATGGCAATGCCGTGGAAGCCGCCCAGATTCACGATCGCCTGGACGGGTGTTCCGGCGCGCAGATGATTGCCCGGGTTCGGAATCGCGACCTTGACGGTGAAATTCGACGAGCCCGGCGTCCCCGCGTCCAAGAGCGCTTCCACTCGCCCGAGAAACGAGCCGCTACGAAAGCCCGGCCGCGTGACCTGCACGCGATCGCCCGTCGCGATCTCGTACGCCTGCACCGAGGACGCCGTCAAGATCGCGTAGACCGTATCGGTGCCTTCGATGGTGAATATCTGACGCCCCGAGGGATATTCACCGGGATTGAGATTGCGATTGATGACATACCCGTCGATCGGGCTCACGATGTGCGCGCGCGAGATCTCGCTTCGAAGCTGATCCGCCGTCGCCGAGGCCGCGTTCGCGGCACGCGTCTGCTCCGCGATGTTCGAGGCCTGCATGCCCGTTTCGGGCGTGCCGTTCTGGACCTGATTCGCGACCGCGCTATTCACTTGCGCGCGCGCCGAGAGTTCGGCCGCCATGTCGCTGCGCACGACGACACGCTGCTCGTCGACGTTCTGCGTCGGCAGATAGCCTTGCGCCGCAAGCGTCGTATCGCGAGTGAGATTGCGATTCGCTTCGCGCGTCGCTTCCATCGCTTGCGCGAGCGCCGCACGCGCTTGCCGCACTTGATCCGGCGCCTGACTGAAGACGAGCCGTGCGTTGTACGTCGTCACCGACGTTCGAGCGCGATCGGATTCGGCCGTCTCGAGCGACGAACGCAAACTCGCCTGCAGATCGCTGACGTCGAGGTCGGCAAGCCCTTGACCCGCATGCACGTGATCGCCTTCGCGAACGTACACGGCCGACGTCGGCTCGTTTATGGAGTTCGATAACGCGACCGTTTCGTGCGGCGCGATCGCGCCCGGCAACATCAACGTCGGATAGATCGTCGCGGTACGGGCCGTCTCCGTCTGCACGCGCTGCATCTGCACGTCGGGTTCTTGCGCCGCCGCCGCGCTCGATTGCTGCGTATCGTGATGGCTGCAGCCGGCGCATAGTGCGAGAAACGTTACGGCACCGAAGCGAACGGCGCGAGAGAGACTGATCACGGGACTCCGTTGTAGCAGAGAATGACGAATGACGGCTTGGAGGCGCCTGGATATCGTACGCCTGCGTGCGACGGCGGCCTAACCCGATCCAACCGAACCCGAACCGGCGTTCCCGGTACCGGTGTTCCCGCTGCCCGTATTGCCCGTGCCCGTGCTACCGGTCCCCGTCGATGCGCTCGACGAGCCTCCGCCGACCGACCCCGCTCCGACGGTCCCCGTGCCGAACGTCGTCGACGAACCGCTCCCCGTCGATCCGCTGCCCGCACTCACGGAACCCGATCCGACCGACGACCCCGCGGAACCCGCGCCGCTGTTGGCGCTTCCGGTGCCGCCGCCGCCCGCGACCCCGCTGCCGAGCGTCGTCGAGTTCGACGAGCCGACGCTCTGCGAGCTGTTCCCGGAGCCCGTCTGGCCGCCGTCCGCGGTCGACGCGGTAGAACTCGACGTCCCGGCCGACGAGCCGGTCCCGGTCGACGCACTCGACGCATTCGAAGATCCGGTCGACCCGCTCGACGTCGAGCCGTCGCCGGACGACGCTCCGACGTTCCCACCGGCAGCCCCGGAACCGCCTGCCGACGCCGAGCCCGAGCCCGCGGTCCCCGAGGCGCCGCCGCCGCCGCTGCTGACGGACGTCGTCGTCCCCGAGCCGGTGTTGCTCGAATTGCCCGACGTCTGCTGATTGCCGTCGCCCGCGGCACTCGACGAAGTCGACGAGGGCGGCGCCTTCGGCTTCGGCGCCGAATCGCGCCCGGCGACAAACGCCCCGCCCCCGACGGCCGCGAGCGCGACGAGAATGCCGAACGTGATGGCCAAACGCCGCGGCGACCGCTTGCCAGATGCCGGTTTCATTGCCTAACGTTACCCGCTACGGAGCATCTGAACGTCGAGCTCCGGTCGCCGCAACGCACCGCAGGCGGCTCGGCGTGCGTGATGGAGCAGGAATATGCTTGCATCCGCGCGCGTATCGCAATCACGGACCTCTCCCTTTCGCGCAACGAAGATCGGATAGCTTGTGGCAACCGTCCCGACCGTGCTCGGCGATCTCTACGTGGACGATCGCGGTGATGAAGGGCAACCCGTCGCGTTTCTTTGGCCGAGCCTCTTCAACGATCATCGAATGTGGCATCACCAAATCGCCGAGCTACGCACGGCGGGCTGGCGGACGCTCGCGCTCGATCCGCCCGGCCACGGCGCAAGCAAAGGTGTCGATCGCGATTTCACGATGGACGAGTGTGCCCAAGCTGCCGTCGAGGTCTTGGACGCGTTTGGCGTCCGAACGCCGGTCGTCGTGCTCGGAACGTCCTGGGGCGGCATGATCGCGCCGCGAATCGCGCTGCGCGCGCCCGACCGCATACGCGGCCTCGTGCTCTTCAACACGACGGCGGAGAGCGCCACGCCGTTCGAGCGAGTAAAGAATACGCTGCTTACCGTGCTCCTCGCGATCGGCGCGCTCGATAAAATCGTCGACGACATGATCGTCTCGGCAAACGTTACGCCCGAGACGCGCCGGCGCGATCCGGAAATCGGAATCGAACTCGTGCGGCGGTTCCGCTCGTGGAATCGCCGAGGACTCATCCACACCGTGCGATCGGTGCTCGTGAATCGCGATGCAACGCTCGATGTGCTCCCTCGCGTGCAGGCCCCGGCGCTCGTCGTCTCGGGAAAGCAAGACGTCACGCTGCCGTCCATCCACAGCCGCCGGATCGCAGCGAAGCTTCCGAACGCCCGCCACGTCGACGTGGCCGGCGCCGCGCATCTCGTGCCGTTGGAACAGCCAAACGAAGCCAACGCGCTGATCCTCGCATTCGTGAAAGATCTACCGCGTTCGTAACTCGCACGTATTCGTCAGCGCAGGCTCGCAAACGAACCGCGCTCGAAAAACGCGCGGCCTCGGCTAGTGCGCATCGGCTCGGCGCGAGAACCGGGTGCGGTATGGTCAGCGGGCTTCGAGCGTCGCGTGGCAAAGCCGCTCGGATGCAAGCCGCACCGCCCGCCGTCGTCGCCGCGAATGCTGCGACCGCTCGCCCCGTCGATGTCGCGATCCGCACGAGCGACGGCACGATCGTCGTCCGTCTCGATGCGGCGCACGCACCGCGCACGACCGCAAACTTTTTGCACTACGTCGATACGCGTGCGTACGACGGTGCGTCGTTCTATCGCGTCGTCACGAAGCGCACGCAGCCGAGCGCGCCGTTCGAAGTGATCCAAGGCGGCAATCAGAAGCGTGGCGTTACCGGCACGCCGATCGCGCTCGAACCGACGAGCCGGACCGGCCTTCACAACGACGACGGCACGATCGCGATGGCGCGACTCACGGACCCCGATACCGCATCGAGCGAGTTCTTCATCGATATCGGCAACGCGCGCTATCTCGACGACGGCGGGCCGCTCGCGCCGGGATATGCCGCGTTCGGTCACGTGGTGCGCGGCATGAACGTCATCCACAAAATTTTCGACGCCCCGGCCGAGGGCGACGCGCTCACGCCGCCGGTCGCGATCGAAAGCATGCGCCGGGTAACGTCTCCGTCTCCCGCGCGTCGATGACCGCAGCACGCGACCCGGCGAGTCCGTCGAACGCCCGAGAGTGCTGCCGCTGAGGCGAAGCGGCACGTTCGCGTCCTCGCGCACTACGAACGCGCGGGCCCGCTCTTCGAGAAGAGCTTCGCCGGCGACCCGATCGTCTTCGCAAACTTTCGCGCGGGTTCGGAGGCAGCGCCGCACTATCATCTCACCGAGACGCCGCTCTCGACGCGGATGATGCGGTGGGTCGTGCATCGCTATTACGCGTGCGAGTTTCACGGCTGGGCCCCGTCGCGAGCGACCCGAACCGGCTACGTTTCGCGCGCATCCTCCTCGAACGCGAACGTGCGATACCGTTCGATCGCGTGCGCGTCGCGGCCGCACGATTACGCGAGCACTTGCATGCGGCCGGCCTCGACGCCGCGCTACTGCTCGACGGTCGCGACGGTGCCGCGCTGCGGATCCCGCTCGCGGACGCGCCGCACGTTTTCGCGCTTTTCACGACCGATCCGAACGCGGTTGCGAGCGATCCTCATCGGCCCGGATTTCACCGACGAAATCGAAGTCGCAACGGAGTTCGTGGCGCACGCCGTCACCGCGTTCACCGTCGACGATCTCACCACGCTGCTCTCGATCGCCGCGACGCAGATCGACGTGCGCGCGATCCTCACCCCCGGCTTCGCCGCCGAAGGGATCGGCGATCTCGTTTGGGAGCGCTGTCACGGTCGCGTGAAGCGCATCGCGACCGTCGCGGCGCTCGTCGTGTGCGAGGGATGGAGCGCACAGGTCGCCGCCGCCGCGCTACGCGTCGCCGGCAGCACGCAAGCCTGCCGAAGGGAAGACGCCGCAGCCGTTTGGCTCGACGATGCCCGATCGGCGATCGTCGTGCTCGCGCAGCCGTCGGCGAATGCGATCGAAATTCGGACGCGGTACGCCGGGAACGGCGCGATCCGCGCGGGTATCATCGCGCATGACGACACGAGATCTGATCGCGCGCGTATACGCGGCGTTCAACGCGCGGGATATCGACGGGACGCTCGAATTCATGAGCGAGAACGTCTCGTGGCCGAAGGCCTCCGAGGGCGGTCGGGTGGTCGGCAAGCAAGCCATCCGCGAGTACTGGACGCGTCAATGGTCCGAGTTCGATCCGCGCGTCGACGTTCTCGACGTGATCGAATCCGAATCCGGTGAGACGATCGTCAGCGTTCGCCAGTTCGTGAGAAACCGCAACGGCGACGTCGTGTCGGATACCGAGGTCCGGCACGTCTACCGGATCGTAAACGGCCTCATCGAGCGAATGGATATCGACGAACGCGAAGGCGATCCCGGTGGCTCGTCCGCTGCGTTCTCAGATCGAAGATGAGATCGATCGAACTGCGGCAATGCCACGTCCGCGATAAGACGCCGTAGCTTCGTCCGCCCTAAGACGTGCATCGGTCGATTCGCTTTCGAGTGCCAGAACTCCGAACATGCACTCGTGAAACGCTCGGAGCGGAGCTGATTTGACGAAGCGGTACGGCGCTTCGAGTCCAAGCGAAAACTCCTGGAGTGCGAGTCTCATCGGCGCTGCGAGGGGTGCCATTTCGCAAACACAATACTACGATCGTGGGAATTCAACGCAGCGGTTCGGTCCCGTCGAGCAAAGGGCCGGCGAAAAATTTTACGGGGTCGGTCCGCGTCGACTCGCCGTTCGAGATGACCGCTCCCGGGCGAGTCGTCGGCGCGACGGTCACCTTCGAGCCGGGCGCCCGCAGTGCGTGGCATACGCATCCCCTCGGGCAGACGCTCGTCGTCCTCACCGGCGTCGGGTGGACGCAAGTCGAGGGCGGCGTCATCGATGAGATTCGTGCGGGCGACGTCGTCTCGTGTCCGCCCGGTATTCGACATTGGCATGGCGCGACGCCCACGACGGGCATGTCGCACGTCGCGATAAACGAAGCGCTCGACGGCAAGGTGGTCGAGTGGTTCGAACTCGTCTCCGACGATGAGTACGCAAAAGGTCCGCCCGCCCAGTAACCGCGACGAACCGCTGTCAGATCGCTGCCGATGTGGCGTTGCGTAGCAGGGCTGTCAGTCCGGAAAATCGCCGGTTTGTAAGCGAAGCGCGGCGGCGTGATTCATTAAATCGCTCGGTGTGTTTGACCAATCGATCCGATAGCCGGCTGCCGCGGCGAACTGGCGTTGCGCTCGCCCGTTGCCTTCGCGAAAAGGATCGGACGCTCAAGTGCCGGTCACTGCTCGCCCAAAGGCGCCGGGGAAAGGGCATCTCGAGGAGCTCCGCCGCGGAGAACGTCACGCGCGCGCGATCTCGTGCTGCGAGGCCCATGCGCCGAGATCGCGACGCTGCAACGCGGCTGCCATGAGGTCCGGAAAGACGTCGGGCGTGCACGCGAATGCCGGGATCCCGAACTCGGCGAAACTCGCCGCGATCGACGCATCGAAACTCGGTGCGCCGCGATCGTCGAGCGCGAGCAAAGCGACGACGAGCACCCCCGAAGCCGCGAGCGATCCGGCACGCCTGATCAACTCTTCGCGATTGCCGCCTTCGAAAAGATCGCTTATCAGCACGAGCACCGTCTCGTTCGGGCGCCGCACGAGCGTCTGACAATATGCGAGCGCGCGATTGATGTCGGTCCCGCCGCCGAGCTGCGTACCGAACAAGAGGTCCACCGGATCGTGGAGCTCGGCCGTCAGGTCGGCGACGTTCGTATCGAAGACGATCATCGACGTGTCGATCGCTCGCATCGATGCGAGAACTGCGCCGAAGATCGCCGCATGCACGACCGAACTCGCCATCGATCCGCTCTGATCGACGCACAGGATCACGTCGCGCAGGCTCGTGTTGCGCCGCCCGAAGCCGACCAGCCGATCGGGCACGATCGTCCGGTACGCGGCTTGATAGTGCCGGAGGTTCGCGCGAATCGTTCGCTGCCAATCGATCTCGGCATATGTGGGTCGTCGCTTGCGCACCGAGCGAGCGAGGCTTCCGAGCACCGCTTCACGCAGCGGGCTCGCGAGGCGGCGCTCGAGGTCTTCGACGACGCGTCGCACGACGTGCCGTGCGGTCGCGCGCGTCTTCGCGGGGATGACGCCGCGCAAGGCGAGCAACGTTGCGACGAGATGAACGTCGGGCACGACGTTCGCGAGCAGTTCGGGCTCGAGCAGCATCGCTTTGAGGCCGAGGCGCGTGAACGCGTCGTTCTGCATGACCCGCACCACCGAGGTCGGAAAGGTCTCGCGGATATCGCCGAGCCATCGCACGGCGTATGGCGCCGATTTCGCGAGCGAGCCGCGCCGCTCGATGTCGTACAGCGCTCCGAGCGCGTCGTCCATCTTCGTGTCGACCGCCGAGAGCGTGACGTCGAGCGCGGCGTCCGCGTGTTCGCCGAGCACCAGCCGCCAACGGCGTGCGCGTTCTTGCGGATCGATCACGATGCCGCCGCATCCGTCGGGCCGAGCAGCTCCCACAACACCGGCATGATCGCGCGAGCGCGATCCCAATCGATCGCGTCGTCGTCCGCAGGTGCGCTCGTCCGCGGGACCGCGTCCCCGGCATGCGAGCGTGCGAGTCGCGATGCGATCGCGCTGCGTTCGCCCGTCTCGAAACTCCCGAACGTGCGCCGGATCGCGGGAACCGTCGCCGTGAACGTCTCCGCATCGAGCGTCGCGAGCCACGCATCGATCGTGTCGAGCAACTCGTGGCGATGCACCAAGATCAACCCGCTCTTCGCGAATGCCCCTTCGAGCCACGCGGCGACGCGTGCCGGGTCGTTCGCGAGACCCAGTGCGACGCCGAGCCGCCGACGCAGGTCCGGCGGCTCGATCGCACCCCCGTCGAAGAGCAGCCGTGTCGCGCGTCCCGCGACGATCCCGTGGACGCGGTCGCTGCTCGAGAGCGCTTCGAGCGTCGCATTCCAAAGATCGCGTTCGGCCGTCAGTTCGAGCGTACGAATCGCGGAATCGACCGTGACGATCTGCTCGTAGCGCCGCGTCGCAGCGTCGTCGTCGAGCGAGAGCGAGGCCGCCGGGAGCGCGACGCAAGCCCGTACGATCAGCGTTTCCACGACGCTGCCGACGCTCGCGAGATCCGTTTGCCGCACGTCGCCGTAGCGTCGCACGCGTGCGAGCGACGGGATCGCATCGAGCAACAGGTCGACGTCGTGCGTGCGCGCCGCCGAATCGCGCACGGCACCGAGGACCGCATCGACGGCGCCGGAGAGATCCGCGAGCAGCGTCGCGTCCAGCAGCCCCGCGAGCTCTCGGAGATCGCTCGCGCGCGCGGCACGTTCGAGCACGTAGCCCTGCGTCGCATCGACAATCGCATTGCCGTAGGCACTCTTCTCGACGAGCGCGACGGCGAACTCGGGTTGCCAGCGGAGTTCCCAGCGTTCGCGAAACGTCCCCATGCCGCGCTGGTTCGCGTCGCCGAGCCGACCCCACGATACCCCGAGGATCGCGAGCCGATGGAGGAGGCGGCTGCGTTCGAGATCGTGCGGTTTGCGAAGGTCGAGATCGACCGCGCGCGCCTCGGCCTCCGCCACGAGGCGCAACCGCTTCTGCTCGCGCGCGAGATCGGCGAGCAGCGGAATCTTCGTGACGTGATCGGGGACGGCGCCGAGTCGTTCGCCGACGATGAGCTTCTCGTGCAACAGCGCGAGCGGCGTCGCATCGCCGAAGCAATACGTGCTCTCGATCGCATCGGTGAGATCGTCGAGCCCGGGAACGGGCGCCTCGCGCAACGCCGCGAGCGTCTCGGCGAGGCGCGTCGCCTCGATCGCGTGGGCGGACGCGATGTCGAGGCCTCCGTCGCGAAGCGTTCGCGCGGCTTTCGTCATCCAGCTCGTGACGATGCGGTCGTGCGGTTCGACCCACAGATGTTGGTACCAGCCCGGCGCGGTGACGCCCGCGCCGTAGCCGCTTGCGTACGAGAGGCGGCCGTGCGTCCAGGGGATCCACGTCGCGGCGACTCTCGCCTTGGGGAGGCCGCGCAGGATCGTCGCGTCGCTCGCGGCGCTCTGCTCGCGCCGCAATGCCGGCGCATGCCACGCCCCGCACACCACGGCGACGCGCGCGAACGCTTTTCGTGCGGTGCGAATCGCTTGGCGCATCGCGGCTTCGCGGCGCTCCTCTTCGCGATCGACGTACGGCTCACGCTGCGCGCGAAGGATGCCCATCAGTTCGTCGAGCGTCGCGAACGCATCGCCGTCGCCGCCGCGGCGTTCGACGAACCGGTCCCACCAGCGTTCGCTATCGTCGTAGCCGGCCTGCCGCGCGATCTCGGCGATCGGATCGCGATGCCGGTTCGCCTCGGATCCGTTCGCCGCGTCGTTCGCTTCGCGATCGTCGCTATCGTTATCACTCGCGTCGTCGTCGGGCTGTGGCGTAGCGGCGAACACGTTTGCGAGCGGCAGGTCGATGAAGCGCGCGGGGATCGCGTGCCGTAGCGCGTAGCCGATCGCTTGCCACTCGGGCGAGAACGTCGCGAAGGGGTAGAACGCCGCGCGCTTCGTATCTTCGATCGCGTAGGCGAGGATCGCGACGGGCGGCTGCATCGCCGGATCGGCCGCGAGCGGGACGATCTCGTTCGCTTCGGGCGGCCCCTCGATCAGCACGATCTCCGGCGCGAACGTTTCGAGTGCGCGCACGACGCTCCGCGCCGAGCCCGGGCCGTGATGGCGCACGCCGAAGATCGCGAGGCTCACGTATTCGCGCGGCAGGCGCGATAGAGATCCTTCCAATCGTCGCGTTCCTTGATCACCGTCTCGAGATATTCGAGCCACACGATGCGATCGGCGATGGGATCCTTGACGATCGCGCCGATCATCCCCGATGCGATCTCGTCCGCGCGTAACGTCCCATCGCCGAAATGGCCGGCGAGCGCGAGCCCTTGATTGAGCACCGAGATCGCTTCGCCCGTGCCGAGCGTCCCGGAGGGCGATTTTACTTTCGCTTTTCCGTCCTCGGTCACGCCGCCGCGTAACTCGCGAAAGATCGTGACGACCCGGCGGATCTCATCGATGCTCGGCGCTTCGGCCGGTAGCGCGAGCGCGCGGCCGAGTTGTTCGACGCGCGCGCGAACGATCGCGACCTCTTCATCGAGCGTCTCCGGCAGCGGCAACACGACGACGTTGAAGCGCCGCTTGAGTGCGCTCGAAAGCTCGTTGACGCCGCGATCGCGATCGTTCGCCGTCGCGATGACGTTGAAGCCGCGCGTCGCCGTCACTTCGGCGTCGAGTTCGGGGATCGGCAGCGATTTTTCGGAGAGAATGGAGATGAGCGCGTCTTGCACGTCCGACGGGATGCGCGTCAGCTCTTCGACGCGCACGAGCTTACCTGCGCGCATGCCGCGCATCACCGGGCTCGGCACGACGGCACTTTGCGACGGGCCCTCGGCGAGCAGCTTCGCGTAATTCCAACCGTAGCGGACCGACTCTTCGCTCGTGCCCGCGGTCCCTTGTACGACGAGTCGCGAGTCGCCGGAGATCGCCGCCGCGAGATGTTCGGAGAGCCAACTCTTCGCCGTGCCGGGGACACCAAGCAGCAGCAGCGCGCGATCGGTCGCGAGTGTCGCGATCGCGATCTCGACGAGCCGTCGATGACCGTAGTATTTCGGGACGATCGGCATGCCGTCCGCGAGTTCGCCGCCGAGCACGTATCGTGCGACGGCCCACGGTGAGAGCCGCCACTGCGGCGGCCGCGGCCGGTCGTCCTCGCGCGCGAGCCCTGCGAGCTCGCCTGCGAACGCGACTTCGGCGGGCTCACGCGATACGTCGGAGGCAGGCATCGTTTGCGTCATGTTCCGTCCTTGAGGTGAATGTAAATTTCGGCGCGGAAGGCGAGTTTGTGGAGCAAACGGTCGACGAGCTGGCGCGTGTGATCGGCGGCGAAGGTTTCCGGCCAGCCGTCGAGCATGCCGGGCGTTTGGGGATCGACGTACTGCATCAAGAGCCCGACCGTCGCGGCACGGCTCGTATGCACGCGCCAATCGTCGTTCTTCTCGATGCCGCGGCGCGTTGCTTCCAGTGCGGCGGCCGAGAGCTCGACGCTCCACGGCCGCGTCGCGAGCGCTAAAAACTGGAGCGCTTCCGGCTCGACGTTGCGGAGCGTTCGCAAGAACGGCGATTCGTCACTCTGCGTGCTCTCCACGTGCTCCGTCCGATCGAAGCCGCCGTGTGCGATTCGTGCGAAGGGCAACAGCGTCATATCGTTCGCGCACATGTCGTAGAGGGCGTCGAGCGAGGCTTGATCGCGATAGGTTCCGATGCTCGTCGAAAATGCTCGGAGCAGTGCCGATCCGTACTCGGTCGTACCGGCTAGCTCGAAGAGCGCTTTCAGCGTCACATCGAAGCGCGCGAGCCAAAGCTTCACGGGCACGAGTTGGATATTTTGAACGAGCAGCGATTCGCGGATGCCGCCGCCGCTTTCGAGCGGCGCGTTCTCGATGCCGTCGGCGACCATCTCCGGCGAACAGCTCGCGGGCAACGTAACCTCGAGCGAACGTCGTCCGAGCGGCGAGCGGCGGAGCGCGAGCATCGATTCGGCACGAGCCATCGCTCGCCGCGCACGTTGCGAATCCGGTAAACGTTGGAGCAAGCGATGGGCGGCCGAACGAACGTCTTTGCGTTTGTCGCCGCGCGCACGCTCGAGGAACGCTTCATCGGCCGGACCGAGGCCGGTTGCCAGGGCTTCGAGCAGCGGGGCGCGATCGTACGAGGCTTCCTTCGCCCAACTCGATTCGAGCAGGTCGCGAGCGCGAGCCGGATCGGTGCCGCGCAGCGAGGTCAGGTGCCGGATGCGGTCGGCGCGATCGCCCGATTCCGAGAAGCGCTTTTCCGGATCGTCGTTTTCGATCGCGTATGCCCAGGCGGGTTCGCGCCGAGCGAACCATCGGCCGCGATTTCCGGTGGCCGAGAGGATCGCCGAACGACCGTAGCGCGACGCGACCCCGCGCGCGAGCAATGCGGGAACGTGCTCTTCCGGGGCTCGGCGTCCGAAGCGAGCGGCGAGCGAGAGCCACTCCCAAAGCGACTCCGGTTGCCCGTCGTGCAAGATCGTTCGAAGGACGGCAGCCGCCTCCGGGCCGCAGCACGGAAGCGTCTCGTCCGGCGCGGGTTCGTCGCGCTCGACGAAACGATGCGCGCGAACCTCGGCGCGGCGGACCGTCGCGACGAGCGCGGCGGCGCGCAGCATCGCGATCTCCGAATCGTCGCCCGCGCGCCGTGCGACGAGCGCGTTCGCGTCGCGATCGCCGACGTCGAGCGTCGGTACGGCGTGTTGTGTGCCGAGGATCGCGGTCCGTGCGAACGAGGTCGAGAGCGCGCTCACGCGAGGGCCACGTAGCGGTCGTCCGTCCACGCGCCGAGCGGATGCAACGTCCGGCCGTTCCATTCGGCGGCGACGACGATCGGGCGCGAGCCGCAGAGCGCGTCGAGCTCGTCGGCTTTTGCGGAGGCGTGGATCGGGATCCCGAACAGCGCCTCGTCGCACGCGTACCGCACGCCGTCGAGACGTTTGACTTCGAGCATCGCGAGCCGAACGGGCATCACCTCGAACCACGGATCGTTCGCGATCGCACGAGCGTACGTCCGAGAGATCTCGTCGATCGAATTCCCTCGCGGCCGAGCGGGCTCGTCGCTCGCTTCGTTCCGTTCGACGACGGCGACCCGTTGCGGAACGCTCGCCTCGTAATACGCGAGCCGCGCCTCGAACGACGTCCCCGCGGCGAAGGTGTGCGCCGGCGCGATCCCCGGCTGCGTGAACTGCAGCACGAGCGCGTCGTTCCCCGTCCGTTCCCCGACGAGCCAGGCGCGATGTGCGATGACGCGTTCGTCCTCTTCGACGCGCGTCCCGATGACGGTCCAGCGATCGGCGACGATCGCGTCCGTGCGTGCGATCGTTTCGTCTTCGCGTTGCGTCCAGCCGATGTATCGTCGAACGTCGGCGCGGCGGAGTGTCGAGAGGCGATCGATCCGCGCGTAGGCTTCGCGCAAGAGATACAGCGAGCCGAATGCCTCGAGCAGACGCCGCTCCCAGCCGCTCCCCGACGCCGCGATCCCCGAGAGCGCGCGGACGCGCCGCGCGACGCCGGGCGCTTGCGCATCGACGAGGCGCGCGGCCTTCGCATCCCAGAACGACGGCGGCTCGGATTGCACGCGCGCGAGCCCGAGCCGCACGATATCGCAGAGCCAGCGTTCCATCTCGTCGAGCCCGAGCGCGACCCGCCCCTCACGGACGGCCGAACGCTTCGCCGCGTCGATCGCGGCCTTCGTCGGATCCATCGCACGTGCGGGCGCCGCCCGGGCCTTTGCATTCGGCTCGCGTTTCTCTGCTCGGCTCTCGAGCCACGCGATCACCCACGGCGGCGCGGTACCGGCGGACACGCATCCGTTCGCCGCGAGCAGCATGAGTCCCAAGACGTGCTTGCATGGAAATTTTCGGCTCGGGCAGCTGCACGAATAGCCGGACGTCACGCGCTCGACGCGCGTCCGGTACGGCTGCGCTCCGCTCCCGTTGCATTCGCCCCAGAACGCGTCGTCTCGGCTTCCGAGCGTCTGCCATTTCGACGCGTTCGCGAGCTCTCGTCCGGCCTTCGCGGAAGCGGCATCGGGCGCGAGCGCGAGAACGTCTTCACCCGCCATGGAGCAGAGTCCGACGATTCGATCTCAGATACATTCCCACGAGCCCGAAGCCGCGGGCGTGTATGCGAGCTTCCCGTGGTACGACCTCGCGGAGATGCATCCGGCGACGGATGCGTTGTGGCGCGCGCTCGCAATCGCGTTCGAAGCGCGCGGCATCGCGGACGTGCCGCGCGAACTCGATCGCACGCGCCCGCACGGTACCGATTCCGAGGGTGCGTGCCTGTTCACACAGACCTGCGGCTATCCGCTCTTCACGACGGCGCGCGATCACTTCAACGTCCTCGGCGCGCCGTGGTACGGCGTCGCGGGCTGCGAGCGCGAGCGTCATCGCAGCTTCATCGTCGTCCACGCGGGCTCGCGCGCACGCACGCTCGGAGATCTGCGCGGCACGCGCTTCGCGATCAACGAATCCGATTCGAACTCCGGCATGAATCTGCCGCGGCGACGCTTCGCGCCGCTCGCCGAGAACGGCCGCTTTTTCGGCGGCGTCGTCGTCTCGGGAGCGCATGCGGAGAGCGCGCGCCTGATCGCCGAGGGTCGCGCCGATTGCGCGGCGATCGACTGCGTTACGTTCGCCTTGCTCGCGCGCTATCGGCCGGCGCTCGCGCGCGAGTTGCGCGCGATCGGCGAAACTGACGCGACGCCGACGCCGCCGCTCGTGACCGCGCGCGCGACCGATGCGGCGACGGTCGATGCCATGCGAGCGGCGATCCTCGAAACGATGCGCGACCCCGCGCTCGCAGACGTGCGATTCGCACTCTCTCTCGCCGGCGTAACGTTTTGCGATGTCGCCGCCTACGACGTCGTCATGCGCTACGAGCGCGAAGCGCGCGAGCTCGGCTACCCGATCCTCGCCTAACTCGTTTGCGCGACGACGTAATCGACGACGTCTTTAACGCTGCCGGCACGTGCGAATGCCGCACGTTGACGCCGCGCGCCGTTACCCGTCCGCACCGTCGAGCGTACGAGCGACGCGACCTCGTCGTAATCGCCCGCTTCCTCGAGCGCGTCGCGCAGGCCGGCGAGCATCGTCTCCATGACGCTCGCCGCGGGCTCCGCGCGTCCGCTCGCCGTGTCGATGAGCTTACCGTCAAGCCCGAACCGCGCGGCCTGCCAGTGTGCGGCTCGGACCAGCTCGTGCCGAACCTCCGTAGCGCCGTCGCCGCGTTGCCCGGCGAGATATGCGGTGCGCGCGAGCGCGCGGACGAGCCCGGCGAGCATCACCGCTTCGTCGATCGTCATGCAGACGTCGGTGACGCGAAACTCGAGCGTCGGAAAACGACCCGAGGGCCGCACGTCCCAATAGATCTTCGTCTCGTCCTCGATGAGCTCGGCATCGATCAATTGCCGGATGAGCCCGTCATATGCGGCTTCGGATTCGAAGGCGAGCGGCGGCCCGGAAGTCGGCCAGCGCGACCAGACGAGGGTGCGATAACTCGCATAGTCGCTATCCGCGCCGAGCCAGAACGGCGAGTTCGCCGCGAGTGCGAGCAGCGGCGAGAGTTGGGCTCGGACGCGATTCATCACGTCGACCGCGATCGCTCGGCTCTCCAAGCCGACGTGTACGTGGCATCCGAAAATGACCGTCTCGTGCGCGAGCAAGCCGAAGTCGGCCGCGAGTTTTTCGTAGCGTTCTTTCGGGGTGATCGACTGGTCGCTCCAAGCCGAGAACGGATGGGTCCCCGCGGCCGCGATCCGGCTCCCGCTCTCTCGAGCGGCATCCGAGAGCGCGCGACGCTCGCGTTCGAGTTCGCGCCGGACGTCCGCGAGCGTCTTGCAGATCGGCGTCGCGATCTCGATCATCGACGATTGCAACTCCGGCTGCACCGCATCGCCGAGCGTTCTCTTCGCGGTGGAGAGGATGCGCGATTCACGCGCCGTGAGCGCCCGCGAGGACGCATCGACGATCTGGTACTCTTCCTCCACGCCGAGCGTGAAGCTCTCGATCCCGTTCGCCATTACGTCAGATATCGCGGGGCGCGCCGATACCCTCTGAGGAGTAGCGCGCACTTGCGTGGGTGCACTGCGTCACACGCGTCCCTCGAATCCGTTTGCGGTGCATCGGATCCCCGCAGTCGTGCCGATACTGAGTCGGTGATACAGCGAATCTCGGCGCTCGGAACGGTCCCTCGTGAGGCTGGTTCCGAACGTACGATCGAGATCGGTGCGTTGTTGGATATCTTCGACGGCGATGCCGCCGAAGTCGCGGATCTGCTCCGCGCCGCGAAACGCTCGCTCGAAATCGATCTCGCGCGAATCGAACGCGCCGCCGCCGCGGGCGATCGCGATGCGCTGATCGAGGCCGTCCATCGTCTCAAGGGCACGAGCGGCAGTACGTTCGCGCATCGCGTGCGCAGCGTCGGGACGGCGATCGAGCGCGTCGCTCGCGTCACGGGCGTCGCCGCCGCGCTGCCGTTCCTCCCCGAGCTGCGCGCCGCCACGCTCGCGACCGTCGCCGCGATCGACGAATTCGCGTGAATCCCGCGGCGACGATCGTCATCGCCGACGACGACGATGCGACGCGCATGCTGCTTCGCCGCATTCTGAGCTCGAACGGCTACGACGTCGTCGAAGCGGCCGACGGCCGAAGCGCTTGCGAGGCGGTCCGGCGCACGCGCCCGGACGTCGTCGTGCTGGACTGGTCGATGCCCGAGACCGACGGTCTCGCGGCGTTGCGCGAGCTCAAGGCCGATGCCGCGACGTGGGCGATCCCCGTGCTCATGCTCACGACGCACGCCGAGATCGACGAACGCGTTCGTGCGATCGAGGCGGGCGCGCAAGATTTCCTCATCAAGCCGTGCGATCCGCGCGAGCTCCTTGCGCGGATCGAACAACAGCGGCGGTGGCGCGCGCTCGTCGCCGTCGAATCCGCGGATCGTGCGCGTGAAGTCGCCGCGATCGAGCTCGATTCGCTGCGCGAATTCTCGATGCGCGATTCGTTGACCGGCGCACCGAACCGACATCTGCTCGGAGATCGTATCGAGCAGACGATCCTCTCCTCGAAGCGACGCGGCGAGCGCTTCGCGCTGCTCTTCCTCGATCTCGACGGCTTCAAGGTGGTCAACGATACCTACGGGCACGGCTTTGGCGATGCCGTGCTCGTCACGATCGCCGATCGCATCCGCACCGTCTGTCGCGAGAGCGATACCGTCGCCCGGTACGGCGGCGACGAGTTCGTCGTGCTGGCTCCCAAGCTGCAGACGCTGCGCAATGCGACCGAACTCGCCGAGCGGCTCCTCGTCGAGTTGCGCCGCCCGATCGAAGTCGGTTCGGGCGCGGTCTCGGTCGGAACGAGTATCGGGATCGCGTTCTTTCCGAGCGACGCCGTAACGGCGAGGGAGATGATCGCGGGCGCCGATGCGGCGATGTATCTCGCCAAACGCGCCGGCAAGAACGGCTTTCGCTTCGCGGAGCCGGCCCAGACCGCGCACCGCACCTAATCTCGATCGTATAGCGCCCGATATACCGAAAGATGGGTTTAGGCGAACGCTTCATGCCGCACGGCATGTGCTATCTCTGGGAACCGAAGATGCTCGTGCTCCAGATAGCCTCGGACGCGATCACGGCACTCGCATACTTCTCGATCCCGCTGCTGTTGATTTATTTCTTGAGTAAACGCCGCGACATCCCGTTCGGTGGGACGATCGCGATGTTCGGGCTTTTCATCGTCGCGTGCGGACTCACGCACGTCATGAGCATCTACACGATCTGGCATCCCGCGTATTGGCTCGACGGCGGCATCAAGGCGTTCACCGCGATCGTCTCGCTCGCGACCGCGATCATGCTCGTGCCGATCGTACCCAAGGCGCTCTCGCTGCGCTCGCCCGCCGATCTCGAGCGCCTCAATTCGCGCCTGCAGCACGATCTGGAGAAGCGGCGCGAAGCCCACGCGGAGACGGAGCGTCAATACCGTTCGCTCGCGGAAGCGCTGCCGCAACTCGTTTGGACGGCCGAGGCCGACGGCTCGCTCGATTACGGCAATCGGCGCTGGGTCGAATATACGGGCATGGAGTACGAGAAGATGCTCGGCTGGGCGTGGACCTCGGTCCTGCACCCGGACGACGTCGCGAACTGCATGGCCGTCTGGAGGCGCGCTCTCGAGGCGAATTCGCCGTATGAGGTCGAGTATCGCTTGCGGCGCGCGGACGGCATGTACCGTTGGCACATCGGCCGCGCGCAGCCGATCTACAACGGGTCGCATTCGATCATTCGCTGGTTCGGCACGTGTACCGATATCGACGATCAGAAGCGTGCCTCGGAAGCGGCGGGACGCCTGGACGAGCAGATGCGGCTCAATGCGCTGCTCAAGGACGATATCGCGGCGCGCGAACGGGCCGAGGCGGCGCTGCGCGGCGCGCAAACCGCCGCGCTTGCGGCGACCGAGGCGAAATCCCGATTCCTCGCGATGATGAGCCACGAGATCCGCACGCCGATGAACGGCATCATCGGCATGGCGGAATTGCTCTCGCTCTCGACGCTCACGGACGAACAGAGCGATTGCGTTCGCGTCGTGCGCGATTCCGGCCGCTCGCTCTTGCGCGTGCTCAACGATATTCTCGACTACTCGAAGATCGAGGCGGGAAAACTTTCGTTCACGGCCTCGGATTTCGACCTTCTCGGGCAGCTTCGATCGGTTGCGAGCCTGCTCGGGCCGCAATTCACGACGAAGAACGTCTCGCTCTCGATGGACGTCGATGACGCCGTGCCGCCGATCCTCAAGGGCGACCCCGGGCGGCTCCGTCAGATTCTCGTCAACCTCGTCGCGAACGCACTGAAGTTCACGATGGCGGGCGGCAACGTGCGCGTCATGGTGATCTCCGAGTCGGCGGTCGCGGAATCGGTCACACTGAGATTCGCCGTGATCGATACGGGCCTCGGCATCGAACCCGCCGTGCAAGATCGCCTCTTCCAGCCGTTCTCGCAGATCGACGGCTCGACGACGCGCGAGTACGGCGGTACGGGCCTCGGCCTCTCGATCTGTAAGCAGCTCGTTCAGCTGATGGGCGGCGAGATCGGCGTCGATAGCATGCCCGGCCGCGGCTCGTCGTTTTGGTTCACGTTGCCGTTCGTCCCCGGTGCGCTCACCGATCTCGCACCCGTCGCGAGGCGCGAAGCCGAGGTAAGCGCGACCGCGCGGCCGCGAAACGAACGCGTCTTGCTCGCCGAAGATAACGAGATCAACACGCGCCTCGCGATCCGGCAATTCTCGCGCCTCGGCTTCCACGTCACGACGGTCGTCAACGGCCGCGAAGCCGTGGAGATCTTCACGCGGGAGCCGTTCGACATCGTGTTCATGGATTGTCACATGCCGGAGATGGACGGCTACGATGCGACGCGCGCGATTCGCAATCTCGCGCTCGAGGGTCGCGGCCGCGTGCCGATCGTCGCGATGACCGCGAACGCGCAATCCGAAGATCGCGACGCGTGCTTCGCTGCCGGGATGGACGATTACATCGCGAAGCCCGCGACCCTCGCCGACGTCCGCCGCACGCTGGAACGGTGGCTGCCGGTGGGAGAAGGAGCCGCGCTCGAAGTTTAAGCCGGCGCTTCCGAGCGCTTGCGTGCAGCGTACGCGCGCGTGACGCCGAAGAGCGAATAGCGAGCCGACCCGTCGCTCGCATCGGTCACGTTCACGAGTGATTTTTCGACGAGTGCCGCGAGAATCTCGCGCGCGAACGGCCCGGCCTCGCACGTCGCGCAGGCCGCCTCCGCTTCGTCGCCGTCGAACGGCCGCTCGAACGCGGCGAGTCGTTGCAGCACCGCGCGCTCCGAGGCGTCGAGCAGGCCGTAGCTCCAATCGAGATTGGCCGCCGCCGATCGATGCCGTTCGAGCGCGGGGGTGCCCGCCGCGATCTCGATCGATACCGGGATCCCTTCGAGCGGCGCCCCGTCCTCCTCGTGCGCCGTACGCGCGAGAAAGTAACGCGAAGCCGATCGCGCGGCGAGGGCGCCGAGCCGATAGACGAACTCGCTCGAGAGCATCAGGCGATGGCGGCTCGTAACGAGGATCGTTACGCCCGGGCACCGCGCGTTCAGCGTTCGAACGAGATCGCTCGCCGCCCCGGTGACCCGCTCGCAATTATCGAGCACGAGGAGCATGCGTGAGCTTTGCAATCGATGGGCGAGCGACGCGAGCGGTTCGCCGGCATCGAAAATGAGCGACAGTCCGCGCGCGACGTCTCGAGCGAGCAGGTCCGCGCTCGCGACGTGCGCGCAATCGACGATCGCCGCACCGTCGTCGAACGATCGTCCGACGCGCCGGGCGACTTCGAGCGCGACGCGAGATTTTCCGATGCCGCCGAATCCGGTCAGTGTGACGAGGCGATGCCGTTCCAGGAGCGCGCACAACTCGTCGATGTTCGACTCGCGACCGAATGTCGGGGTCGTCACGGCCGGTATCGCAGCGAGCCTCCGCTCGTGCGTGCGAGCCTTTCGGCGCGACCCCGGGCGCGCGAGTTCGGCGGCACGCTCGAAGCGGTCGTGCTCGTGGCGTTCGAGCTCGAGCGCGGCCGCGAGCCGCCGTACCGTCTCTTGCCGCGGCGCACTCCGTTCGGCGTTTTCGAGCGCACCGATCGCGCGGCTCGCCACGCCCGATCGCTCGGCGAGCGCGACCTGCGAAAAGCCGCGCTCGCGCCGGAATTCGCGCAAGAGACCGCCGAACGCCTCGCTGCGTACCGGCGCATTCATCGCGCCCCGCACATTTCGATTTCGCGTTCGGCGAGCGCAACGGCGGCGAGCTCGTCGAGTGCCGCGCCCTCGGCCGCGAAACGCGCGATCTCCGCTTGCGAGAGTTGGCGCTGTAATGCCACGGTAAGGCGCCCGTACTCGCGTTCTTCCGTCGTCGAACGCCTGCAATTCATCCTCATGAAAAACGCATCGACGTGACCCAGCAGTCGAGCCGCCGGTTCCGAGCGGGTGCGGACGGCCAGAGCTGTCGCCGCGTGCTGCACGAGGCTCGCGACGGCGTACGAGTCGGTGCATGCGAGTGCGAACGCACGGGCCATGGCGGCGAACGCTCCGTCGATCTCGCCTCGCGCGATGCGATACGCAGCGAGGTTCGTCCATGCGTAGAATTCGACGTGCTCGTCGCCCGCGCTCGGATAGTCCCGCAGGAGGCGACTGCCGCGCTCTTCGGCGAGCTCGAGATTTCCGAGCGCGAATTCGATTTCGGCGAGCGCGAGGTCCGCTCGGCGTGCGAAGAACGAGTCTGCTCGCGCGTGCGCGAGCTCTCGCGCGCGTGAGAATTCCGCGCGGGCCTCGACGAGTTGCCCGCGATCGACGAAGATCCGACCGCGGCGCAGATGTAGGGACGGCGCGAGGCGCGGGTATGCTTCGAACGTAACGGCGCGCTCGGCGCCGGTCGCGCATTCGGCGGCGTCGAGCGCCGCGAGGGCGGCAGCGCCGTCTCCCGTGGCGCTGAGCGCCTCGGCGAGCATGCAGCCCGCGATGAGGAGACCGAAGGCGTCCGCGCAGCTTCGATAACACGCAATGGCGAGCTCGATCGCCTCGACCGCGAGCGATCCTTTGAGATTTCCCGCGCGCGAAAGATAGAGCTCGGCCATCAGACGCGGATCGTGCCGCGTGCCGATACGCGCGAGCAGCGCGTCCGCCCGCCGTCTGCACTCTCGGCTGCGGCCGCTCTGAAGCAGATACATCCGCCGATGTGCCGTCAGCCGCACTTCGATGTCGATCGCGCTCTCATCGCTCGAGCAGCATGCGAGCGCGGCTTCGATGTTCGCTTCTTCCGTACGATTGGCAGCGAGCCATCCGTGGCCCGCGGAACCGTAGTAGCGCTTCGTGCCTTCCCCGACGAACGATGCGAAGTACGATGCGTGGCGTCGCCGCATCTCGTCGTATTCGTGCGACTCGCGCAGCTTGCGTTCGGCGAAGGCGCGCAGCGAGTCGAAGAGCGAGAAGCGTCCGTTTCCGTCGATCGAAACGAACGAGCGATCGGCGAGTGAGAACAGCCGGCGGCGAACCGACGCGCGAGCCTGCGGTTGCGTCGCGCAGACGGCCTCGGCTGCGGCGAGATCGAAACCGCCTTCGAAGACGGCGAGCCGCGAAAATACGATGCGTTCGCCTTCGTCGAGCAGCGCGTGGCTCCACGCGATCGTCGCGCAGAGCGATTGGTGGCGCACGGGGACGTCCGAGAAGGTCGCGCGCGTGCAATCGAACCACCGGGCGATCGTGACGTCGAGTGCGGCGAGGCCGAAACCCCGCGCTCGCGAGGCCGCGAGTTCGATAGCGAGGGGGACGCCTTCGAGCCGGCGACAGATCGCCGCCACGATCGGGATCATCTCGGTACGCGCATCGACCCGGCAGCCGAATTGTTCGCAGCGCGCGATGAAGAGTTCGATCGCGTCGCCGGTCCGCAGCTCCGTCACCGCCGTCGCGTGCGTCCCGGGGATCGCGACGGTGCTGGTCGCGACGATCGCGATCGTGGGGCACGCGCTCCGAATCGCCGTGATGACCGCGGCGCATGCATCGACCGCACGTTCGCAATTATCGAACACGAGGAGGAGCCGCCGGCTCGCGAGGAGCCGCGCGATCGTGGCCGCGTCGTCCGATCCGCGTAGCGTCGCGCCGATCGTCAACGCGATTTTCGCGACGACCGTCGGCTCGTCGACGGCCGCCGAGAGGTCGACGAGCCATGCGCCGTCTATGAACGGCGCGCGCACGCGTTCTGCGAGAACGAGCGCCGCCCGCGTCTTTCCGATCCCGCCGCGTCCCGTCAACGCGACGACGCGGCGTTCGCGCAGGATCGCCTCCGCGTCGAGCAGCAGCTCGGCGCGCCCGACGAACGACGTCGACGGCAACGGAAGATTGCCGGGCGCCTGCGGCGCCGCTTTCGTTTCACGCTTGCGCGCTCGGGCGCGGGAAGCGATACTCTCGAGCTTCTCCGCGTCGCCCGGCGTGACGCTCAGTGCGTTCGAGAGTGCGGCGACGGTCTCGCGATAGGGCGCCCGGCGGACGCCGCACTCGAGCGCCGTGATGGCCCCCGGGCTCATGTCGGCGCGTTCCGCGAGTTCCGATTGCGTGAGCCCGGCGCCGAGCCGATGCGCGCGAAGCAGCGTGCCGAACGGAGATGAGGTCATCGACATCTTCGGTCGTGGGTGTTCGTCCGGGCGTTCGAATGTCCGGCTGCGCGTAAGCGAAGGCACCGCCAGATTATCGTCACATTCGGCGCGCGTCGTAAGTCGAGAAAGATTAAACGTGCGTTGACCGATCGCGGCATCCGTGGTACCGTCGGCGTAGCCGTTCGCGTAAGCGCGAAGAGCTTAGCAGCAAGAGAGGAGCCGCACATGATCTCGATTTGCACGTTTACCGATTCGACGTCCGTCATGCGCGGCGTTCCGTTCGCGAGGGTCCACGTTCGACGCTCGAGTTGATGCACGCCGCATCGCTCTCGAACCGTACGTGGCCTCCGAATTATCGGAGGTTTTTCTTTTTCTCGAGGACGCGCGCGAGATCGTTCGTCCCTCGTTTGCTATCGGAGCGTTCCATGAATATCGATCTTCTCGCAGTGCTCGCGCGCGTACACGTTGCGGACCTGCTGAAAGACGCGTCGCGAAGGCGCGCGCGTCGGAGCCCCCTCGCACGCGGCGCCTTCCCGCGCATCGTCGCCGCAAGAGCGCTTCGTGCGATCGGGGGCGCCGCGATCTCGCTCGGCGACGCGGTCGCACCGCGCGTCGTTTAGCCGCCCGTCGTCGAGACCACTTGCAGCGTGCGCGACGTGTCGTTCGTCAGGTAGAGCGCGGCGTCGTCGGGTGCGACGTCGATCGAACGCGGGAACGATCCCGCGGGTACCGTCCGTAGGAGCGCCGGCTTCACGGCGAGCGCGTCGATGATCGTCAGATTGCCGTTGCCGGCGCGGGGATCGAAGCGGTTCGAATTCGCGACGGCGAGCGCGCGCCCGCCGTGGAAGAGCGCGAGCCCGACGGACGCGATCCCGCCCGTATCCGCGTATCCCAGGAGCGCCGCCGCCGGATCGCGTTCGAGCATCCGCGCCGCGACGAAGGCGTATTCGCTGTCGGGCGTCGGCGAATCGGCACCGACGGCCACCGGCCCGGCCGGGACGATCACGCTCGCCTTTCCGGAGGCGAGGCGGCGCCGGCGATGCGTAACGGCCCGAGGTCACCGTCACCGTCCCCATCGGGACCATGGAGGGCCTCCCCGCGACCGAGACGGAGACGGTTACGGCCGTAGCGGTCGTCGGCGTCGCGGTCCCCGCCGAAACCGCGACGGCCGGTGTCGTTTGGCCGGGCAGGGCATCGGGGCGGTTCCGGCCGAGTTTCCGCCGCATCCTACGAGGAGAAGTAGCGCGGGCAGTGTCGCGCGCGCACGCGGGTCGATCATCGCGATCCCTCACGGTACGAAGTCGTGTTCGACGCAACCGAATCGAGCGTCGCGGGTCTCCGTACCGACGGCGAGGAGGTTCGGTCCCTGAGCTTTTCTCGCACGTTTTCGCAGCTCGCTAATTGTGCGAGTTGTGTGTTTTCAACGCCCGTCGCTCGCGCTAGACTCGGGCCGGTACGCTTGCGGATCGGCCGCCGATCCGCTCACATTCGAAAGGCAGAAAACGATGAAGAACATCATGACCGCCCGGCCCAAACAATTGCTCTTCGCGACGCTCTTCACGATCTTCGGCGCGGCCGTCGGTTCGGGTGCGGCATACGCATATCAGGGCCACATGTTCAACGCGCAGAGCGATCTCAACGCGGCGTACGCGCAGCTTCAGGCCGGCATCCCCGATAAGGGCGGCCATCGCATCGCCGCGATGGCTCTCGTTCAGCGTGCCCTCAACCAGACGGGCGCCGCGATCGCAGCCGGCGCCCCGTAACGTTTTTGCGCGCCCGTTCGTGCTCGAACGTCGAGCACGAACGGTACGCGGATGCCGCCGCACCGGCGACGAACGCGTCCCCTCGAGCGCAACTCTGAGGGAGCATGCATGGGACTAATCGTTCGAATTCTCGTCAACGCGGTCGCGCTGATCGCCGTCGCGTATCTCGTCCCCGGCGTCGCCGTGACGGGGTTCGTCGGGGCGCTCGTCGGCGCGATCGTGCTCGGGATCGTCAATGCGGTGATCCGGCCGATCCTGATCTTGCTCTCGCTCCCGCTCGAGATCATCACGCTCGGGCTTTTCACGTTCGTCATCAACGCGCTGCTGTTCTGGTTCGTCGGCCATCTCGGCCTCGGGCTCATCGTGCGCGGATTCGGAGCCGCGCTCGTCGGCTCGATCGCGCTCGCGATCGTCTCGTGGGTCCTCGCGCTCGTGATCCCGCCGGCGCGTCGGGACCCGGCCCGCCGCTAAAGCCCTACTCGGGCGCGTGCGCCTCGGCGGCGTCGGGCAGATAGAGCTCGCGCGAGGTCGAATCGTATTCGAAGAGTTCGGCGTAGCGGCCCCAATCGATGACGATCCCGAACTGACGTTCGGCCTCGGCCGCCGGAAAATATTCGTCCCAGAGGTCGCGAAAGAACTCGGCGTTCATCGAGCGATCGTTCTTCTGGCGCAGGGTGCTGACGATCGAACTGAAGATCCGCACGCGCGCGAGCAATTGCTGCCGGAAGAGATCCTTGCTGCGTAAGATCGTCGTCGTCGCGAAATCGCGCCCGATCTCCGTGAGGATCACCTCGCCGTCGTCGACCTCCGCGAAGCCGAGCAGCGTCGCTGCGTCGATGAGCGTGAGCAGATCGTCGACGGAGAGCCCGAGCCGTTCGGCGAGACCGGAGACGTCTTCTTTCCCGTCATCTTCCTCCAGCAAGAGCTCCAAGAGGCCGCTCAGACCACCCGTTCGCGCGTGCGGCAACGGGATGGAGAAGGGCGAAGCGGGTTTCTCGGGCGCGCGGTCGCCTTTCGCGTTCGCGAGCGCGCCGACGCTCATCTCGGGATTGGTCATCACCGCGTAGAGATATTCGACGTGCTCTTCGAAACGCGGATCCGTGCGACGATGCGGGCGCGGCAGATCGATCGCGACTTCGCCGCGCAGATGGCCGGGGTTCGCGCCGAGCACGATCACGCGATCGGCCAGCAGCACGGCCTCTTCGATATTGTGCGTCACGATGAGGATGCTCGGCGAGGGGAAGTTCCCCGCGTTCCAGAGATCGTCGATCTCGCCGCGCAGATTCTCCGCCGTCAGCACGTCGAGTGCGGAGAACGGCTCGTCCATGAAAAGCACTTTCGGCCGCATCACGAGCGCGCGCGCGAAGCCGACGCGCTGCTTCATGCCGCCCGAGAGCTCCTTGGGATACGCGCTCTCGAAACCGTCGAGGCCGACGAGATCGATCGCCTTGATCGCCTGACGCGTGCGCTCGCCGCGGCTCGTGCCGCGCGCTTCGAGGCCGAGCTCGACGTTCTCGAGCACCGTCAGCCACGGCAAGAGCGCGAAGCTCTGAAAGACCATCGCGACGTCGGGATTCGAACCGCGCAGCACCGTGCCCGATGCGATCACCTCGCCCGTCGTCGGCGGAATGAGCCCGGCCATGATGCGCAGCAGCGTGCTCTTGCCGCTGCCGCTGCGGCCGAGCAGCGCGAGCACTTCGCCGCGCCGCACTTCGACGTCCACGTCGCGCAGCACCGTGAACTCGCCCTTCCCTTCCGGGAGTGGAAAGCGCTTCACGACGTTGCGTACGGAGATCAGCGATTCTCCGGGGGCGCCCGCAGCGATCATAGATGGTACCTCGTTTCGGCGAGAACGTAGAGGCGGCGCCAGAGCGTGCGATTGAGCCCGACCACGAACAGACTCATCACGCTGACGCCGAGCGTGATGCGCGGCCAATCGCCCTTGGTCGTCGCCTCGGCGATGTAGGTTCCGAGGCCGGTCGCGCGCAGCGTCGTGTGGCCCCACGAAACGATCTCCGAGACGATGCTCGCGTTCCACGCGCCGCCCGTCGCCGTGATCGCGCCCGTGACCCACGATCCGAAGATCCCGGGGATGATGAGCTTGCGCCATTTCGTCCACCCGTGCAGGCCGAAATCTTCGGCCATCTCGCGCAGCTCCGTCGGGATGCTCTGCGCGCCCGCGATCGAGTTGAACAAGATATACCACTGCGCGCCGAGCGCCATCAGCAAGATGCAGCCGAAGTCGATGTCGACGTGCGCGCGCAGAAAAAAGATCGTCGCGAACGGAAAGATGAAATTCGCCGGAAACGAGGCGAGAAATTGCACGACCGGCTGCAAGAATTGCGCGAGCCGCGGATTGAAGCCGATCGCGACGCCGAGCGGCGTCCACACCGCGGTCGCGAAGAGCAGCAGCACGATCACGCGGCCCATCGTCGCGAGCCCGAGCGTGAGAACGTGGAACACTTCGCCGATCCCGACGGTCGAGACCACGAAGCGCGCGCCGATCGCGAGCAGGGCGACGATCGCGACGACGAGCGCCGCGTTGTACGCGCGATCGAGGAGCGGATTCGCGCGCTCGCGTTCGGGCGGATTGCGATACGCCGTGATGCGCGCGAGTGCGGTTCCGGTGACCGTGCGCAGCGGCAGGAGCGCGTTCGCCGCGAGTTCCGGAACGTTCGCGCGGCGCAGGATGTCGAGCAGCCACGATTGCGGCGCGACCGTCGATGCGTTCTGCTCGAAGCGGAATTTGTCGGACCACGCGACGATCGGGCGCCAGAACAGCTGATCGATCGCGAGGATCACGGCGACCATCGTGAGCGCCGCGTAGCCGAGCGCGGGCAGATTCTGCGCATCGACCGCCGCCTGCAAGTACGAGCCGATCCCGGGTAGCGTGTAGCGCGCGTTGAGAACGCTGATCGCCTCGCTCGCCGCGACGAAGAACCAGCCGCCGCCGAAGCTCATCATCGCGTTCCAGACCAGGCCGATCGTCGCGTTCGGTAATTCGAGTTTCGTGAAGCGCTGCCACCCCGAGAGGCGATAGAGGTTCGCGGCCTCGTCGAGTTCGCGCGGCACCATGCGCATCGATTGATAGAACGAGAACGTCATGTTCCACGCCTGACTCGTGAAGATCGCGAAGATCGATGCGAACTCGAGCCCGAGCAGGCTGCCGGGGAAAAGCGCGATGAAGCCCGTGACGGTGATCGAGAGGACGCCGAGTACCGGTACCGATTGGAGGATGTCCAGCAACGGCACGAGCACGCGCTCCGCGCGCTTGCTCTTCGCGGCCGCGTAGCCGTAGACGAGCGTGAACGCGAGCGACCACGAGAGCCCGACGAACATCCGCAGCGTCGAGCGCGCCGCGTAATACGGCAGGTTCCGCGGGTCGAGGCTGATCTTCGGGATGTCGGTCGGCGTGAATCGTGCGAGCGCGCCCGAGCCGACTTTCGAGATGACGGCGAGCAGCACGAGCGCGCCGAGGATGACCGCGATGTCGGCGATGCCGAAGCGCGGGCGTCGCGCCGCCTCGGCGGGCGCCGGGAAGCTGCGGATCATCGCGCGTCCGGCGAGCGGGCTACGAGCATGGCGAGAGTGGCCCTTTTCCGACCGGGCGCACGCAACAAGACCGTTCTCGCCCACCCGTCGCATTCGGTAGCCTTGCGAGAGCGTCCCGTCCTCGGCGTCTCGGGGTAACGTCATCGAGGCGCTCGCGCCGATCGCGGTCGGCACCCGGACCTGCCCGTCGCCGTCGCCGTGTCGAGCCGTGTGTTGCGAGAACCGGCGTCATGCGGTAGCATCGCGCGAGGAGGATACCTCGATGCTTACGCGCTCGACCTTCGCCCTGGCCGCCGTCGCGCTCGTGATGGCCGGCCTCTCACCGCTGCGGGCCTCCGTCGCCTCCGATCTCGAACGCGCGCGCGGCCTCGCCGCCGCCGGCGATTATCGCGGTGCGGCGGCGGTTCTCGAAGCCGATCGCGACCTGAGCGGCGAGACGGCCGCCGAGCAGTATCTCGGCGATCTCTACGTGCGGCTCGGCGATCTCAAAGCCGCCGAGAAAACGTATCTCTCGCTACTCGTCCGCGACGCGAATAACAAGACCGTTCACGAGCGGCTCGCAAACGCGTATGCCGCGGACGATGCGATCCCGCAGGCGATCGCCGAATATCAGAAGAGTCTGCCCGACGTCGTCGCGTACACCGATCTCGTTCGGCTGCATCGGCGCATCGGCGATCTACCGGCGTTCGTCGAACGCTATCGTGCCGCGGCGGACAGCGCACCCGGTGGCGCCGACGAACTCGCCTACGGCGTCATCCTGATCGAGCTGCATCGCTCCGGTGAAGCCGCGCTCTATCTCGAGCGCGCCGTCGATGCGACGCCGCGTTCGTGCTCCGCACGGACCGCGCTCGGCAACGCGTATCTCGATCTCGATCGCTCGGAGAACGCCGCGTATCAGTTCCGTGAATGTCTCGCCGTCGAGCCGCATAACTATTCCGCGCTCGTCGATCTGAGCGCGACGTACGATCCGCAGCGCGAAGCCGAATCGGCGCGAGGATTGCTCGATGCCGCGATCCGCCTTCGCCCCGACCTCCCCGATGCGTTCGTCGATTACGGCTATCTCGTCGATGCGACCTCGCCCGGGAGTGGGATCGCGTACTATCGGCGCGCGCTCGCGAACGACGTCTTCTCGCGCGATGCGTACGTCGATCTCGGTTTCGATTACGCCGAGCAGCGCAGCTTTACGCTCGCGGAAGCATCGTATCTCAAGGGGCTTAGCGTCTCGCCGAAGGACGGCCGCTTGGAGTATCTGCTCGGCGAGACCTATTCGCGCCAAGGCAAGAACGCGCTCTCGGCCGCGCAGTTCGTCGCGGCCGCGCGCAGCGACGATCCCGAGATCGCGCGTGCGGCGCAAAGCGAGCTCGGAGCGATTCACTAGTCGCACAGTAGCCGCGCGTCGCGAACCCGAACCGCGCGTGATGACCGCCTCCGAACGCCCCACCATTCTCGTTTCGAACGACGACGGATTCTCGAGCCCCGGCATCATCGCACTCGCAGGCGCGCTGAGGGAACTCGGCAACGTCGTCGTCGTCGCGCCGGCCGACGATCAGAGCGGCGTCGGCCATCGCGTGACCGTCAATGACCCGGTGCGCGTGCGCCGCATCGAAGAGGCCGCAGTCACGACGTTCGCGGTCGAAGGGACGCCCGCGGATTGCGCGGTCCTCGGCGCGTACAAGCTCTGCCCCGTGCGGCCGTCGCTCTGCGTCAGCGGGATCAACCGCGGTGCGAATCTCGCCGACGATACGTTCTATTCCGGGACGGTCGCGGCGGCACTCGAGGCGACGTCGATCGGTATCCCATCGATCGCGATCTCGCTCGCGACGTTTCCGGGCGGCGATGATCTGCGCTACGACGATGCCGCGCAGGTCGCGGTCTCGATCGCGAGGACGGTGCTCGCCGAGGGTCTACCGCACGGAACGCTGCTCAACGTCAACGTCCCGAATCGGCCCGAATCGAAGCGCCGCGGCTTGCGGTGGTGCCGCCTCGGGCGCAAGATGTATCGCGATCGCGTGACGGAGCGCGCCGATCCGCGCGGCGAGACGTACTACTGGTTGTGGGGCAGCTTCAATGCCGAAGAGATCGTCGACGGCACCGATCTCGCGGCGGTACGCGACGGCTTCACGAGCGTGACGCCGCTGACGATCGACCGCACCGATCACGACGAACTCGGCCGGCGTTGGCGCGATCAGAACGCAGACCTGCGCCGCTGAGCGGCGCGGCGAAACAATCGCGCCGCGCATGCGGTAGATCGTGCGCTCGTACGCGCGGAGGTTCGACGTGAAGCGTCTCTCGATTCTCGCAGTCTTACTCGCGGCGATGTTGATCGTCGGCGGCACCATCATCGCATCGATCGGGAGCGCATTCTCGCTCGCGTCGCACGGTTCGCAGAACGTCGCGTGGGCGGCACCGCCCGGGACGCTCGTCGATCGAGATTTCGATCTCGGGAACGCGACGCGCGTCGTGGTAAACGCGCGTAATCTCGACCTGCGGATCGCACCGAGCGCGACGGCCGGGAACGGGCTGCACCTGAGCGGCCGCGTCCCGGCGCAGCTCGTATCCCGCATCGCGTTCGCGCGAAGCGGTTCGACGGCGACGCTGACCCTGGCCCCGGATCCCTACGTGAACACGAGCTCGTGGTCGTTCTCGTTCTCCGATGACGTGAAGCCGCTCGTCGTCACGCTCGAGAGTTCTCGCCGGATCGACGTCCTCGCGACGAGCGGCGATATCGAGCTCGGGAATTGGCGGGCGCCGTTCGGTATCGAGACGACGAGCGGCGACGTTCGCCTCGCCGGGACGCAGACTCCGGGCACGATTCGGACGACGTCCGGTGACGTGCACGCGATCGATCTCGCGGGCGGCCTCGACGCACGCACGTCGAGCGGCGACGTCGAGGGGACGTTCGCTTCCCTCGCGAGGAACGTCTCGATCGTCACCACGAGCGGCGACGTCGAATTGCACGTGCCCGCGTCCGTCCGCGCGGCGCTCGTCACGCACACGTCGTCGGGCGATCTCGAAAACGGCGCCTCGCTCCCGCCGTCGCTCGCGGGCGCGCCCACGATCGAGGTCACGACATCGAGCGGCGATATCGTCACCCGCCGCTAGAAACGTGCGCGCGATTAGATATCGACGTTCATCATGTCGTCGAATGTCGAAACTTGATTGGGGCGGAAGCCGGTCAGGTCGCCGTTTTCGAGGAAGATGTTGTCGACGTAATAGATGACGATCGTCGGGACGGCCGGGACGAGTCCGCGCTCGAATTCGCCGAGTGCCGCGCCCTGCTCTTTCGCGTCGTATGTCTTTCGGAAATTCGCCATTGCGGGCTCGATCGAGCGATCGCAGAAGCGCCCGTAATTTTGGCCGGCCGGCGGGATGCCTTCGCACGAGAAGATCGTCGTCGGATCGTCGACCGCTTCCGTTACCCAGTTGAACATCGCGATATCGAAATCGCCCTTGCGTAGAATCCCCGTCAGCGGATCGAAGAGCTGGGACGCGAGATAGCGTTTGACGGAGATCGAGACGCCGAGCTGCTGCCAGCTGTTGCGCGCGAGTTCGATCAGTGCGTCGGCGAGCGGACTGCCGGCGACGAGCACGATCGTCAGCGCGAGCTGCGTCCCGTTCTTCGCGCGAATCCCGTTCGCACCGCGGACCCACCCGGCCGCATCCAATTTGGCATTGGCCTTGGCGATGTCGAACGGGATCTTCGGGATGGCTTTCGGCGCCTCCGGATACGTCGGCGGCACGACGCTCTCCTGAAGCGTGCCCAGGCCGTGGCCGACTTTCTGCAGCATCGTCGCGCGATCGAGCCCGAGCCGCAGCGCGCGGCGCACCGCGACGTCGGCGACTGCCGGCCGCGTCACGTTGAAATCGAAATGACCGTATTGATACGACGGCCCGCTGACGATGTGATATCCGTGGATGCCGCGCGCGCGCTCGACGAAATTGCCGTGCGTGCGCATCCACAGATCGAGCGCGCCCGTCTGCGCGAGGCCGTACATCGTGTTGTCGTCGTTGATGATCTCGAACGTCACGCGCTTGAGCTTCGGCAAACCGCGCCAATAGTGCGGATTCGGCACGAGCTCGACGTTGCTGCCGCGATGCCACGCGGCATATTTGAACGGCCCGATCCCGACGGGGAGCGCATTGTACGGTGCTTGACTAAGATCGGCGACGTTCGCGAGCAAGTGTTTCGGTTGGATGCACGGCTCGGCCCCGCCCGTCGTGAAGAAGATCGGGAGAAACGCCGCAAACGGACGTTTGAGGTGGAAGACGACCGTGTATTTATCGGGCTCGTCGATCTTCGTGACGAGTTCGAAGCCTTGGCGCGACGTGACGGGATTGCGCGGATCGTTCATCGCGTTCGTCGAGAATACGACGTCGTCGGCCGTGAACGGCGCACCGTCCGACCAGACGACGCCGTGCCGCAGCTTGATGCGAATCGTCGTTCCGGCCGCATCGATATCGCCGTTCCGTTGCGTCGGGACCTCGGTCGATAATTCGGGTACGGGTTTGTTGTCGTGGTCGTACCGAAAGAGATACGCCATCGTCATCTCTGCGAGATAGTTCGTCACGATCTGTTGGAAGAACATCGGGTTGAGCCCGCCGATATCTTCCCCGTCGGCGAAACGTAATTCGTGCGGCCGCGTCGTCGCGTTGCCGTGGGTCGGGCCGGTCGTCACGCGCGAGCATCCGGCCGCGAGCGAACACAAAACGAGGGCCGCGAGAGAGCGGCGGACGATATCGATCACCCTGCGCCATTCGACGCCGCGGCCTCCGCGCCCACTCTCGCTCGCGCTAGTCGAGCCGTTGATCCGCGAGATCGAGATCGTACTGCACCGTACGAAAGATCTCGTCCGGGATCTCGCCCGCCGCGCGCAAGCGTGCGATCTCGCGCCGCTCGGCTTTGAGCGCCTCCGCCTGGAGCAGATGATCGATGCCGACGCCCGGACTCTCGACGTCGTCGTCGAGATGGCCCTGCAAGTGTCCGATGCGATACTCGTACTCGCCGACGATGCGGCCCTGGACCTCCCACTCGACGGTCGAAACGAAATCGGGCTCGAGTTCGCGCAGTCGCGCGATCCCGGCTCGCAGCGCCGCGATGCGGACCTCGACTTCGCGTTTGTTGCCGCCGGCCTCGATGACGTCGAGCCATTTGAGGAGCGGCATGAGCGAGAGTCCCTGGAAGACGAGCGTCACGAAGATCACGACGAACGTGATGAAGATGATGACGTTGCGGCCCGGAAAATCGGCGCCGCTCGCCGTCATCAGCGGGATCGAGAGTGCCGAGGCGAGCGAGACGATCCCGCGCATCCCGCTCCATGCGATCACGAAGCCGTTGCGCAGGCTCGGCGGCCGTTCGCGATTGCCGTATCGATTCTCGATGAGCGCCGGGATATAGAGCGCGGGGTAGCACCACACGAGCCGCACCACGATCACGAGCAGGCTCATCCCGAGGCCGATCCAGATCTCGCGGCTGCCGAACGACGGATCGGTCACGATCGAGCGCATCTGCAGCCCGATCAAGAGAAACACGAAACCGTTGAGCAGAAAGACGAGCAGCTGCCAGACGCTCGTGCCGACGAGGCGCGCGTCCGCGTCGAGAATCTTGTTCGCACCGCGACCGATGTAGATGCCGGCCGTCACGACGGCGAGCACGCTCGAAACGTGGACGGCACCCGCGACGACGTAGATCGCGAACGGCAGAATGAGCTGGATCGTCACTTCGATCAGCGTGTCCGAAAGATCGAAGCGCTTGAGCGCGAGGATGAGCTTCCGCGAGCCCCACGCCGCCGCGAGGCCGAATGCCACGCCGCCGATCGACTCGGCGACGAACGCGAATCCGGCTGCCGGCAGCGAGAAATGCCCCGTCGTCACCGCTTCGATCGCGAAACCGTAAAGCACGAGCGCGACCGCGTCGTTCACGAGACCCTCGCCCTCGAGGATCGTCACGATCGAGCCCGGGACCGCGAAGCGTTCGAAAACGGCGCCCGCGGCGACGGCATCCGGCGGCGAGATCACGGCCCCGAGCACGAAGCAGGCCGCCCAGCCGATATCGGGGAGCAGCGCGTGCGCGACGACCGCGACGATGCCGGTCGTAAAGATCACGAGCCCGATCGCGAGCGTCCCGATCGCGCGCCCGTTTTCTTTGAATTGCAGCCAATCCGTCGTGTAGCCGGCCGACATGAGGAGCGGCGGTAAGAAGATGAGGAACACCCATTTCGGATCGAGTTCCGGGATCCGCACGTGCGGGACGAACGCGAACGCGGAGCCGGCGATGACGAACGCGATCGGATACGGAATCGCAAAGCGCTTCGCGACGACGGCGACCGCGACGATCCCGACCAACATGAGAAACACGAGGCCCGAAGTGTCCACGTCCGTCGGTTCAACCAGCCGCCCGGGTGGCCTCCGCCGCGCCACCGTTTGACACGGGGCCGGGTCATGGTAGAATGGACGGCGCCGGAGAAAGCCGGTTCGGGTCCATCCACGTACGCGGGGCTGAGCAGCTTCGACGGGTCAGACCGTGGGTAGTGTAAGCAGGCGGAGTTGCGAGCTCTCCTAAAACGATCGCAACGCGTTTACACGCGAACAACAACTACGCACTCGCTGCCTAATTTAGGTTAGCGACGGTACGCGAGGGGTCGCCGGAACCACCTCGCATACCGTCATAAAGTCCGGCTAGGATGGGGCGTCCGCTCTGCAAGCCATCCGAAACTCAAGGGGTTGCCGTCGGCGTAAGTCTGGTTTCGAGACGTTCGTTGATCTAAGACAAAATCGAAGCTGAGCCTGGAGAAAGCACTGGTCCGGCGATTCGGACTCGGGGGGCAGTTCCCCGACAGCTCCACCAACGACGAACGCGGCCCGAACGGGCCGCGTTTTCTTTTGTCGTTATTTCGGGCAGAGCGCGTTCATCGAGGCGCGCGTCTGCGGGTCTTCGGGCTGACCGAGCGGGCGTGAATACATCACGCGAAACATCGTATCTCCCTGGAGGAAGAGGATGCTCTCGTACTGGCCCGGGAGGTCTTGCGTCGGCTGCGAGTACGAAATAAACCATGCCGCGTATTTTCCGTGGCAGACGCGCTGCGGCTTGCTCGCCGAGATCTTCGCCCCGTCGGGCTGCAGGCTCGCGAGGATGTCGTGAACTGCGTCCTTCAACGTCGGGCCGCTGAGATACGACACGTTGAGATGGACGAGCCAGACCTGCGGCACGAACGCGCCTTTCGCTTTCGAGAAATCGACGTACTTCGATATGTCGGAGGCCGCGCCGTTCCCAAGATCTTGGGTGTCGTATTGCAGCGGCATCCGGAGCTTGACGCTTTGATTGTGTTGGAACGACATCGACGGCGCGCCCGACGTGTCTCGTGACGTCATATGTGGCGTGCGAACGATGCGATGCGGTTTCGGATGGGCTGTCGCACGCGGGCGGCGTAGCGGGGTCGCGCGCGCGACGGGTGTCGGCTTCACGGGGGCGGGCGTGCGCACGATCTTCGGCGGTCGCGGCGGCGGGGGACGACGCGGCGGCATGGTCGGTCGCGGCGTGGGCCGGCGATGCTCGAGGTGGAGCACGGCGACGACGGCGGTTCGCTGCTTCACCTCGCTCGGGCGAAACGCGAGGTGCGGAAAGAGGACCAGCAGCAGGCCGTTAAGCCCGAGCGACGCGAGGATCGACCAGAAGACTCTCCGCGCGCCGACGTTTCGTCGATGCCCGTTTTTCGTGACCATTGCGCTCCGCTTCACCTCGGCGCGTCGTGGCCGCTGTGTTTCGAAGCTATCTCCGGTACTCGTTTCGAGACGACCTTTCCGCGTTTCCCGTACTCGCGTACTATCACGGCGGCGGTTGGGTGATCGCCGATATCACACGTACGATACGTCGTGTCGCGAGGTCGCCGCGGGCGCAAAGAAGATCGTGCTCTCCGTCGGCTATCGGCTGGCGCCGGAGAACGCGCACCTCGCGGCGGGAGATCCCGGCCTACTCAACTCGACGCCGACCAACCTGTCTCATTCCTTCGCGGTCGATCAGAAGACGAAGCCGGCGATGTAGCTGCCCGCACCTACGCGTGAGCGCGCGAAACGAGCATGGCGCTTACCTGCCGACACCGTCGACCGTCGGCTGATCGGGCTTAAACGCGGAGATCCGTCCGTCGATACGTAGCCGATTCTTGACGACGTGATTCGCGAGCTCCGAGGGGATCAACCATTCGTGATACGGCGCGCCGCCTTCATCGACGTCCCGGTGATCGAGGCCGACGAGCTCGGCATCCGTAAGCGAGATGATGAAGATCACCGCCCCGAGCGGCCCGAGGTCGTCGCGGCCGAGCGGCCGATCCGCAAAGTAGATGCCGTGATCTCCGGCGACCTCTTCGAAACCGCCGAGGTCGATCTCTCGCGCCGCGGCGATCGTCGTCGTATGATAGAGATTCATAGGCCTGTATCGGTCGCGAACGACGCGCGCGTCAGGCGCTCGCGTGAACCGATCATGGTGACGGCCTCGGCATGACGGTCGACGACCGAGAGCCGGTTCGCGTGCAATCGGGCGAACGTCAACACGCGACCGGCTGCGGAGTCGCTCGGGGCGACGACGATGAGTCTTCCCTTGCGAGCGTCGTGTTGCGCGAGTAACAGTTGCACGATCGACGAATCGACGTGACGATGCTTTTTGAACGAGACGACGACGAACATGGCGAGGTCGATGTAGCCGAACATTCGCCCGAGGTACGTAATCGCCGAAACGTCGATATCGCCATATACCGTAACGATCGTGAAATCACGCTCCGACTCGACCTGGATCATGCCGCGTCGGCGTCCTGTTGCGTCGTGACCCGGGGGCGACGAACGCGAACGTTTCCCTGCGAATCGTGCAACACGTCGGACTCCATTCATCCTTCGAAGCGTGCGCCATGCGCGCAGCCGCTAGATTTCGACCGGTTGATGTTCTTTGTTACTAGCGCCGGAACGAATCGATGGCGACCGTTCGATCGATCGTGATGTGCCGTGTTTTTTCTATCGTGTCGAGGATTCCACCGAATCGACGCGCGCCCGTTCGCGACGAGTGTCGCACGATCGGCGAAGCGAATACTGTGCGATTCCGACCGACCGCGCGTATCCGTAGGAGATCGAGATGAGCTCCACAAAATCGCGCGCTTTGTGTCGAAGAAGCGTCAACCGATCGTGTCGAGCGAGCTCACGCCGGAGCTTTTGCGGCACAACGCTATCCTCGCGGGTCTCGATCCGGCCCAGGCAGCGTTCGTCACCGAACGTGCCGTCGTTCGGCAACTCCGGCTGCGCGACAGCATATATCAGCCGGACGAACCGATTCGCGAGGTCTATTTTCCGATCGATTGCGTGCTCTCGATCGTGACGCGGATGCGGGACGGAAGTCAGGTCGAAGTCGGCACCGTGGGCCGGGAGGGCTTATCGGCCCTGCCGATTCTGTTCGGAGCGGTGACGACGGCGAACGAATCGTATTGTCAGGTCCCGGGCACCGCCGTGCGCATGCCGCTCGCGGCGTTCAACGTTCTCAAAGAAGATCCGCGCTTTCGTCAGCTACTCGATCGTTACGTGCAGGCGTACGTCAACATGCTCGGACAGCTCGCGGCGTGCAATCGTCTGCATAGCGTCTACGAACGGTGCGCGCGCTGGTTGCTCATGACGCGGGATCGCGTCGCTGCGGACGACATCCCGCTCACGCACGAATATCTCGCGATGATGCTCGGGACGCAGCGCTCCGGCGTGACGCTCGCCGCCGGCATCTTACGAAAGGCCGGCTTTATCGACTACCGCGGCGGCGTTATCACGATCGTGGATCGCGCGTCGTTGATCGACGCCGCGTGTGAGTGTTACCACGTGGCCGAGGAGCAGTTCGGCGGTCTCCTCCGCGCGACGATCGTCGGACAAACGAAGCCATGAGCTAGAGCGCTTTCGCCAGTGCGAACCCCTTCGGCGCCCCGATCCCCGCGGCTTGATTGTAGTGAGACGCGGTGCACGAGTAGGCGATGTTATTCCCCGACGTACACGGCGTATAATCCGCCGAATATCCGCTCGCGGCGAAGACGCTGTAGAGCGAAGGGTTGACCCAGCCGATCTTCGACCCGTGCAATTCGTTCGTTTCGACGAAGAGCGCGACGGCCGCGGGTGAGGACCACGACGTTCCGAGATAACTCCCGAAGCCGCTCCCCGTATAGACGGCGACGGGATCGAACGGTAGTGAGATGTCCGGTTGATTGCGACCCGAGGTGATCATCCCGGAGATCCCCGTCTGGAATTTCGGGAGCGCGACGACCGTCGAGACGCCGCCGCCGCCGTAGCACGCGCCGCTCGCGTTCCCGCACGATGCGGCACCGGCCGTGATCGATTGCAGCACGCCCGCGCTCGAATACGTGAAATTTACGCCGCCGATCGAGGTGAAGTACGGATCGCCCGCCGGAGCGCTGACGCCCTTCGTATCGAGGTTCCCGCATTCGTCGCTTCCCGTATCCCCCGACGATGCCGCGAACGTGACGCCGACGGCCGCGCCCTGTTGTGCGATCGCGTTCGTCGATGACTCGAAGGGCGTATCGGAGGACTCGCATCCGCCGAACGACGAGTTGACGACGCTCGTCGCCTTGTCGCTTATCGCCTTATTGTAAGCGTCCTCGATCGCTTGATCGGTGAGTGAGCCGATGTGATAGACGATGATGTTCGCACCCGGTGCGAGGCCGGCGATCGTCTCCACGTCGAGGTCGGTCTCGACGTCTTCACCCGAGCCGCCGCCGTCGACGGCGACGTTCGAGATCGTTCCGCTCTCCTTGACGCCCGATGCGGAGAGATAGCTCGCCACGAAGCCGGTATTGATCGGGTCGTCGATGACGACGGCCGCCGTATACCCCGCACCGTTACAGCCGTGCTGCACGGGAAAGTCGAACGGTTTCGCGACGCCCGTCGCGAGCGTCCCCGATGAATTGCTCAGCGGCCCCTCGTCGCTCGCCGTCCCCTTGCACGACGTCGCGACCGGCGTCGAGGTCGGTTTCACCGTCGGCGTGACGGTCGGTTTCGGGCTCGGCGTCGCCGTCGGCTTCACCGTCGGTTTCGGAGTCGGCGTCGGCGCCGCGCTCAGCGATAGCGATGTCGTATCGATGAAGAACGATGTCGATTTCGAGCCGGTCTGCTTCGAGGTCCAGAGCACGGTGACGCTCTTGCCCGCGAACGCCGAGAGATCGACCTTCTGCGTGACGTACGTGCCGCCCGTCGTCGTGCGATTGGAGAACGATTGCTCCGTCGTTCCGTTCACGGCGAGCGCGAGCGTATCGAGCGTCGAGGTACTCGTCTCGTTCGTTCCGACTTCGAGGACGTACGCGAGCGTCGCCCTGCAACCGGCGGGGATCGTTACGGTCTGCTCGAGCGTCTCCGTCTTCGCGGTCGTCGCGCCGTCTAAAAATGCGAACCAACTGCCCGCGCTCGCATGCGTTTTATCATCCTTGATGACGCCGGACGTCGCGGTCCACTTCACGTTGCCCGATTCGAAACCGGGGTTCGCGAGCAACTGTCCGGAGCAGTTCGCGCCGGGCGCGACCTGATCGGAAGCGACCGATGCATCCTGGTCGGCGACCGTCTGCGCGATGACGACGTTACTGAGCGAGACCGTTCGGACGAGCGGCGCGATCGCGGCCGGTACGAACGCCGGTTTGAGATTCGCGAAGCGCTCGCCGTATTTGCCCTGCTGCAGCGTGTGCATCTCCGTCGCGAAATAGCGCTCGACCGTCGCGCTCGGCGCGGTCGCATCGACGATCGTGCGATTGGAAAAG
This sequence comes from Vulcanimicrobiota bacterium, assembly GCA_964658425.1. Lineage (GTDB taxonomy): Bacteria > Vulcanimicrobiota > Vulcanimicrobiia > Vulcanimicrobiales > Vulcanimicrobiaceae > CAZZYZ01. The sequence continues at coordinate 1,731 of CAZZYZ010000002.1, read as the reverse complement.
CGTTGCTCGATCGTGAAGCCCGCACGTTGCAAGGAGCGAACGACCGTCTCTTCCTGAAGCGGCGTCGGTGCGTAATACGCATCGAAGGCGTCGGGCGTGAGGAACTGACGGTACCCGGCCGAATTCGGATCGCTGACGTTATCGACGAACGCATCGAGCTCGGCTTGGTGATTGTACGCGAGCGTGAGCGAGACGCTGACGGGCGCCGATGCCGAACGCCGCCCCGTGTCGGTGAAGGCGAGCCTGCCGAACGTTCGCGGCACCGCGATGAGCGCCGCGGTGGTCGCCGTGCTCGCACCCGCTGCGGATCGTGTCGATGACGACGCGTTCGACGTGCCGCCCGTCACCGGCAGCGGGGAACCGCCGTGGCCGCCGCACGCCGAGAGGACCAGCGAGAAGCCGAGCGTCGACGCCGCGAAGCGCGATATGAACCGCATGGATCTTCCAATCTCGAAAACGTAAACGCTCGCCGATATGCAAAAGCGCATCGCGTTGAGGAACGCAAAAAACGAGGCGAGCGATACGATCGCTCACCCCGCTTTTTTTGGCGATGCTTTACGTCACCTTCGGTACTCCGCGAGAAGCGGAGCGCCGAACCGGGAAATTCGGTCAGAGCGCTTTCGCCAGTGCGAACCCCTTCGGCGTTCCGATCCCCGCCGCCTGATTGTACTGCGTCGCGGAGCATGAGTAAGCGATGTTGTTGCCCGACGTGCACGGCGTGTAGTACGAGTTGTAACCGCTCGACGAAAACAGGCTGTAGAGCGTCGGGTTCAGCCAGCCGATCTTCGATCCGTGCAATTCGTTCGTTTCGATGAAGAGCGCGACGGCTGCGGGTGAGGACCACGACGTGCCGAGGTAATCCGCGAACGCACCGCCCGTGTAGACCGCGACCGGATCGAACGGCAGCGAGATGTCGGGTTGATTGCGCCCCGAGGTGATCACGCCCGCGATCCCGCTCTGCCAGCTCGGCAGCGCGACGACCGTGGAGACGCCGCCGCCGCCGTAGCAGACGTTGTTCACGCCGCCGTTGCACGACGAGCTACCCGCCGTGACCGTTTGCAGAACGCCCGCCGACGTGTACGTGAAATTCACGCCGCCGATCGACGTGAAGTACGGATCGCCCGCCGGTGCCGAGACGCCCTTCGTGTTGTTGCTGCCGCACTCGTCGCTCCCGGTATCGCCCGCGGACGCCGCGAACGTGACGCCGACGGACGCGCCCTGCTGCGCGATCGCGTTGGTCCCCGATTCGAACGCGGTATCGCTCGATTCGCACCCGCCGAACGACGAATTGACGACGCTCGCGGTCCCGTCGCTCAGAACCTTATTGTAGCCGTCTTCGATCGCTTGATCGGAGAGCGAGCCGATGTGGTAGACGATGATGTTCGCGCCGGGCGCGAGGCCCGAGATCGTCTGCACGTCGAGATCGGTCTCCGGGTCGTCGCCCGAGCCGCCGCCGTCGACGGCTTCGTTCGTGATCGTCCCGGTCTGCGTGACGCCCGCCGCGGAGAGATACGAGGCGACGTAGCTCGTGTTCACCGGATCGTCGATGATGACGGCCGCCGTGTACCCGGCACCGTTACAGCCGTGCTGCACGGGGAAGTCGAACGGTTTCGCGATACCGGTCGCGAGCGTCCCCGAGGAGTTCGAGAGGGGACCGTTATCGATCGCCGCGCCGTTGCACGACGTCGTGCCGACGGGCGTCGCGGTCGGAGCCGCCGTCGGTGCCGCCGT
>CAZZYZ010000001.1:58657-66633 GCA_964658425.1 Vulcanimicrobiota bacterium | reverse complement strand
CGGCGCTGCACGTAGCGCGAGAGGACGAGCGCGACGGCGACGAGCGAGAGCCCGATGCCCCAGACGTACTGCGGCAGGCCGACGACGCGGCCGCCGATCGTCCAGTTCGGAACGAGCACCGCATCGCTCTGCCAGAAATGATTCGCGCCGATGACGTACAGATTGAACGCGTTGACCGAGTTGTACGGATAGACGGACGACGCGTACTTGTACCGACCGTACAGCCACGCGAACTGATCGAGCGGATCGAGACCCGCATGGAATGCGAACGCCGCGAGATAGGCGAGGACGAGCGCGCCCGCGATGCCGAGATACGTCCCCGCGTAGCGTTCCAGCCGTCGCGCCCGCTCGCTCGATGCGAATGCGTAGGCGATGAAGAGCGGCGCGGCGACGATCGCCGGCGGCTTGATGAGGATCGAATAGCCGAGCGCGATCCACGCAGCCGCGACGCAGAGCGTCGCCGCGCGGCCGGTCCGGCCGTCGGCGAGCAGCAACGCGTAGAGCGCGAGCAGCGTGAACAGGCCCGCGACCGAATCGACCTGCCCCCAATACGCGGAGATGAAGATGGCAGCCGGATCGAACGCGAAGAACGCGGCGGCCGCGAACGCCCAACCGATCGGCGCGAGCCGACGCACGATCGCGAAGATCAGCAGTGCGTCGGCGAGATCGCAGAGGATCGCGGGGAGCTTGACCGCGATGCGGAGCAATCCGTACGTCGGATCGCTATGCACGAACAATCGATACAGATGACCGACGATCCAGAGCACGAAAAAATACCCGGGCGGATAATCCGCAAACCCGGCCTTCGCAAAGAACTCGCGCGTCGGATAATCGACGAGCGTGAGCGACCACGCTTCGAAGGTCGAAACGTCGTTGCGGAACCCGTCGGCGTTGATGAACAGCAGCCGCACGACGAACGCGACGAGGAGCAGCCCCGCCATGACGACGGGGACGGGAAGTACGTTCGCGCGGATGCGTTCGCCCGCACCGCGCAGCGTCGAAGCTCCGCTACGCAACGCGACGCGCGCCTTGCGCGAGGAACTCGCGAATCGCCCGGTCGACGTCGAGCTGCGCGGCGAGCGCGATCTCGTCGGCATCGTCGAGTGCGCGATCGTGCGCGGCATCGGCGGCACTGCGGGCGCCGAGCCGTTCGAGCGCGGCGATCACGCTCGCGACCTCGCCCGCCTCGACGCCGCGCGCGTACGCGTCGGCGACGATCCGACGATCGGCAGACGGCGGCGTGCCGAGCGCCCAGACGATCGGAAAGCTCCATTTGCGGCGCGCGATATCGGCGCCGCTCGGCTTGCCCGTGACGTCGCTCGAGCCCCACGTCCCGAGCACGTCGTCGCGAATCTGAAAGGCGAGCCCGTACGCGCGGCCGAGCGTCGCGTAGGCCTCGGCGCGCGCGCTGTTCGCGCCCGCGGCGAGCGCGCCGAGCTTGCACGACGCGGCGAAGAGCGCTCCGGTTTTGCCGGCGATCATCTCGAGATATTGCGGCATCGTCACGTGCGTGCTCGTCTCGAAGCCGATATCGAGGCCCTGGCCCTCGCACATCAGCAGATTCGCTTCGTGCAGCACGTGCAACATCTCGACGACGCGATCGGGCGGGACGACCGCCTCCTCGTGCAGCAGCGTGAGATAGCTGATCGCGCAGAGCGCGTCGCCCGCATTGATCCCCTGCGCGACGCCGTATTTTTTCCAAATCGTCGTGCGGCCGTGGCGCAACTCGTCCCCGTCCTCGATGTCGTCGTGAACGAGCGAGTAATTGTGCAGGATCTCGATCGCTACGGCCGCGTCGAGAGCGCGTTCGATCTCGCCGCCCTCTTCGAGGGCAGTGCGTAAGAGAAGCTGCGGTCGCAGCCGTTTCCCCGCCTTCGCCTTCCCCGCTTCGTCGTAGCCGAAGTGATAGCGGATCATCTCGTAAATCGGAGACGATCCGCGATGACGCTCGAGCGTCCGGGCGAGGTGGGCTTCGATTATACTAACTAGCTCGACGGCTGAGCGCCTCCATGCGCGCCTCGACCTGATCGACGAGCCAACCGGGCGTCGATGCGCCGGACATGAGGCCCGCGACGCCGACGTTCTCGAACCACTGCGGTTCGAGTTCGTCGGGACCCTCGACGTGATACGAGCGCGCGCCCTTCGTCGCCGCGAGATCGGCCAGATGCTTCGTGTTCGCCGACGTCTTGCCGCCGACGACGACCATCACTTCGACCTGCGTCGCGAGCGTCTCGGCTTCGGACTGACGGTTGTGCGTATCCGTGCAGATCGTGTTGACGGCGCGGACTTCGTAGTATTTCGAACTGAGCTTCTGCACGATCTCCGTGAAGCCGGCGCCGGACCACGTCGATTGCACGACCACGCCGACCTTGCTCGCCCGCGGCAAGGCGTCGATATCCTCGGGGCCCTGGATGCACCAAGCTCCGGGGACGTGCGAGAGCGTACCCTTCACCTCGGGGTGGTTCTTGTCGCCGACGACGACGATCTTGTAGCCGTCGTTGCGGAGCTTCTGCGCCTGCACGTGGATCTTCGTGACCATCGGGCAGGTGGCATCGACGATCGTGAGGCCCTTCTGCTCGGCCTTCTCGAAGACTTCGACCGGGAGGCCGTGGGCGCGAACGAAGAGCGTCCCCGACTCGACGTCGTCGACGCTGTGCGCGTTGACGAGCCCCTTGTCTTCGAACGACGCGACCATCTGCGGATTGTGGACGATGTGGCCGAGGGTCGTCACCGTCCCCTCACCGCGCGCCGCAACCGTCTCCTCCGCTTTTTTGAGCGTGATCGCGACCCCGAAGCAGAACCCCTGAGTCTTCGCCTTCTTAATGTGCACGCAGTCCCTCTCGCAAGCCGTAGATCCGTTCCATGAGCTCGAGGGTCCACTTCGACAAGTCCTCGCGCCTCGCTTTCCGACCCGGCTCGAACCGCAAGGGTTCTCCGAAAACGACGCTGATGCGCCCGAGCCGGCTCGGGTGGACGGTGCCGTCGATGTAGGCCGGGACGACGGGCGCCCCCGAGAGCGACGCGAGGAGCGCTACCCCGGATTGCGGCGCCTTCGAGCCGTCCCCGTTGCGGCCGCCCTCCGGGAAGATACCGAGCGCGGCGCCCGTCTGCAACACGCGGGCCGCGGCTTTGATCGCCGCGACGTCGCCGCGGCTGCGATCGACCGGGAAGGCGCCGAGCGCCGTGATCAGCGGCCCGAGGACCGGGATCGCGAAGAGCTCCTTCTTCGCCATGTACGTGATCGGCCGGGGCGCGCACGAGCCGAGCAGCGGCGGATCGAGGTTCGAGGCGTGATTGCAGGCCACGATCACGGGACCGGTGAGGGGCACGTGCTCGACGCCGCTTACCCGCATCCGCCAGACGACGCGCCCGAGCGCAAACGAGCCGGCCTTCGCCGCGGCATAAACCCCCGGATTCACGCGCGGGCCCGCACGAGCGCCGCGATTCGTTCGACGACCGCCTCGACGGTCTGGCCCGTGGAATCGATCTCGATCGCGTCTTCGGCGGGACGCAGCGGCGAGGTCTCGCGGGTCGAATCGAGCAGGTCGCGGCGCTCGATCTCGCGGCGCAACTCGTCGCGCTCGACGCTCGCGCCGCGCTCGGTGAGTTCGGCGCTACGGCGCTCGACGCGCTCGTCGACCGAGGCGGTGAGATAGATCTTGAAGGGGGCGTCCGGGAGAACCACCGTCCCGATGTCGCGGCCGGCCATGACGACCGCGTTCTCGGCGGCGATCGAACGTTGCCGATCGACCATCGCCGTCCGCACGCGCGGATGCGCGGCGACGAGCGAGACGATTCGGCTCACCGAATTATCGTGGAGCTCGGCGCCGAACGGCTCCTCGCCCGACCAGACGCGAAAGCCGTCGGGCTCGCTCGGATCGAACGTGACGCGAACCGGACGCTGCGTTATGACGTCGACGACCGCCGCCTCCTCGCCCGGATCGATCCCGGCCCGAAGCGCGCAGAGCGCGACCGCGCGATACATCGCGCCCGTATCGAGATAGAGCACGCCCAAGCGACGAGCCAGCGCCCGTGCCACCGTGGTCTTCCCGCTCCCGGCGGGACCGTCGATCGCAACGTGAGCGTGACCAGTCATTCCGGGGGCCGACCGTTCGCGCTCGACGAGGACCGCCCTGGCATCGGCGCCTCCGGCGAGCAGCTACAGCTGCGCGATGCTCAGGAGATTGCCGTCCGGATCTTCGAACCACGCGACTTTCGAGGTGCTGCCGGGCGCGGCCCAAATGGCGAGTGCGTCCTGCCCGAAGCCGTCGTAGATTCGAAACGTAACTCCAACGTCACGAAGCGTGCGTACGGTCGCCGCGATATCGACGACTTCCCAACCGAGTACCGTATGCGCCTGCGGCACGTGTTCCGGCGACGTCGATATCCGAAGCGACGTTCCGTTGAGATCGTAAACGGCCGCGAACGTATCCTCGTGCAAGAGCGTAAAGCCGAGCGTGCCGCCGTAGAATGCTTTCGCTCTCTCGCGGTCTCGTGTAACGATGAACGTCGTCACCTTCGACGACGGCGGCATGCTCACGAATCGAACCTCCACGACCGGTACGTACGATCGTAACCAAATCCGATCCGCATCGCAATCGAACCGACCCCACTCTCGCAAAATCGAAGTAGCCACGCTTCCGACGCGCGCGTCTTCGACGTTGACGTGCCACGCCGCGGTAGCGTCGATGCGCATATCGAGGGCACGGGCCAACGAGATGCGCGGCGCGAAACGCCGGGCGTGGCGAAAGCTCGTTCCGGATTCTTCTGTTCTGCGTGCGGGCACGAGTCGTTGCGGTGGCTCGGTCGATGCCCCGCGTGCGATGCGTGGAATACGTTCGTCGATGCGCCCGCGGCCGCGCCGAAATCGAAGGGCGCGGGCGCGGCACGCGCGGCGGCCGCCACGCTCTCGGCGCCGATCCGACTCGGCGACGTTCCGAGCGGGCGGCTCACGCGCATGTCGAGCGGGCTCGGCGAGTTCGACACGTTGCTCGGGGGCGGGATCGTTCCGGGCAGCCTCGTCCTGCTCGGCGGGCCGCCCGGAGCGGGGAAGTCGACGCTGCTCTTGCAGATCGCGGCGCGACTCGCGGGCTCGGACGGGGCGGAGACCGGCCCCGTCGTCTACGTGTGCGGCGAGGAATCGGCCGCGCAGACGAAGCTGCGCGCGGAACGGCTCGGCGCGGGCGACGACCTGCTGCTCTTCGCGGAGACGAACCTGCGTGCGATCCTCGACGCGCTCGAGACGATCCGGCCGCGCGTCCTCGTCGTCGATTCCATCCAGACGATGGCGCTGCCGGACGTCGAGTCGTTCGCCGGAAGCGTCGCGCAAGTCCGCGACTGCGCGACCGCGCTCATGGAGTTCTCGAAGCGTACCGATTGTGCGACGTTCGTCGTCGGCCACGTGACGAAGGACGGCTCGATCGCGGGGCCGCGATTGCTCGAGCATCTCGTCGATACGGTGCTGTACTTCGAAGGCGACAACGGCGCCGAATACCGGATCGTCCGCGCGCACAAGAACCGCTTCGGGAGCGCGGACGAGATCTGCGTCTTCGCGATGGATGGTAAAGGACTTCACGAAGTCAACAATCCCTCGCAGCTCTTTCTCGGCCGCGGCGGTGCGGCGACGCGGCCGAGCGGATCGTGCATCGTCGCGAGCGTCGTCGGGTCGCGGCCCGTGCTCGTCGAGATCCAAGCGCTCGTCGGCGAGACGAGTTACGGCACGCCGCAGCGGCTCGCCGCGAACGTCGACCGCGCACGGCTCGCGATGATCCTGGCCGTCCTCGAACGCCGCGCCGGGATGGCGCTCGGGTCGCAGGACGTCTACGCGTCGGTCGCGGGCGGCCTGCGCATCTCGGAACCCGCCGCCGATCTCGGCATCGCGCTCGCGATCGCGTCGGCGTTCCGCGGGATCGCGCTGCCCGCGGGGACGGCCGCGTTCGGCGAACTCGGACTCTCCGGTGAGGTGCGCGCGACGGCGGCGCGCGCGCGACGCGTCGGCGAGGCGCGCAAGCTCGGCTTCACGACGGTCGTCGCGCCGCCCGGCCCGAGCGCGTCGCGCGACGACGGTACGCTCGCCGTACGCGATATCGCGGAAGCGATCCGCACGACGCTCGGATGAAGATCTTCGAGTGCGTTCCGAATATCTCGGAGGGCCGCGATCTCGGCGTCGTCGAGGCGTGTGCCGACGCAATCCGCGAAAGCGGCGCCGCGCTCGCGCATCGGACGAGCGACGCGGCCCATCATCGCAGCGTCTTCACGTTCTTCGGAACGCGCGAGCGCGTGCTCGACGCGGCGGTCGCGCTCGCGCGAGTCGCGCGCGACCGCATCGATCTCCGAACGCACGCGGGCGTCCACCCGCGCATCGGGGCGCTCGACGTCCTCCCGTTCGTGCCGTTCGGCGACGCGACGCCCGACGACGCGGTCGAAATCGCCCACGCCGCCGCCGCGCGGTTATGGGACGAACTTTCGATTCCGAGTTATTTCTACGACGAAGCGTCGCGACACGAATCGAACGGAGACCGTTCCGTTCGACGGACGCTTCCGGACGTGCGCCGCGGTAATTTCGAAGGATTGGCCGTGCGAACCGACGCGCCCGACACGGGCGCCGGTTTCCACTCGAGCGCGGGCGCCGTAGCGATCGGCGCGCGCGGTCTGCTCGTCGCGTTCAACATCGTGCTCGCGAGCGACGACCTCGCACTCGCGAAGCGCATCGCAAGCTGCATCCGCGAGCGCGACGGCGGATTGCGAAGCCTCCGCGCGCTCGGCCTGCGCCAAGGCGACGGTCGCGTGCAAGTTTCGTGTAATCTGACGAACGTCGCCGCAACGCCGATCGCGCTCGTCGTCGATCTCGTCCGCGAGCTCGCATCGCGATCCGGCGTCGTGGTCGCCGGAACCGAAACGATCGGTCTGATTCCACGCGCGGCCCTCGAGAGCGTCGTGTGCAACGCGTTCGGGATTGGAAATTTAAAAGTACGGGAGTCATGAACGTCATCGCCGTAACACGACGCGCGTCCTCGATCGTATCATTTCAATTACGATTCGAAGAGGACGCGAATTTGAGGAGCCGACCATGATCGCGAGATCGGAACCGAACGAATCCGACTTCCAGCCGGCCGGTCGCGTTCGGATCGTCGGCGTCGTATCTCGTTTCGAGATTTGGTTTTCTTGTCGGTGAAGATCGCACTCGCTTCGATACCGGCTGCGATCGTCGTCGATCATCTACGCCGTGACGATCGGAATCATCGCGGTCGCCTTCGGCTCGATCTTCAACGTTCGTTATCGCTGATCGAACGTTCTCGCACGCACGCACGGACGCGCCGCTGCGAGGGCTAATGCCCCGCGAAGACGCTCCGCACCGGGGCTTGGTGAACGGCGGCCATCGATTCGGCTGCGAGTGACGCCAGCTCTTCGAAACGCGGGCCCGACGTCGGGATGTCGATATCGAAGATCTCGGCGATCGCCGCGAGCCAGCCGTGCAAAAAGTACGTCCAGCCGTCTTCGATCTCGAGCTCGCGGTCGTGCCGCTGCGCTCGCGCCAGATCGAGGAACACGAGCTCTCCGCGATAATTGAAATCCCATGCGATTCCACGATGGGGAAAGACCGCATCCGCCGTCAGCGGCGAGCCGGGTGCGTCCTTCCCGAGCCCCGTCGCGTTCACGACGAGCGACCGCTCTTGCAGACGCGCGACGATCGCGTCGTTCGCCTCTCGCCGGTCGGCGAGCACGTAGACGAGTTCCGAATCCGTCTCGATCCCGGCATGGATACGCGCGATCTCCGCGAGCCGATCGGGATCGCGATCGGAGACGAAGATGCGCGCGGGCGCCGCGACGCCGGGCCGGCGCTGCATCAGATGCCACGTCAGCGCGATCGACGAACCGCCCGCGCCGATGACGAAGACGTCGGTCGGCGCAAGAGCGAAATGCGTCTTCGGGACGAAGCCGTCGAGCGCGAGTCCGGACGTGACCGGATCTTTCGC
>CAZZYZ010000001.1:0-58647 GCA_964658425.1 Vulcanimicrobiota bacterium | reverse complement strand
GCACCGCACCGCAGGCGATCGCCGCGTTTGGAGATGCAGCTCACCTCCGCCATCGCCTCGGCATACGCGTCGAACTCGTCGAAGAGATCGTAGCAGGCGTCGTAGAGTGCGAGCTTGTGCGTCGTGATCGCCGCGCCGCGCACGAGCGGATCTTCGCGAATCGCGCGGACCGCATCGCGATAGACCGCGGGGTCGCTACGCGGAGCGAGATCGAGCCCGAGGATCTCGGCTTCGAGGCCGAGCCGGCGCGCCCAGGCGGGGAAGACGCGGTGAATCGAACTACCCTCGGTCGTCACGCCGATGAAAACGATGGTCGGCTTCGTTCGCGGAGAGAGAATCGGCACGGGCCTCCGAACGTCGGGGTGCGAGTACGCGGTTGCACGAGCTTCGATCGGCCGGAACGCGCCCGCGTACATTGCCGTCGGCTGCGACCACTTCCCGCCGGATCACGCCGATCGGAACGGACCCGGCGTCGCGTATCGCAAACGTGCTGCAGATGAACGCAACGCACGAGCGGACCTTCTCGACGATCGATCCGGCTTCGGAGGAACCGCTCGAAACGTATGCCTTCGACGACGCGGAGACGGTGGACCGAGCGCTCGATGGTGCGGTCGCCTGTTATCGCGTTTGGTCGCAACGCCGAATCGACGAACGCGCGCGGCTCGTGCGCGCCGTCGGCGTCGAGCTGCGTGCGAAGAAGGCGAAGCTCGCGCGCCTCGCGTCGCGCGAGATGGGCAAGACGCTCGCCGAAGCGGAAGCGGAGGTCGAGAAGTGCGCGGTCGGCTGCGACTTCTACGCGGACCGCGGCGCGGATCTGCTCGCGAACGAGAACGTCGCGACGAACGCGCGCGAGAGCTACGTCGCCTATCGACCGCTCGGCGTTTTACTCGCGATCATGCCGTGGAATTTCCCGTTCTGGCAAGTCTTCCGCGTCGCCGCGCCGGCGCTCGTCGCGGGGAATACCGTCGTGCTCAAACACGCCGCGAACGTAACGGGCTGCGCGTACGCGATCGCGACGCTGTTCGAGCGCGCGGGTTTCCCCGCGGGCGCGTTCACGACAATCGTCGTCGGGAACGACGACATGTCGGCCGTCGTCGTCGATTCGCGCATCGCCGCGGTCACGCTCACCGGGAGCGAGCGCGCGGGCGCGAGCGTCGCCGCGGCCGCGGGCGGTGCGCTCAAGAAGACCGTCCTCGAACTCGGCGGCTCCGATGCGTTCATCGTCCTCGCCGATGCCGACATCGAGCGCGCCGCGGAGACGGCCGTGAAGGCGCGCTTTCAGAACGCCGGGCAGAGCTGCATCGCCGCGAAGCGATTCATCGTCGAAGCGCCCGTCTACGACGCGTTCCTCGCCGCGTTCGTCGCGCTTGCGTCGGCGCTGCGGACGGGGGATCCGCGCGACGCACAAACCACGCTCGGCCCACTCGCGCGCGCCGATCTGCGCGACAACCTCGAAGGCCAAGTCGCGCGCACGCTCGCAATGGGCGCGACGCTCGCGCTCGGCGGCACGCGCGTCGCCGGGCCGGGGTTCTTCTACGCTCCGACGATCGTGACGGGCGTCCTACCCGGGATGCCGCTCTTCGACGAAGAGACGTTCGGGCCGGTCGCGGCGGTCGTCCGCGCCAAAGATCTCGACGAATGCGTCGCGCTCGCGAACGCATCGCAATACGGGCTCGGCGGGAATCTGTGGACGCGCGACGTCGAACGCGCGCGACGCCTCGCCGAGCGCCTCGAATCGGGCGCCGTCTTCGTTAACGGTATGACGGTCTCGGACCCACGCCTACCGTTCGGCGGCGTCAAGCGCAGCGGCTACGGCCGCGAGCTCAGCTCGTTCGGGATCCACGAATTCGTAAACGTCCAAACCGTCTGGATCGGAGGCGATGAATAACGGCGATGCGGCTCACGTCGCCCATTCCGCGAGACTCTCGTCGGGAAGCCCGCAGTCGCGCAGCGCCGCGATCCGCGTCAGCCCCGTACGCACGTCCGCGAGCGGCGAGACGAAACTCGTTCGCAGCCAGCCCGCCATCTCGGGCGCGAAGATGTCGCCCGGGATCGCGATGACGTCGTGCGTGACGACGAGTTCCTCCGCGAACGCGAGCGTATCGCCGCCGACGCGCACGCAGACGTAGAACGCCCCTTCCGGCACGACGTGTTCGAGCCCGATCTCACCGAGCGTCGCGAGGACGCCGGAACGCTGCGCCGCATACCACGCCCGATGTCCGCCGAGATCGTTCGCGGCGAAGATCTCGGCCGCGATGCGTTGGCCGAACGTATTCGCGCACGACGATACCCAGCCGTGCATCTTGACGAGCTGCGCCATCACCTCGGCCGGCGCGATCGCCCATCCGATGCGCAGCCCCGTGAGCGCGTTCGATTTCGAGAGCGAATTGATCGCGATCGTGTGCGGATAGACCGAGCCGAACGTCCCGACGTCGTCCGTAAACGCGATCTCGCGATAGATCTCGTCGTGAAGCACGTAGACGGGCGGCCCGTCGCGTGCGAGCAGGCCGCGCGCGATCTCATCGACGCTGCGCTGCGTGATCACGCGCCCCGTCGGGTTCGAAGGCGAACAGATGACGATCACGCGCGTCTGCGGCGTGATCGCGCCGAGGATCGCCTGTGGATCGAAGCCATCCTGCGAACGCGGATCGATGAATACCCGGCGTAGCGCCATCCCTTCGACCTGCGCGATCTTCACGTAGATCGGGAACGCGGGCTCGACGACGAGCACCTCGTCGCCCGCACGGACGTCGATCAGCGAACGCAACGCGACGTAGACGGCCTCCGCCGAGCCGTTCGTGACGCACACGTTCCCGGGCGCGGCGAGCCCGAGATAGGCGTAATGCACGGCGATCATCTCACGCAGATCCTCGTCGCCGAGGTTGGAGGAATAGCGGCAGCCGTGCTTCGCGGTCCACGCGGTCGCGCGCTCGAAATACGCGATGTCGGGCGCGAGCGTCGGTTGCCCGATGCCGAGGTCGATCGTCGCCGGTCCGCGCCGCGCGTGCAACGCGCGAATGAGCGATCCCGGGACCGCTGCGATCGCGGGATTCAAACCGAGACCCCGAACGCGCGCAGCGCCGTTTCGAGGCTCGTTTTGCGATCGGTCGATTCCGTACGCTCGCCGATGACGAGCGCGCACGGCACGCCGAACGTCCCCGCCGGAAACGCCTTCGGAATCGACCCGGGGATGACGACCGAGCGCGGTTCGATGCGCCCCTTCGTCGTCGTCGGCTCGGCGCCGCGCACGTCGACGATGGGCGTGCTCGCCGTCAGCACGACGCCCGCACCGAGGACCGCTTCGCGCCCGACGAAGACTCCCTCGACGACGATCGCCCGCGACCCGATGAACGCGCCGTCCTCGATCACGACGGGCTGCGCTTGCGCCGGTTCGAGGACGCCGCCGATCCCGACCCCGCCCGAGAGATGGACGTTCTTCCCGATCTGCGCGCACGAGCCGACGGTCGCCCACGTATCGACCATCGAGCCTTCATCGACGTAGCCGCCCACGTTGACGAAGCCCGGCATCAGGATCGTGCCGCGACCGAGGAACGAACCGTAACGCGCGACGCCCGGCGGGACGCAACGCGCACCGAGCAGCGCGTAATTTTGCTTCGTCGGCACCTTGTCGTAATACGAAAGACCGCCCGGGACCCCGGACGCGACGCTGTCGTAGCGGCCGAAGTAGAGCAGGATCGCCTGTTTTACCCAGGCGTGCGTCACCCAGCCCGCGGGGCCCGGTTCGCAGACGCGCAGGGCACCGACGTCGAGTGCGGCGAGCACCTCGTCGACCGCTTCCCCGCGTTTTCCGCGCAGCTCCGAGCGGTCCGACTGCAAGGCATGTATCTCGGCTTCGAGTCGCTCGGCATCCATCCGCGTGCCTGTGTTCGTCGCCGCCCGAGAACTCCTACGCACGCACGGCGGAGGTTGGAAGGACCTCCGCCGCCCCGACTTTTCGAGTCAACGGAGCCGTTCGGGGAATGGTGAACCGATGGGCGAACGTCAAGAACCCGTCCCGCCTGCGCCTGTCTCGAGGAGAACGAGCTTGCCTAATACGCCAGACGATCAGCAACGCATCAACGCCATCCGCTTTCTCGCGGTCGACGGCGTGCAAAAAGCGAACTCCGGCCATCCCGGCCTCCCGCTCGGTGCCGCCGCGATGGCGTACACCCTCTGGACGCGCCATCTCAAATACAACGCGAACGATTCCGCATGGTTCGACCGCGATCGCTTCGTTTTGAGCGCCGGGCACGGCTCGATGCTGATCTACGCGCTCCTCTACCTCTCGGGGTATCCGCTGACGCTCGACGATCTCAAATCGTTCCGGCAACTCGGCAGCAAGACGCCGGGACACCCCGAGCTCCATCACACGGCCGGCGTCGAAGTCACGACGGGCCCGCTCGGCCAAGGGATCGGAAATGCCGTCGGGCTCGCGATGGCCGAAGCCCAACTCGCGGCGACGTACAATCGCGAGCAGACGATCGTCGATCATTACACGTATTGCATCGTCGGCGACGGCGATCTGATGGAAGGCGTTTCGAGCGAAGCATCGTCGCTCGCGGGGCATCTCAAGCTCGGCAAGCTGATCGTCCTCTACGACGATAACAAGGTCTCGCTCGCCGGCCCGACCGATCTCTCGTTCACCGAAGACGTCGGCGCGCGCTACGAAGCGTACGGCTGGCATGTGCAAAAGATCGTCGCCGACGACGGGAACGACGTCGCGGCGATCGATGCGGCCCTCAATGCGGCCAAGCAAGATCCGCGGCCGTCGCTGCTCAACATTCGCACGATCATCGGCTTCGGTTCCCCGCGGGCCGGAACGGCCGGAGCACACGGCGAGCCGCTCGGCAAAGAGAACGTGGTCAAGACGAAAGAGGCGCTCGGCTGGCCGACGACGCCCGATTTCTACGTCCCGGACGACGTGCTCGCGTGGTGGCGCGAGGCCGGGAAGAAGGGCGGCGCCGCACAAGAGGCCTGGACCAAGGCCTTCGATGCCTGGGAGAAAGCGAATCCCGATCTCGCGAAGCAGTTGCAGCGCGTGCGCGACGAAAAACTCCCCGACACGATTTCTTGGCCGACGTTCGACGAAGCCAACGGTAGCGTGGCTTCGCGCGAAGCGGGCGGCACCGTGATGAACGCGATTGCGAAGGACATGCCGGAACTCTGCGGCGGGTCGGCCGACCTCGATCCCTCGACGAAGACGTATCTCAAGGGGATGGGCGACTTCCAACCCGGCAGCTACGCCGGGCGGAACTTCCACTACGGCGTGCGCGAGCACGCGATGGGCGCGATCACGAACGGCCTTGCCGTTCACAGCGGGATCGTGCCGTTCACGGCGACGTTCTTCACCTTCTTGGATTACATGAAGCCCGCGATCCGGCTCGCCGCCATCAACGAGACGCGCGCGATCTTCGTCTTCACACACGATAGCGTCTTCCTCGGCGAAGACGGCCCGACGCATCAGCCGATCGAGCAGCTCGGCAATCTCCGCGCGACGCCGAACGTGACCGTCATCCGGCCGGCCGACTCGCTCGAAACGCTCGAAGCATGGAAGTTCGCGATCGCGAAAAAGGGGCCGACCGCGCTCGTGCTCTCACGTCAGAAACTTCCGTTCCTGGGTGCGCGCAACGCAGATGTCAGCCGCGGCGCATACATCCTCGGTGATGCGACTGTTCAACCGGACGTGATTCTGATCGCGACGGGCTCCGAAGTTTCGCTCGCACTCGAAGCGGCAAAAACGCTCGATGGCCGCGGAACGAAAACGCGCGTCGTCTCTATGCCGTCGATGGAGCTCTTTCTCGGCCAAGACGAAGCGTATCGCGAGAGCATCTTGCCGAGCGACGTTCGCGCTCGCGTCTCGATCGAAGCCGGCTCGACCTACGGCTGGTCGAAGATCGTCGGCGATCGGGGCTTCGCATTCGGAATCGATCACTTCGGCATGTCGGCGCCCGCCGCCGACATCGCCAAAAAGCTCGGCTTCACCGCGGATGGTGTCGTCGAAGCCGCGACAGGATTGCTCGCGAAGGTCTAACGCCTTAAGGAGGCTCCCATGGATTCCAACCTCAACGCCTTGCACGAAGCCGGACAGAGCATTTGGCTCGACAACATTCGGCGCAGCATGTTCGCATCGGGCGAACTGCATCGGCTCATCGAGGTGGGGGTCCGTGGGATGACCTCCAATCCGACGATCTTCGAAAAGGCGATCGGCAGCGGCAACGATTACGACGCACAACTCAAGAGCCTGATCGGCAAGGAAGACGACGCGAACCTGCTCTTCGAAGCGATCGCATCGGACGATATCCAGCACGCGTGCGACGAATTTCGCGCGCTCTACGATTCGACCGGCGGCGGCGACGGATACGTCAGCTTGGAAGTCTCCCCCGGCGTCTCGCACGATACCGCGAAGACGATTGAATCCGCGAAGCGGCTCTGGGCGCTCGTCGATCGACCGAACGTGATGATCAAGATCCCGGCCACGCCCGAGGGCCTGCTCGCGGTCACGGACGTGATCGCGGCCGGCATCAACGTTAACATCACGCTCATCTTCTCCGTCGATACGTATGCGGCGACCGCCGATGCCTACGTCAAGGGTATCGAGAAACGCGTCGCTGCGGGCGAGCCGGTTGATCGCGTCGCCTCGGTCGCGAGCGTGTTCATCAGCCGGATCGACAGCGCGATCGATGCGCAGCTCGAGACGCGGATCAAAAACGGCGAGCAAGCGCTCGAACCGCTGCTCGGGAAGACGGGCATCGCGAACGTCAAGCTCATCTACAAGCGCTACAAGGAAATCTTCGAGGGCGAACGGTTCGAAAAGCTCGAGGCGAAGGGGGCTCGCGTGCAGCGGCCGCTTTGGGCGAGCACCGGCACGAAGAATCCGGCGTATCGCGACGTGATGTACGTCGAGAATCTCATCGGCAAGAATACCGTCGATACGGTCCCGCCGGCGACGCTCGATGATTTTCTCGATCACGGCCGCGTCGTGCCCGACACGGTCGAGCGAAATTTCGAGAGCGCGCAGACGACGCTCGACGGGCTCACGGCTGCGAACATCTCGCTCTTCGACGTCACGCAAAAGTTGCAAGTCGACGGCTTGCAGTCGTTCTCCGATTCGTACGACAAGATGCTCGATGCGATTCGTGAGAAGCAGTCGAAACTTCGCGGCGACGGCGGCCCGAATGGGAACGGGAGCGGCGGCGGCGGCGCGGCGGCGCACGTCGAGCTCTCGCTCGGAGACGGCACGGCAGCGGCGCGCTCGGCGCTCGACGAGCTTTCACGCAACGATTTTCTCGCGAAGCTCTGGGCACACGACGCGTCGCCGTGGTCGTCCGATCCGGCACACGTCAAGATCATCTCGAACGCCCTCGGTTGGCTCGACTTTCCGAGAACCGTTCACGAACGCGCGCTCGAACTCGTGACGTTCGCGAGCGACGTCGCGAAGACGTTCGCGCACGTCGTCGTCCTCGGCATGGGCGGCAGTTCGCTCGCCCCCGACACGCTACGCGTGACGTTCGGGAAACTCGAGAATCGACCCGAGCTCCACGTGCTCGATTCGAGCGATCCGTTACAGGTCAAGACGCTCGAAGCGGCGCTCGATCTCGAGCGTACGCTGTTCATCGTCGCGAGCAAGAGCGGCTCGACGACCGAACCCGAGGCGTTCTTCCGCTACTTCTTCGAGCGCGTCCAGAAAACGGTCGGCGTCGATCGCGCGGGCGATCACTTCATCGCCATCACCGATCCCGGGACGAAGCTCGAATCGGAAGCCAAGGATGCGAAATTCTTGCGCATCTTCGAGAACGATCCGAACATCGGCGGCCGCTACTCCGCGCTCTCGTTTTTTGGCATGGTTCCGGCAGCGCTCGCCGGCTACGATGCCGCGGCGATCGTCGATCGCGGCCTCGGCGTCCTCGACGCGAACGCGCGCACGACGAAGGTCGACGATGCATACGCCGTCGTCTTCGGTGCCGCGCTCGGATCGCTCGCGAAGGCCGGCCGCGATAAGCTGACGATCGTCACGCATCCCGCCATCGCCGCATTCGGCGCCTGGGCGGAACAGCTCGTGGCGGAATCGACCGGGAAGAGCGGCACCGGGATCGTGCCGATCGAGGGCGAGCCGCTCGGGATGCCGCACGACTACGGCAACGACCGCGTCTTCGTCTACGTCGGCGCCGGGCTCCCCGCGGGCGGCCACGTGCACGCCGAGATGGACGCATCGACGATCGAGACGCGGCTCGCCGCACTTCAAGAGGCGGGCCATCCGGTGATCCGGCTCGCGATGGCCGATACGCTCGACATCGGCGCGCAATTCGCGCTGTGGGAAGTCGCGACCGCGGCCGCCGGGAGCGTCCTCGGGATCGATGCCTTCGATCAGCCCAACGTGCAAGAATCCAAGGACAATACGAAGCGCCTGCTCGCGGAGTACGTGAGGCAGGGCACGTTCGGCGAGCCCGAGCCGAAGCAGAGCTCGAAGCTCGCGGAGATCTTTCCGATCTCCGGTTCGAAGAAGATCGATCTCGGGAGCGATCTGCGCAGCGCCGTTCGCGCGATCGTCGCGCAGATCGAACCGGGCGATTACGTCGCGTTCAACGCGTACGTCGAACGGAACGAAGCGCACGAGCAGCAATTGCGCGAGATCCGGCTCGCGGTCCGTAACGCGCTCAAAGTCGCGACGACCGTCGGATTCGGGCCGCGCTTCCTGCACTCGACGGGTCAGCTGCACAAGGGCGGGCCGAACACCGGCGTCTTCTTCCAGCTGACGACCGATACGCCGAAGTCGGACGATCTCGATATCCCGGGGATGGTCTCGTTCGGAACGCTGCTGCGCTCGCAAGCGCTCGGCGATTTCGAATCGCTCGATTCGCGCGACCGGCGCGGCGCGCGCATCCATCTCGCGCTCCCACTCGACACGGGGCTCGAAGCGCTCGCGGATGCGATCGACGACGCCATCGTCGCGCACGCCTGATCAGTACGACGCGACACGTCGCGAAGGAGTAACGCGGAAGAATGCAACTCGGAATGGTCGGCCTCGGCCGAATGGGCGCGAACATGGCGACGCGTCTCGTCCTCGGCAAACATAGCGTCGTCGCGTACGACGTCTCGCCGGATGCCGTCGCGCGCTCGGTCGCCGACGGCGCGTCGGGCGCGACGTCGCTTGCAGATCTCGTCGCAAAGCTCGCCGCGCCGCGGACGGTATGGATCATGGTCCCCTCGGGAAAGCCGACGGACGATACGATCGCCGTACTCCTGGAGCATCTCTCGCCCGGCGACGCGATCGTCGACGGCGGGAACTCGATGTTCCGCGATTCGCAGGCGCGATACGCGCGAGCGAAAGAACACGGCGTCGACTTCATCGACGCCGGAACGAGCGGCGGCGTTTGGGGCCTCAAGAACGGCTACTGCCTGATGGTCGGCGGCGACGACGCCGCGGTAAACCGCGTCGCACCGATCTTCGTCACGCTCGCGCCGCCCGACGGCTACGCACACGTCGGGCCGATCGGTGCCGGGCACTTCTCGAAGATGGTTCACAACGGTATCGAATACGGCATGCTCGCCGCATACGGCGAGGGCTTCGAGATCCTCGAGAAATCCGAATTCAAATTCGATCTCCATCAACTCTCGGAGCTCTGGCTGCACTCGAGCGTCATTCGCTCCTGGCTGCTCGAACTCGCCGAGCTCGCGTTCCGCGAAGATCCGGGCCTGACGTCGATCCGCGGCTACGTCGATGACTCGGGCGAAGGCCGTTGGACGATCGCCGCCGCGATCGACGAGAACGTCCCGGCGCCCGTAATCACGGCCGCACTCTTCTCGCGATTCGCATCGCGGCAAGACGAGTCGTTCAACGCGAAGGTCGTCGCGGCGCTTCGCAATCAGTTCGGCGGTCATGCCGTCAAGCACGAGCCCGCACCGGCGGGCTCGTAGGGAGCACGATGGAGACGCTCGTCCGCCCCGACAACCCGCTCGCTCCGTTCGGAAATCCGCTACGCGAAGGCCTCGATTCCAATCGGATCTCCGACCCGTGCAACGTCGTCTTCTTCGGTGCGAGCGGAGATCTCGTGAAGCGCATGCTGATGCCGGCGATGTACAATCTGCGACTCGGCGGGATCCTTCCCTCGCAATTCGGGATCATCGGTTTCTCGCGTTCGGACATCTCCGATGAGGCGTTCCGCGATCAGATGAAGGAAGCGATCTCGGATTTCTCGCGCACCGGGCCCGCGAAAGAACCGCTGTGGTCCGACTTCGCGAATCGCCTCTCGTACGTCAGCGGCGATTTCGACGACGTCGACGCGTTCCGGCGGCTCAAAGCGCAGATCGACGCGAACGACGAGGCGCTCGGGACGGCGCACAATCGGCTCTACTATCTCTCGACGCCGCCGAGCGTCTTCTCGAAAATCGTTTTAGGACTGAACGAAGCGGGCCTCGCGCCGCGCGATCAAGCCAAGGGCTGGTCGCGCATCATCATCGAGAAGCCGTTCGGGACCGATCTGGAATCGGCGCGCGCGTTGCAAGCCGACGTGACGAAGGTCTTCGAAGAGCAGCACGTCTATCGCATCGATCACTATCTCGGCAAGGAGCCCGTGCAGGACATCATGGCGCTTCGCTTCGCGAACGTCATGTTCGAGCCGATCTGGAACCGACAGTACGTCGATCACGTGCAGATCACCGCGGCCGAGACCGTCGGCGTCGAAGGGCGCGGCGGGTATTACGAGAGTTCTGGCGCGCTGCGCGACATGATCCAAAACCACGTCATCAATCTGCTCGCGCTCGTCGCGATGGAGCCGCCGATCTCGCCGAGTGCCGATCGCATCCGAGACGAGAAGTTCAAAGTGCTCTCGGCGCTACGGCCGATCACGCTCGACGACGTTCCGAAGGTGACGGCGCGCGGTCAGTACGGCCCGGGGCTCATCGGCGGCAAAGCCGTGCCCGGCTATCGCGAGGAAGAGAGCGTTCAGCCGAACTCGACGACCGACACGTACGCGTGCGTCAAGTTCTTCATCGACAATTGGCGTTGGGCGAACGTCCCGTTCTATCTGCGCAGCGGGAAGCGGCTCGCGCACAAACATTCCGAGATCGCGGTGACGTTTCGTTCGATCCCGCATCGCATCTTCGGTGAGGCGGACGATCAGATCGAGACCAACACGCTCGTCATGAAAATCCAACCCGAAGAGGGCGTCTCCATTCGCTTCAATGCGAAAGTGCCGGGCCCGAAGATGCACATTCGCGGCGTGACGATGGACTTCAATTACGGGACCGGTTTCGGCGTCTCTTCGCCGCCGGCGTACGAGCGACTCATCGGTGATGCGATCCGCGGAGATGCGACGCTCTTCACCCGCTGGGACGCCGTCGAACAGGCGTGGCGCGCGGTCACGCCGATCATGCAACGCTGGAGCGAGACGCGGCTCGTCGACTTTCCGAATTACCTCGCCGGCAGTCAAGGGCCGCAAAACGCGGACGCCCTGCTCGTCGCCGACGGTCGCGAATGGAGGAGAATTTAGTGACCACGGATGCGGGTTCGCTTCAAGACGCCTCGTCGATCCTCACGGCGCTACGCGAGTCGCGGCAGCGATTGGAAGGCGAGGGCCTCGACGTCGCCGCGCGCGTCGCGACGATGAATTTCGTCGTCTTCACGGACGATCCGGTCTATCGATCCTGGGTCCTCGAGCGGGCCGCGACGGTCGTCGAGAAGCATCCGTCGCGACTAATCGTCCTGGACTCGACCGATGCGACGACCGGCATCTCGGTCGGAAGCTCGATCCGAACGACCAACGGCGCTCCGCACGTCAACGAACGCGTCGATATCGCGGTCCGCTCGCTCGGTCATCGCGCGATCATCAGCCTCGTGCACGAGCTGACGGTCCCCGAGGTCCCGCTCGTGCTCTGGTGGAGCGGCGCGCGATTGTTACAGAGCCGTACCTTCTCGGGGCTCGCGCAGCAAGCGCAGACGGTCGTCGTCGATTCGTCCGGAAAGGCGCGCGGGAAAGAGACGATTCAAGAACTCGGAGAGTTTCTCACGCGCTTCCCGAGCGTCGTACTGCAGGATCTTGCGTTCATGCGCCTCGCACCGTGGCAGGACATGATCGCACAGTTTTTCGACGATCCCGCGCTTAGGGAGGATCTTTTTTCGTTACGGTCGCTCGAGATTACGAGCGGTTCCGAAGCGGAGGCACTCTACCTCGCCGGCTGGCTCGGGAGCCGCCTCTCGTGGCAACCGGTCGGGCGGGATTCGTTCCGCGATCGCAACGGCCGCACGATCCCGGTCACGAAGATCGATCGCGGCGATCAGCGGCGCGTCCTTTCCGTCGTCCTCGACGCCGGCACGTCGACCTATCGTGCGGAGCTCTCCGCCGACGACGAAAACGTCGTCTGTCTCTCGGTCGCCGGGTCGCGCGCGAAGCCCGCCTGGTGGATGCCGCTCCGCAATATCGAGAACACGTCGCTCATCGAACGGGCGATCCTCGAGCACGATCGGGACCGCATCTTCGAGACGTCGTTGCTCACCGTACGCGATCTACTCGGATGAACGAGCGCTACGAGCGCCTGCTCGTCGTCGAGGAGACGGCCTCGCTCGCGCACGTGCTCGCCGAACACGTCGCGAGTGCCGCACGCGGCGCGATCGCGAGCCGCGGACGCTTCGATCTCGCACTCGCCGGCGGGTCGACCCCGGAAGCGACCTACAAGTTGCTCGCGGCGGCACCGTATCGGGATACGGTCGACTGGTCGCGCGTGCACGTCTTCTTCAGCGACGAACGTTGCGTGCCGCCGACCGACCCGCAATCGAATTACAAGATGGCCCTCGACGCGCTGCTCGGCCGCGTCGGCATCGCGCCCGATCACATCGCGCGGATACTCGGTGAGGCGACGCCCGCCGATGCGGCGACGGCGTATGCGAGCATCCTGCGCGCGGAGTTCGGGCCGGCGCCCGTCCTCGATCTCGTCTTGCTCGGCATGGGTACCGACGGCCACACCGCATCGCTCTTCCCGGGAAACGACCCGTTCTACGACGACGACGCGCTCGTTCGCGCACCCTACGTCGACCAATTTTCGACGTTTCGGATCACGTTCACGCCGCGGCTGATAAACGCCGCGCGCGGGATCACGATCGCGACCGCGGGCTCGAGCAAGGCGGATGCGCTAACGGCGGTCTTCGACGGGCCGGATTGTCCGAGCGAGTATCCGATCCAAGCCGTCACGGCCGATGCGAAAACGACGTGGCTCGTCGATCGCGCGGCGGCCGCGAGATTGGACGCGAGACGGCTGGCGCGAGCCGTCTCGTAACTCGCACCGCCGCGTCCGCGTTCCGAGGTCTGAGAAAAAGCGACGCCGGCACGAAGCCGACGTCGCTCTCATCTCACACTCGTATTTTTCATCGAATCACGATCGTGCCCGGCAACGTTCATCCAAAATTGCCAACGCCGTTCACTAAGGAGAGTTAGCGCGAGTCGCTCTCATCGATCGAGCGGAGCTGATTCGTAAAGCTGGTAAAGACGCCGTTGACACCAGACTGCTCGGCCTTTGCGTTCAGCTTCTGTCGCGCGCTCGCCTGGCGACGGCTGCGAGCCGTCGTGAGGTCGAACGCCTGGTAATGCTGATCGACGCGTCCGAAGCTTTCGAATCGACCGTTGTCCGCAAAGTTCGCGGTGAATTCTCCGCCATTCGGACCCTGCGTCGTCGGCGAGTTGATGAACGCACCCGGGATCGTCGGAGCACCGACGGCCGGCGGATCGGCCATCACCGCGGCGGGCGCCGAAACGGCGAACGTGGCGGCGGTCAGGATCGCGGTTGAAATCAATTGCTTCGTCGTCATCTTCGAATAGCTCCTCATGTGTGCCACGATAGAGGAGTACCCGGAAGGTGCGGCCGCCACACCTGGTTCGGATCACGAATCGAGCGTTAGCGTTTCGTCGGCGTCACGAGGACGGGCACGTTGCCCTGCGGGCCGGTCCCGAGCGAACCGACGTCCACGTTGTTCTTCGAGAGGATCGCCCCCGTCACGCGATCGAGTTCGACGAGCGCGTTCGCGACGTCGGTTTGCGCTTGCAGTTCGCGCAGGCGCTCGTTCGATAGCATCACCTGGCGCTGCAAGACGAGGTACGTCGTCGATTCGCCGGCGCGGAATCTCCGGATCTCGCTCGCGGAGACGCGTGCGGCGGCATCTCGGGCGGCCGACGCGGCGATGAGCCGCGATCGGGCCGAACGGTAGGCCTGCAACGCGTTTCGCGATTCGAGCTGCACGCGCTGCACGAGCGCGAGCTCCTGCGTGAGGTATTGCGCGCGTTGTTCGCGCGCGATCGCGAGCTCGCTCTTCGCGACCCGATTCTGCAACGGGAAGCCGATCGTCGCCGAGACCTGATATTGCGGATACTGACTCACGAGCGCGCTGTGATAGGCGGCACCGATCTTCCCGACGCTGCCGGGCTGCAGCGGGCTCGATAGGCCGGCGCCGGATATCGTCGCGAGCGGCGGCGTGCCGGGAGCGGCCGCGGCGTTCGCCGCTGCGACCAGCGCATTGAGCGTCGAAATCTCCTGCGTGAGGACGGAAAACAGCGGCGTATTGCTGACGTTCTGCTGCGCGCCCGCGAAGCCTAGTTCGGTGATGCTGAAGTTGAGATCGACCTGCGGCTTCGTCTGATCCTTGCTGTACGCGACGCGAACGTTCTGGCTGCGCAGATCGTCGCGCAGCTGCGCGACCTCGGGCCGATGATCGAGCGCGGCGACCGTCACGTCCGTCAACGACGGTTCGGGCGGTGCGGCACCGACGGGCGTCGTCGGAACGAGGTTCGCCGTCCAGATCGCATCCGCGGGATCGGAGAGGATCAGCGACTTGAGCTGGTTCTGCTGCGTCGCGACGTTTTGGATCGCCGAATAGACGCTATCCTGGAACTCGTTGATCTGCTCGTTCGATTGGACGACGTCGATCGGTGCGGACTGCCCCCGGCGCACGAGGCGCGCGTTCGATTCGCTCTGCGCCTTCGCTTGCAAGAGCGAGTCTTCTTGAATGCCGACGTTCTTCCAAGCGGAGATGAGATTGTCGTAGGCGACCGAGACGGAATCGATCGTGTTGGATGCGGTGAGCAGCGCGTTATCGCTCGTGAGGTCGCGATTGATCTTCGTGAGTTGCAGTTGCTCGCGGTACACGTCGATCGCGAGATTACGCGCGAGCGGCTGCGAATACGATAGCGCGAACGACGCTTCGTAATACGGATTGTACGTATCGTAGAGAATATTATCGTTGATGCGCTGCGCTTGCGTGCTCGCCTGGATCCGGCCGCCCGAACCCGTGAGCTGCGAGACGCCGAGCGTCGCTCCCGCGGTGACGCGCTCTTCGGGCGCGCCGTTCGGGCCCGTCTGGAGCGCCGATACGGGCGGCGTGATCGCAACCGTGTACGACGGCATTACTTGCAGGTTCAGATCGTACGCACCGCGCGCCGTCACGATCTGATACGCGGCGATGCGGCGATTGCTCTGCGAGACCGCGAGGTCGGTATTGCGCCGCAACGCCATGCCGATCGCATCGGTGAGCGAGATGCCGACGAACGGTTCCGCGGCGCCGACGATCCCGCCCGAGGGCAGCTCTTTGCCGCCGGGCGAGATCGTCGCGAGCGCGGGGACGGGCGGCAGGACGAGATTCTGCGTTGCGGTCGACGTCGGCGCCGGCGTCGCGATGAGCGCGGGCGTCGCGAGCGGGATCGGCTTCGCGAGCGGCGGGATCGCGAATTCCGTGCCGGCCGTCGGCGCCGGCGACGGACGTGCGGCCGCTCGGGCGCGCGGGATCGCGGATGCGTAGGTCGTGAGGCTCGCGAGCACGAGTGCCGCAAACGCCGCGCGCGTGCCGCGACGCATGAAAACGTTCACGAGCAACCCTATTTGACTTTGACCGACGTCTCGACGGAGAGGCCGGGACGGAGCGGAAAGCGCGAATCGGGACGATCGAATAGGATCCGGACGGGGACGCGCTGCGTGATCTTCACGAAGTTCCCCGTCGCGTTTTGCGCGGGGACGAGGCTGAACGAGTTCTGCGATGCCGGTGAGAGATTCTCGACGTGGCCCACGAACGGATGCCCGCCGTACGCATCGACGTTGATGTCGACCTCGTCGCCGACGTGCATGTGCCCGACTTGCGTCTCCTTGAAGTTCGCCGTGATGTAGATACCGTTCGCCGGGATCAGGGTGATCAGCGCCTGACCGGGCGCGACGGTCTGGCCGACCTCGATATCTTTTTCGCCGATGAACGCGTCGATCGGCGAGACGATCCGCGTGTACGAGAGGTTATCGGCCGCCGTGCGCAACGCCGACCGGAGCGACGAGATCTGCGCCTGCTGCGCGTTCGCGCTCGCCTGTTGCGTGCGGATCCGGCTCGGCGCGCTGCTCTCGTCGTACTTCCCGCGCGCGGTCGTCAGTTGGGCCTCTTGAACGCCGATCTGCGCGACCGAGCCCTGAGCCGTAAAGCGCTGCGATTCCAAGCGCTGCTCGGCCTGCGCGACGCTCGCTTCCGACGCCGAGACGTTCGCGAGCGACTGCGCGTACGACGAACGCGCTTGCTGATACGTCGCGCGAGTCGCGTCGAGCTGCGTGACCGCGAGATCGCCCGTCGAGACGAGCGATTGCGTACGCCGCAGATCGGCATCGGCGCGGCGCAACTGCTCGAGCGAACCCGGCACGGCCGCTTGCGTCGCCCGGAGCTGCGCGACCGAGGTCGTCACCGCCGCCGCGGCGACCGCGATCTGCTTCTGCGCGGAGTTCGAGTCGGCGGCGGCGGCGCGAACGCCCGCGTCGGCCTGTTCGATCGCGCCGCGATTCTCGAGATTCTGCGCCTGCTGCGTCACGCGCGTGAGCGTGACGTTCTCCTGCGCCGCGAACGTGTTCGCGCGCTGCGCGTTGACGTCGGCCAGTGCCTGCTGATAGCGATCGCGTTCCTCGCTATCGTCGAGCGAGATGATGAGCTGGCCCTTGCGAACGTACTGATTCGTATTCGATGCGATCGCATCGACGCGCTCGGAGATCTTGCTCGTGAGCTGTACTTGATCGGCGTCGATCGTGGCGTCGTCGGTCGTCTCGTGACTGATCGCGTACGCGAGCGCGTGGACCGCGTACACGAGCACGAAAAGAACGGCGATCACGACGACCGCGATCACGATCAGTCGCGTCAGCGGACCGCGCGGCGTCGTACGTCGCGTGTCGACTTCGGTTGCCGTGGACATTACCTGGCTCGAGCTCCATTCAAAAAGACGTCTATCATCGACGCGACTGCGTCGTCTTGCGGCATGTTCACGAGATCCGCCCACAATTTGCGAGCCATGACATACGCGAAGAAGAGCGACATGAACGTTCGCGCGAGCCAATCCGGATCGCCGCGCATCTCGCCCGCGTCGACTTTCCCTTGAAAATACGTCGAGATCAGCGCACGCGCGGCGGCGGGCGCTCGCCACACGCAAGCATACCCCTCCGGATCGGAAATCTCTTCTGCCATCGAGATCTTGATGAGGTCTTCTTTTCGCCGCATCGCCTCGATCGCCCAATGCGCGAGGATGCGGAGTTGCTCTTCGAGCGTGCCGCAGCCGGGAAGGCGCTCGAGGACGTCGATCATCTCCGAGGCATCGTTGTAATGATCGAGCATCGCGACGATGAGCTGCTGCTTCGTATGAAAGTGCCGGAAGAGCGTGGCCTCGTTGACGGCGGCGAGATCGGCGACCTCGCGCGTCGTCATCCCGCGGCTTCCCTTGCGTGCGTACATCGCGCGCGCGGCGGCGATGATGCGCAGCCGCGTCTCGCTCGCGCCCGCACGCGGCGTGGATGCGATCGTCGCTTGCATCACTTGGCGCGCTGCGCGAAGACGCTGTCGTCGATCGCGACGTTCGTTCGGTAATCGTGATACGACGCATCGGCGACCGCGTTGACGTACGGGATCGTAATGTCGGCGTGTTGCCGAGAGAGGACGGCGTAGCCGCCCACACTCTCGTATGCCTGCGTCATCGCGATCGACCCGCCGTTGTAATAGTGCCACTCCATCCCGTCGATGTGCCACGTGGCCGGATCGATCGCGACATCCTCGTGATCGATCATCCCGCGAACTTTCTGCACGAGCCGCAACACGGTATCGGTGTGGTCGCCGACGGTGCGCGAGCCGGAATACGAGATCGTGAACCGCGCGGGCCAACTGCTCGGATCGTCGATATCGGAGTAGACGGTCTCGAAATTGCGCTCGTAGGACGGGACGCGATCGAAGACGACCTTGAAGTTCGCGGGCCGCTTATAATAGGTCGTCCCGGCGAGGCGCTGCGAGAAGAACGGAAAGCTGTGCAGACGGAGCGCGACATCGACGCGCGCGCGGTACGAGTTCACGTTCGCGCCGCTATCGATGACGTTCGTGACGATCTGCGCGGGCGTGAGATTTGCGGACGCGCCGACCCCCGCGGCGGTCACGGCGCCGAGCGCGAGCGCGAATGCCGCTCCGGCGACGGCCGGCCGATTCTTGCGGCGCGCCTTCTTCACGTCGATGCGCTCGTCCGGACACGCGAGTCCGAGACCGTTCGGCGGCCGCACCGCAAAGATCCGATCGAGGGCGAAGAGGGCGAGCGCGGAGCGCATCTCCGGCCGACCGACGATCAGGACCGTTTCCACGCCGCGCTCGCGCCCCGCACGCAACACGCTGATCAACGCCGCCACGATCCGATCGTCGAGCGCGGGGATCGGATCGAGATCGATCGCGATCGCGCAGGCGCCCGAATCGACGGCCGCGCGGAGCGTCTCTAAAAATGAGGGAACGCCGGCCGGCAGAACGTCCGGAAGCGTGAATCGTGAGACGATACGCATCTTGCCCTCTCCGAGCCGTGCGGGTACTTACACGCACTGTATCACGGCCGCGAATGCGATGCAAGCACGTACACGCACGAACGCACGATGGTGACCGATCTCGCACTCGAGGTGCTGGCGGCGGCGGCCGGCCTCGAGGACGCCTCGATCGTCGTGCGCTCGCTCGACGGCGGCCCGCACGCGACGCTGCGCCCAACCGCGGCGATCTATCCGGCGAGCATGATCAAGCTCCCGATCGCCGTCGCGCTCGCATCGCGCGTCGCCGCGGGTGCCGAGCGCTTCGAGCGGACGGTCCGCGTCGGCGAAGGCGAGATGACCGCGAACGACGCGCCGTCACCGTTCGTCCCGGGGTACGCGGCGCGACTCGACGAGCTTGCGGCGGCGATGCTCTCCTTCTCCGACAACGTCGCGACGAACGTCCTCATCGAGACGCTCGGCCGCGACGAGCTCGGCGCCGATTGCGCGCGCCTCGGGCTCCGGGAGACGGCGATCCGGCGCAAACTCTCGGGCTCGCTGCCGCTCATCGACGATCCCGCGGCGACCGGTCGGAACGCGCATCCGGCGGACGATGCCGCGTTGCTCTTCGAACGGATCGCACGGGCGATCGACCCGGCGTTCGACGTCGTCCGCCGCGCGCTCGAAGCGCAACATTGGAACGAGAAACTCCCGGCGGGCTTTCTTGGGACCGATCGCTTCGCGCACAAGACGGGCGATACCGACGAGACCTCGCACGACGGCGGCATCTTGCGCCTCGCCGACGGCCGGCGCTTCGTCATCGTCGTCTACACGACGCTCCCGGCGACCCCCGAGACGGCCCCGCGCTTCGGCGCGTTCGCGCGGGCGCTGCGCCCCCTACTCGACGTCCGACCCGCTTCGAGCGCGCCCGCGTAGGCGCGATCGCGGGCGCGACGGCGCTACTGGCCCTGCCAGTCGGTGAACGGCGTCGGCTTGGCGTAGGGGGGGCCCGCTTCGAGCGTGACCTCCGTGTGCTGCGAGAGCTCGATCTTCCGCGGATCTCCGGCGTACGGGCGGCCGTCGACGAAGACGCGCACTTGGCCCGGCTTCGTCCGCGCGGAGGCGACCGCGGTTTTCGAGAGCGGCTGACCCCACACGTCGAAGAAATTCCCGAGCGTGAACGTCCGGAACGTCGGCGATTCGACGTGGATCAGGCCGTCGGGCGTATGCGTGTGCGTCCAGTAGAGGCACTGCCCGACGATCGGCCGCCCGACGTCGTCCGGGATCGCGACCGGCTTGCCGTGATCCTCGATCGTGAGATGCTGATGGATGTGAAAGACGGCGCCCTCGGCCTGATCGCAGCGAACGCCGTCGATCGTCGGATTGAGGTTCGCCTGCGCGACGGCGAGCCGCGGCGCGAACGAGATCAGCGCGGCGAACAGGGCGAACGAAAAGCGAGGCGCGGCCATGGTATGCCTATTACGCGTCCGCCGTCGAATCCGTTTCCGCGTAGCGCGCGACGATCTCACGCGCGAGCGCGACGGCCGCGGCCCGGACGTCGGGCGGCGCGATGATCTCGGCCTCCGCACCCCACTTCATCGCCCAGCGAACGAATTCGTTCG
Source organism: Vulcanimicrobiota bacterium (assembly GCA_964658425.1). Taxonomy (GTDB): domain Bacteria; phylum Vulcanimicrobiota; class Vulcanimicrobiia; order Vulcanimicrobiales; family Vulcanimicrobiaceae; genus CAZZYZ01. The sequence continues at coordinate 38,266 of CAZZYZ010000001.1, read as the reverse complement.
GGTCGGAGACGACGTATGCGATCTCGACGCCGCCGCCCGGCAGATCGCTCATCGTGCGTTCGGCGACGACGCGATCGGCCCGCGCGGCGCGCGCGATGACGGGCGAGAAGCGCATCGCGACCCGCGTCGACGCGCCCGAATCCATGATGCCGCTGACCGAACGCGCCGCGAACGCCTCGATATCGAAGTCGTCCGGGATGCTGTAGCGCTGCGGCGCGATCTTGGGCTCGCTCACGTTGTCGAGCGCGAAGACGCGCTTCGCGCCGCGCCCGCGATCGAACGCGACGGCGTAGACGCGGCCGCCGGAGACGACGAATCCGTAGACGTCGACGTGACGTTGCGAGCGCTTATCGGATTTATCGACGTAGGCGAAGCGGACGCTTTGCCGGTCGCGCTGCGCTCTCTGCAGCAGTTCGAAGTTCGCGCTGCGCTCGCCGTCGAGATGGGGATCCGCGAGGTGCACGCGCATCGACGGCTTCGCGCCCGCCCGCGTCGTGCCGGCGCCCGCGACGCTCGTGAGTTTCTGCGCGACCTCGTCGATCGACGCGCCGATATTTCCGCCGAGCGACGTCGCGATACCGCGTAACGCGAGCAAGCCGAAGAGTTCGTTGCCCGAGAGCTCGAGCCGCCGCAGCGAATACCCCGCATCGAAGCCGTACGTCCCCGAGCCGCGATCGTAGCGCCACGGAAAACCCGCCTCCGCGAGCGTCGCGAGATAGCGCCGCAAGCTGCGCGTACTCGGCGGCTGTTCCGAATCGATACGGTCCTTAAGCGATTCGAAGGTGTGCCGCCCCTCGTCGAGCGCGGTGAGCAAACGCAGCAGCAACGCGATCTTCGGCGTCTTCCCACGATCGCCGTTCACGTGCGCGGGCCCGCGAAACAACGGGCGCGACCGAACGCTACATGCCTGCGAATCACACGCCACCCCGAGGAGCAAACGATGATCGTCCCACATTCGACCGACAAACGCCCGGACCAGGTACCGACCACCATTCGCATGCCGAAGACCGACCCCGGGCTCTCGGGCTGGGGCCCGCGGTTACGCTAACGCGAACGCGTCGCGCGTCATTCGGGATCGGCGAGCAGCAGTTCGAGGTCTTCACGCGTGAGCGATTTCGCGAGCGCACCATCAGCTTTGATGATGTTCTTCGAGAGACTCGACTTGCGTTCCGCGAGCGCGCGAATCTTTTCCTCGACCGTGCCGCTCGTGACGAGGCGGTACGCCGTGACCGCCCGGTGCTGACCGATGCGATGCGTACGGTCGATCGCCTGCCGCTCGACGGCGGGGTTCCACCACGGATCATAGAGCACGACGTAATCGGCCGCCGTCAACGTTAGGCCGACGCCGCCGGCCTTGAGGGAGCACAGGAAGATCGGCGGGCCCTCGGGGTCCATGAAGCGCGCGACCTCGTCCTGACGATCCTTGTCCTTCGTCGAGCCGTCGAGATACCCGTAGGCCGTGCCGCGCCGATCGAACTCGGCGCGCATCAGCCGGAGCATCGACGTGAACGCGCTGAACACGAGTACGCGATGGCCGCCCGATAAAATCTCCTCGACGGTCTCGAGGAACGCCTCGAACTTCGACGATGCGTCGGGCTCGTTCTTGTACTCGTCGAAGAGCAACCCCGGATGCGCGCAGATCTGACGCAGCCGCGTCAGCGCCGCGAGGACGTGGACGGTCGCGTGTTCGAGGCCCTGTTCTTCGACGACGGCGAACACGTCGCGCCGGGCGGCTTCCGCGACGCCGCGATAGAGCCGGCGCTGCAGCGGCGAAAGGTCGCATGCGAGCGAGACCTCGGTGCGGTCCGGGAGCTCGGGCGCGACGTCTTCTTTCGTGCGCCGTAAGAGAAACGGTTCGAGCCGCGAGCGAAGCGTCGCCGCCGCGACGGGATCGTTCTCCGCGATCGGGATCTCGAAGCGTTTGCGGAACGAGCTTTCGGTGCCGAGCAGCCCCGGCTCGACGAAGGCGAAGATCGCCCACAGATCGCGCAGCGAATTCTCGACGGGCGTACCCGTGAGCGCGAGCCGGTGTTCCGCGTGCAGGCCGCGCACGACGCGCGCGATCTGCGAGGACGGATTCTTCGCGTTCTGCGCCTCGTCCAAGATCAGCGCGCGGAAATTGAATTGCGAGAGCTGCTGTGCGTCGAGCCGCGCGAGCGCGTAGGACGTGATGACGACGTCGGCGTTGGGGATCTCGTCGTAGCGCGCGGCGCGTTCGCTGCCCGAATGCAAACGCAGCGTGCGCAGTTCGGGCGCGAAGCGCGCGAGCTCGTTCTGCCAGGTGTGCGTGACCGAGGTCGGCGCGATCACGAGCGAGGGCGACGGCCCGTCGATCTGCTTGCGGCGCAAGAGATAGCTGACGACTTGGATCGTCTTGCCGAGCCCCATCTCGTCGGCGAGGATGCCGCCGAAACCGAACTCCGAGAGATAGGCGAGGAAATCGAGCCCGCGCTGCTGATAGCCGCGCAGCGACCCGCCGGTGAGTTCCGGCGCCTCGACGACCGCGATACCGTTGAAGTCGCGCAGCTTCTCGCGCATCTTCTCGACTTCGGGCGGCAGCGAGACGCTGCCGAAGTTCTCGTGCAGTTCGTCGCGCAGCGCGAGCAGCGCCGCGAGACCGCTGCGGCGCCGTTCGGCGAGATCCGTGATGAGCTCGTTGCGCGCGCGCAGCTTCTCGACGTCGACGAGCTTGCCGCGAACCTCGGCGTAGCGGCCGCTCGAGGAGAGCAGCGCCGCGAGTTCCTTCGGCGAGAGCGCCTCGCTCGAGCCGCCGACGAACACGTCGACCTTGAGTTCGAACCAATCCGAATCTTCGCCCGACCGCTCGGCGACGACGTTGATGTCGAGTTCGACATCGCCGCGCACGAGATCGGTCAGGCCGGGGTCGAGCCGCCGGTCGAGGTCGTCCCACAGCGGCAGCGTCTCGCGCACGAACGCGGCCGCGCGATCGGTGCCGTGAAGCGCGAAGCCGTCGCTCGAACGCGGTACGAACCCCGCTTCGAGCAGCCGCGCGCGAAGCATCGCCGCGAGCTCGCCCGGGAAGCGCACGAAACCCTTGCCGTGCGGGCTGATCGCGCCGAGCGCGGTATACGGCGCGCGCGATTCCGTCTCGCGGTCGATGAACGTCAGGTTCGCGACGAGCGCGCCGCTCGTCCAGCCGAGCGCGATCTCGCCCGACGGGCGTTTCGCATCGACGATCCCGAGCGCGCCGCGATCCTCGGGCGTCAGGAACGGGGCGACGCGTGCGATCGTGCGCGGCGTGAGCGGCGGCCCGCTCTCGCTCGCGCCGTTGAGCGAACGCGCCGCCGCGATCGTCTTTTTCACGTCGAAGGTACCGTCGGTAAGATAGACGACCTCGCGCGTCGCGATCCAGACGGGCGGCCCGTCGAGGACGAGGACTTCCTTGGCGGCGATCTTCGTGCCGTCGGCGCCCGCGAAGACGGGGCTGAACGCCGCACCGTAGCGCGCCGCGCGCAGCGTAATCCCGCGTAGGTCGACGCGAAACTCCGGGAGTTCCGAGGGGTGCCGCCCGAGCGTCGGTTCGGCATCGAATCGCAACCGCGGATGGCGTGCGAGCCGGAAAAGCGCGCGTGCGAGCGCCTTCGGCAGCGTGCGCCCCGCGAACGCCTCCTGCACCGCTTCGTCGCGCAAAAGTTCGCGGTCGAGTTCGTCCCAATCGTCGACCGGCGTCTGGTCCATCATCGCCGCGATCGCCGCCGCATCGCGGACCGCACCCCGCAAGCGCGGGCTATCGAGGACGAGCGTCGCCGCGAGCGTCTGCCCGTCGGGTGACGTGAAGACCGGCCACACGCTGCGCGCGCGAGCCTGGCGCGCGTCGATCCGCGGCGCGGGGAGCCAGCTCAGATCGATCTCGGGGATCGCCGGCTCCGATTCTTCGAGTTCGGTCTGCGAGCGAACGGTCTCGAGCGTCGCGATCACGTGTTCGCAGATGCCGTTGCCGGCGCACGAGCAGACGGCACGCAGCGCGAGCGGGCCCGTCCCGGCGCCCCACTCGATCGAGACCTCGCGCGGACCGCGCGGATCCTTGACGAGCGATTCGATCTTGAGATCTTCGACGGTTCGAAGCGAAACGCGCTTGGCCGCGGCGAGTTCGAGGGCGATGCGAACGAGATCGCGGGCGAACCACGAGCCGATGGAAGCGGGAAGCCGGGCACGCCAGGTCGCGAAAGGGGTCAGGATCGTTCTCCAAATGCGGCGGAACGGAGCGATGCCCGCGACGGGCGTCGCGGGCATCGCCTACCGATCACTCGGGGCGGATCAGCCGCCGACGGTGAGTTCCGGAGACGGCGCCGCGGGCGGCTCCATCGACGGGATTTTGGAGAAGCGGAGCTTCTCCGGATTGTCCGGATCGATCTCTGCGAGGATGCGATCGCCCGAAGAGAACACGCCCTTGATCAATTGCTCCGCGAGCTCGTCTTCGACCTCGCGCTGGATCGCCCGGCGAAGCGGACGAGCGCCGAACTGCGGATCCCAGCCCTTGCGCGCGAGCAGCGCTTTCGCTTCCTCGACGACCTCGAGATACATCTCTTGCGCCCGGACCTCGCGCACGACCTTATCGAGTTCGAGCGAGACGATCTGCTCGATCTGCCCGCGATCGAGCTGATGGAACACGACGACCTCGTCGATGCGATTCAGGAACTCGGGCCGGAACGTATGCTTGACCTCTTCGAGAACCTTGCCTTTCATACGCTCGTAGGCGGCCGTATCGATCTCGTTACTCGAACGCTGCGGCCGGAAGCCGATCTCGGTCGTCGTCTGCATACCGGCGGCACCGACGTTCGAGGTCATGATGATCACGGCGTTCTTGAAATCGACGACGCGGCCCTGAGAGTCCGTCAATCGTCCGTCTTCGAGGACTTGCAAGAGCAAGTTGAACACGTCCGGATGCGCCTTCTCGATCTCGTCGAGCAAGATGACGCAATAGGGCCGACGACGGACCGCTTCCGTGAGCTGGCCGCCCTCTTCGTAGCCGACGTATCCCGGCGGTGCGCCGACGAGACGCGAAACGGCGTACTTCTCCATGTACTCCGACATGTCGATCCGGATCATCGATTCGGAATCGTCGAAGAGATACTCCGCGAGGCTACGCGCGACTTCGGTCTTGCCGACGCCCGTGGGCCCGAGGAAGATGAACGAGCCGATCGGACGCTTCGGATTCTTGAGGCCCGCGCGCGAACGACGGATCGCACGCGTGACGACTTCGATCGATTCGTCCTGGCCGATGACGCGCTCGTGCAGCTGCTCCTTCATCGAGAGCAACTTCGCGGTCTCGGCTTGCGCGAGTTTCGCGACCGGGATCCGCGTCCAGGCGCTGACGATGTGGGCGATATCGTCTTCGGTGACTTTGAGGGTTTTTTCGCCCTGCGCCTTGCGCTCTTGCCATTCTTGTTCGAGGCGCGCTTTCTCGAGCCGCAGCTTCTCCTCGCGATCGCGAATCGCGGCCGCTTTTTCGAACTCTTGCGACTTGACGACGGCCTCTTTCTCCGTCTTCACCTTGCGGATCTGATTCTCGATCTCGCGCACTTCGGGCGGCGGCAACGTCGCCTGCAAGCGAACGCGCGAGCTCGCTTCGTCGATGAGATCGACGGCCTTGTCCGGCAAGAACCGGTCGGAGATGTAGCGGTCCGAGAGCTTCGCCGCAGCGGCGAGCGCCTCGTCCGTGATCACGACCTTGTGATGCGCTTCGTAACGATCGCGCAGGCCCTTGAGGATCTCGATCGTCTCTTCGACCGAGGGCTCGCCGACCATGACGGGCTGAAAACGGCGCTCGAGCGCGCTGTCCTTTTCAATGTGCTTGCGATACTCGTTGAGCGTCGTCGCACCGATGCACTGCAATTCGCCGCGCGCGAGCGCGGGCTTGATGATGTTGCTCGCGTCGATCGCGCCTTCGGCGGCACCCGCACCGACGAGCGTGTGCAGCTCGTCGATGAATAGGATGATCTCGCCCGCGGCGGTGCGGATCTCGTCCATCACGCGCTTCATGCGCTCTTCGAATTCGCCGCGATATTTCGTGCCGGCGACGAGTCCCGCGAGATCGAGCGTGATGACGCGCCGCTCGCGCAAGGGCTCGGGGACCTCGCCCTTGATGACGCGCTGGGCGAGACCTTCGGCGATCGCCGTCTTACCGACGCCGGGCTCTCCGATGAGCGCGGGGTTGTTCTTCGTGCGCCGCGCGAGAATCTGGATGACGCGCTCGATCTCGTTCGCGCGCCCGATCACCGGATCGAGTTTGTTGTCGCGCGCGAGCGTCGTGAGGTCGCGGCCGTACGCATCGAGCGTCGGCGTCTTCGATTTGCCCTTCGGCGCGACGGGTTGGCCCTCGGCGCCGAGCAACGACGTCGTTTGCACGCGTACCTTCGCGGGATCGACGCCGAGATTCGTCAGGACGCGAGCCGCCACGCCCTCGCCTTCGCGGATCAGCCCGAGCAAGAGATGCTCCGTGCCGATGTAGTTGTGATTGAGCTGACGCGCTTCTTCGAAGGCGAGCTCGATCACGCGCTTCGCGCGCGGCGTGAAAACCATCTCCTGTTGCACGGTTTGGCCGCCGCGACCGACGATCGCCTCGACCTCTTGGCGCACCTTCGCGAGATTGACGCCGAGCGTCTCGAGCACTTTCGCCGCGAGGCTCTCGCCCTCGGAGATGATGCCGAGCAGGATGTGCTCGGTACCGATGTAGTTGTTGCCTAGGCGCTGCGCTTCTTCTTGAGCGAGGACGATGCTGCGCCTCGCTCGCTCGGTGAACGGTTCCCACATTGACATGCTGCTTCGACTCCCTAATTACCGACCGAATCGCGGCCGGCGCCCGCCTCTTTCAGAACGACTTGCCGCTTCATGGGCTATACCCTTTGTCGGCTTGCCGAGAGAAGATCGTGCGGACCCGCCATAACTCAAGCCGCATCCCTCGGAGTTTCGCCCCGCGGCAGGTCCGCGAACGACGTTGACGATATCTAATTTTTACCTGGTATGTAAGACCACGTAATACCAACTATGAAAAAGTCTGATGACACGATCCCCGACGAGGTCTCCGCGGAAAACGCGGACCGTGTCGTCGTGCGCTCCGCCGGCGAAACGCCGCCGAGCTCTCGGAAAAGCAGCGTCGCGAAGGTCTCGCATACGCTGAGCCTGCCGCTCGCCGAGCGGCTCGAACGGTTCGCGTTTTTCCAACGCGTGAGCGAGAGCTCGGTGATCGAACACTCGCTACGCGAATTTTTCGCGGTCAGCGATGACGATGCGGCGCTCGGAGACCTCCTGCGCCGCGCCGGCGCCGGACGCCGCCGGAAAAACTAGGGCCGTTTGCGCGGGGTGACGTTCGTCAGATCCTGCGGCGAAGCGCCGCGCCCGCAGCGCGCAACTTCTGTCCGAGCGTCGTATCGTCGCCCTCTTCGAAGAACACCCGCAGGGCGAACTCGATGACGGCACTCTCGCTGATACGCTCGCGGAACGCAAAGTAGCGGAGGCGTTCCGCGATCGACTCTTCGAGCGTATGGGAGACGGTCGAGATCTTCAGCGAACGCTTCGGGGATTCGCTCGACGGGGAACGATCGTTACCGAGCGCGAGCGAATCGGGCTCGCTACGCGAAGTCGTAACATCGGATTTTCGGAGCGCCATTCCCGCTACGTACTATGAACCAAGAACTACTCCCTGCATGTCGGGGAGGCGGCGAGTCGCCGTCCCGGACGCGGGCGTGGTAATCTAAGAACCATGCCGACGCAAGAACAAGTTCGCGAAGCCCTCAAAGAGGTCGAAGACCCCGAGCTGCACATGGGGATCGTCGATCTCGGCCTCGTGTATGGAGTCGCCGTCGAAGGCGAGCGCAATCAAGACGTCCTCGTTACGATGACGCTGACGTCGCCGATGTGCCCCGTCGGCCCGATGTTCAAGGAGGCAGTCGAAACGAAGGTTCGTTCGATGGACGGTGTCGAGAAGGCGAGCGTCGAGATCACGTTCACGCCGCCGTGGGACCCGCGCACGATGGCGAGCGACGACGCGAAGGTTCTGCTCGGCATCTGGTAATGCCGGGAAGGGTCCGCGCGCGTCGAGGTCGTTAGTGCGCGGCATGGAGTTGTTGAACGGCAAGATCGCACTCGTGACGGGCGTCGCGAATCGCTGGAGTATCGCGACCGGTATCGCACGCGAGTTGCACGCTCACGGCGCACGGGTCGCGCTGACGTATCAGGGCGAGCGCGTGCGCGGCGAGGTCGAGAAGCTCGCGGCCGAACTCGGCGGACGCGCGTATCCGTGCGACGTCGCTTCCGACGAATCGCTCGCCGCGCTCGCCGCGAGCGTTCGCGCGGAGTACGGCCGCCTCGACACGCTCGTGCATTCGATCGCGTTCGTCAACAAAGAAGATCTCGCGGGCAAGGTCTATACGACGACGCGCGCGGGCTTCGCGCTCGCGGCCGACATCTCGGCGTTCTCGCTGATCGCGCTCGTCAACGCGCTCGTCGGCGAGCTCTCGGACGGCGCGAGCGTCATGGCGCTCTCCTACCTCGGCTCGACCGCGATCGTCCCGAATTACAACGTCGCCGGCATCGTGAAAGCCGCGCTCGAATCGATCGTGCGCTATCTCGCCTTCGACCTCGGCGATCGTGCGATCCGCGTGAACGCGATCTCGGCCGGCCCGATCTCGACCGCGAGTTCGCGCCAGGTCAAGGACTTTCGCAAGATGCTCGATCGCGTCTCGGCCGCGGCTCCGCTGCGGCGTAACGTGACGGCGGAAGACGTGGGCAAGACGGCCGTCTATCTGGCCTCCGATCTCTCCGCCGCGATCACCGCCGACGTGCACTTCGTCGATGCGGGCTATCATGCGATGGGGATGTTTCCGGAACCGGCTGCGTGACGGCGCTCGCGCGCCTCTCGGTGCTGCGCATCGCGATCGCGATCGGCGGCTGCGTCGATCTCACGGTCGTCGTCCTCACGCTCTTCTTCCAGCAATTGCTCGGCCCGTTGCTGGACGTCCCGACGAAGGATCCCGCGCTTACGACGATCGCGGGCGGAGAGTACCTCGTCGTCACGTTGCTCTACGTGCTGCTGCTCTACGATCTGCGACGCTATCGCATGCTGCTCTGGCTGATCGCGCTCGATCAAGCCTTCGCCGTGCTTCTCCCGCTCGTCGAGATCACGCGCGGCAACGTCGTCGCGACGTGGAAGACGCTCGGCCCGATGCCCTTCAACGCGGCGCTCGCGATCGTCTATGCGTTACGGGCGCCGCGTCGGGTTCGCCGCTCGTAAGCGGACGTCGATCTGCGTTTCGAACGTCCGGCTCCACGGCAGCGTGATCGTGAGCCCGGCGTCACCGTATTGCGGAAAAATTCTCGCGAGTAAATCGACCGCGTAGGGCCAGAGATCGCCGCGATTCTGCGAAGCCGCCTCGCGTGCGATCTCGGGCAGCAGCAGCGTCGTATCGATATCGTCGGCGCGCAGCGTGCGATTGAGCGCGGGCCGCACGTATTGATGGAACGCGTAATCGTCGACGTAGCGATCGAGGAGGAACGCGGCGAGCGCGCGCGCGTCGAATCGCCCCGCGCGCCTCCCCGCGCCCGCCGCGATCGCGGCCGCGAGCGACGTGCCGACGGTGTTCGCATCCGTGTTCCACGACGCGAAACCGTCGAGCCGCCCCGCGACCCCGCTCGCGACGAGCGCTTCGGTCAGCTCGCGCTGCTGCGGCCCGGGCTCGCCGTCGAGGAACGTGAGATCGGCGACGGTGACGCTGCGCCCGGCGCGAACGTCGGCGACCAGGCCGTCCTCGAACGTTCGCTCGTCGGCGTCGTTCGTGCCGCCGACGCGTACGTAGAGCGTCACGTCGGCGTCCCGCGCGACGCGGCGCGCGCCGCAGCCCGCGATCAGCCGAGCGATCGTCACGTCGATCGGCGCGAATTCGAGGCGATCGTTCACCGCGCCGCCGTCGGGCCGCGAATAGACGACGCGTACGGTCGGCAGCCAGCCGACGTTGCGTGCGAAGGCCTGCGCGAGGAGCACCATGCCGAGTTCGTCGGCGCCCGGTTCGATCGCGGCACGCTCGCCGAGGCCGAGATCCCGCGCCGTCCCTTCGAGGGCCGCGACGTCCCTGAGGTGCAGGCCGACCGGCCCCGCATCGTCCTGGCCGATGACGAGCCGATCGAAACCGCCGCGCGACGCGAGCTCGAGCGCGAAGGTGTCGACGGCGCGATTTCGGCGCCGCGTCGCGAGATAGGCGTCGAGCGCGGTCGGGCCGATCGCCGCGCGCAAGCGCGTCGCCTTCCCGCGGTCCGCGGCCGAAGCCGGCGGGTCGGGGAGGTTCGCATACGCCTGCAGGTCATCGACCGTCCGCCCGGTCGCATAATAGTTCATTGCCAAACCGAGTCGCGGAACGCCCGTCGGAGCGAGCCGCATCACCGTCGCGAACGCACCGACGAACCCGAGCTCGCGCGACGCTTTGAGATCCGCGAGCGCGCGAAGGCGTACGTACGCATCGTCCGCAGCGATGCCGGGTATCCGCGACGCGACGAGGCCGCCGTACGCGATCATGTCGGTCGACGCGACGAGCGCGCTCGCACCGCGGGTCGCATCGGAGGTAAGCCACCGTAGGATCGCATCGCCGTCGCCTGGCCGCAGATAGTTACCGATCGTCGCACGCGGCGGCGTCAGCACCGGCTGCCCCGCGATCGTGCCGAGATCGATCGGCAACTGCAACGTCACGGGCCGATCGTCGAGCGGCACGAAGGCGATCGACCGCAACACCGTTTGCGCAACGATCGGCGCGGCGGGTGCATCGTTCGCCGAGGCGCTCGACGGCATCGGCGTGCGTACGAGCGCGCACCACGAGAAGAAAATCGCGAGCGCGGATACGGCGACGCGAACGCGCGACGCCGCGCTCACGCGCGCGGCGACATCAGCGGCCGTAGGAAGCCGCCGACGCCCGCGAGCGCGGCGCGAGCTGCGGGCGCATCGATGCCGAGCCGCGCCATCGCGACGGCGACCTTCGCGCTGCCGTCCGCGGCGCGAAGCAATCGCTCGGCCTCCGCGGCATCGACCGTCGCGAGCGACTCCACGAGCAGCCGCGCGCGCACGCGCAGTTTCGCGTTCGTGGCGACGACGTCGATCATCACGTTGTCGTAGACTTTTCCGAGCCGAACCATCGTCGCCGTGGAGAGGGCATTGAGCACGAGTTTCTGCGCGGTCCCGGCCTTGAGGCGCGTCGAACCGGCGAGCGGCTCGGGGCCGGTCGCGACCGCGATCGCGATCTCGGCTTCGCGTGCGAGCGGCGAATCCGCGTCGCTCGTCACCGCAATCGTCAGCGCGCCGCGGGCGCGTGCGGCGCGCTGCGCGGCCACGACGAACGGCGCGCGGCCGCTCGCGGAGATGCACGCGGCGACGTCGCACGGCGCGAGCGCCGCGACCGCCGCGGCACCGGCGGCCGCGTCGTCTTCGGCGCCCTCGATCGCGCGCACGAGCGCGGACGCACCCCCGGCGACGTGCGCGACGACGAGTTTCGCGGGCGTCCCGAACGTCGGCGGACATTCCGCGGCGTCGAGCGTCGCGAGTCGCCCGCTCGTCCCCGCGCCGACGTAATGCAGCGAGCCGCCGTCGCGCAGGCGCGCGGAGATCGCATCGACCGCACGCGCGATCTGCGGCGTCGCGCGTTCGACCGCTTCCGCCGCCGCGCGCTGTTCGCGGCCGAGCAGCGCGACGAGATCGGCCGTCGCGAGCAAATCGAGATCGTGCGTCGCGGCGTTGATCGCCTCCGTGACCGCGGAGAGTCCGTCGCTCACAATGCCTCGGCGAACGCGAGCGCCGCATCGACGGGCTCGGCATGCGCGCGCAGCACGTTCGCGCCGGGAAGATCGCCCGCGATCCGCGTCTCGAGCAGAAACGAGAGCACGGAGTTCTCGCGCAGGAGACCGCCCGCCAGAACGACGGCGGGCGATGCGTCGCGCAGTTCCGCGGCGCGCGCGGCGGCGAGGACGAGGTCGCCGAGCTCGCGCGCCGCGTCCTGCACGATCTTCATCGCGACGCGATTGCCTTTCGCCGCGAATGCGATCACGCTCGGCGCGAGGGCGGCGATCGTCGCCACGTCGACCGGCTTCGCGTAGAGCGCGCGCAGCAGCGCGTCGCGATCCGGCGCGTCGAGCGCGCGAGCCGCGAGCGCGGTCGTCTCGTCTTCGCGTTCGCGGCCGTCGAAGACGCGCGCGAGCCGCCGCAACGCCGCGAATCCGATCGCGTACGCCGAACCCTCGTCGCCGAGCAGATAGCCGGCGCCGCCGACGCGCGCGCGACGGTCGCCCGATTCCGCGTAGGCGACGCTCCCGGTCCCGGCGATCAGCACGATCCCGGGCCCGGCCGGCAGCGTCGCACGGAGCGCGACGCGCACGTCGCTCTCGACGGCGAGGCGCGCCCCGGGATACGCGGCGCGAAGACCGCCTTCCAAACTCGTTCGAATCTCTTCGCGGCCCGCCCCGGCCGCCGCGACGTAGAGCGCGCTCGGGATGCGGCCGCCGGTCACCGCGCTCACCGCACGCATGATCGTCGCGAGCGCGGCCGTCGTCCCGGCCGAACTCGCGTTCGCCGGACCCTCGCGCGCGCTCGCCGCGCGCGTGCCGCCGCACGAACTCGCCGCCGCCGTCGCCGTGCCGCCCGCATCGATCCCGACCGCGATCCGCTCGTTCATGCGGCACCATTCGTCGCGGCATCGCGCGCGATCTTGTCGAGCAGCGCCGCGAGATCGTACGGAGCGATCGCGCCGAGGATCGCGGGGCGGCGGGCGCCCGTCGCGCTCGGCAGATTCGCCGGACGGCCGCGCAGCGTTTCGTAGCCGAGCACCGCGAACGCGACGGCCTCCTTCGCATCCGCGTCGAGGCCGAGCGCGTCCGAGAGCACGAGCGACCCGCCGCGCTCCGCGATGCGACGCGCGAGCGCGGCGACGAGGGCGGGATTGCGCGCTCCGCCGCCGCTCGCGATCACGCGCGCTCCGGCGGGGGCGTGAGCGCCGAGCGCATCGCCGATCGTCGCGACGGTGAACGCGACGAGCGTCGCGCAGCCGTCGTGAAGCGAGAGCGGCGCGAGCAGATCGGCGTGCGCGTGCAGCGCGTGCGCCCCGAAACGTTCGCGGCCCGTCGATTTCGGCGGCGGCGCGTCGAGATACGCCGCATTGCGGCGCGCGAGCTCGCTCACGATCGCGCGAGCGGGCTCGCCGCGCAGCGCGTACGCGCCGTCTCGATCGCAGCGCTCGCGGCCACCCGTACGGTCCCGTACGAAAGCGTCGAGCAGCATGTTCGCCGGACCCGTATCGAACGCGATCGCAGCGCTCGGGGAACGATCGCCGCGCAGCACCGTGACGTTCGCGATCCCGCCGAGATTGAGCGCGACGACGTCTTCCCCCGGCGCCGCGAAGAGCAGCCCGTCGACGTACGGGACGAGCGGCGCGCCGTTGCCGCCGGCGGCGCAATCCGCACGTCGAAAATCGAAGACCACGCTCGCCCGCGCGGCGTCGCGGATCGCGTACGGCGATCCGATCTGCAGCGTGAGCGAGGCCTCGCCGCGATGGAATGCGGTCAACCCGTGCGTCGCGACGTAATCGATTGCGAGACCCGCCGCCGCTTCGCGCGCGGCCGAGGCGAACGCGTCGCCGAGCACCGCGTCGAGCGCGCACACCTCCTCGACGGTCGGCGCGCTCGGCGGGAGCGCCGCGAGGATGCGCTCGCGCAGCGGATCCTCGAACGGTACGGTGATGAAGTTTTCAACGTTCACGTCGTATCCGTCGCCGCGGGGACGCAGCGCGACGCGTGCGGCGTCGATCCCGTCGAGCGACGTCCCCGACATGAGCCCGATCGCGCGCACGCTCATCGCAGGTCCGCGTTCGATTCGCAGCCGACGCCCGAAGGCGCTCCGGCATCGGACCACGCGGCGACGGCATCGCAAACGGCGGCACGAACGTCGCGCAGATCCCCGCGGCCGAAGTAGACGGCGTTCGTAAGCAACACGATCGACAGATCGCGCGCGGGGTCGACCCAGACCGAGGTCCCCGTGAAGCCCGTGTGGCCGAACGTTTCGCGCGACATCGCCGCGCCGCACGAGTTCGCATCGCTCGTCTTGAGCGCCCAACCGAGGCCGCGCCGCAAAACGGGATCGGCCGCCTGCTCGGCGATCGCGTCGCGCGCGAGCGCGGGCGGCAAGAGCGCGTGTTCGCGACCGCGCACGTGCGCGAGATACGCCTCCGCGAGCGCGGCCACGTCGCGCGCGGTTCCGAAGAGCCCGGCGTGCCCCGCGATGCCGTTCATCAGGTACGCCTTCTCGTCGTGAACGAAGCCGCGAACGCGCCCGCGCCATCCGTCGAGCTCCGTCGCCGGGATCGCGGCCACGCCGTCGTTGCGGGGCCGATACGCCGTCGCCTCGGTTCGCAGACACGCGAGGACCGGTCGCAGCGCCGCGGGGAGCGCCGCGCGGTTCGCGCGCGCGACGACGGCCCCGAGAGCGATGAAGCCGAGATCGCTGTAGATGACCGCGGCGCCCGGAACGCCGGCGAGTTCGCGTTCGATCGCGAACGTCTCGACGCTGCGCTCGCGCAGCGTACGGTAATCGGCGCCCGAGGCCATCCCGGACGCGTGCGCGAGCAGCATTCGCAGCGTGACCCGTTCGTGCGCGGTCCCGCGCCAGGCCGGGACGAGCGCCGCGAGCGGCGCGTCGACTTCGAGCGCCCCGCGCGCGACGGCTTCGAGTGCGGCGGTCGCGACGAAGAGCTTCGTGAGCGACGCGAGATCGAAGGGCGTCGCGATGTCGATACGCCGCGCGCCCGGCGCGTCGTCGACCGCACCGTACGCGCGCTCGAAGGCGAGCCGCCCGCCGCGCTCGACGCGTAGGACCGCCGCGGTGAAACGCGAGCCGCACGCATCGCGCAGGACCGCATCGGCGGCGTTCATCGCGCGCCGCTCACGAGGGCGTCGGCGAGCGCATCGATCGTCGTCGCATCGTCGCCGAACGTGCACGCGACGTGCCGCGCGGCGGCGCTCGCCGCGAGGTCGTACGGCTCGAGCGCCGAGACGACGATCGCGTGGGGAAACGCCGCGAGCAGTGCGCCGATCGTTGCACGCTGACCCGCATAGAGGTGCGCCCGCCGCGTGACGATCGCGAGCGAGCGCCCGGGCTGATCGCCGAGGACGTCGAGCAGCGCTTCGACCGCGCCCGGGCTCGGATCGAGCGGGACGCGCATCGCTTCGCTCCGCACGCGCCGGCGACGCAGCGCGGCGCTGAGCGACGGACGCTCGCCCGAACTCGCCGCGACCCCGTCGCCCGAACCGCCCTCGAACGAGATCACCGTCGCCGCGGAACCCGCGACGATCCGCGGCTCGCCGCGAACGGTGACGATCGCGCGCGCCGCGACTTCTTTCGCGACCGCCGCCGCGTCGATCGGCGACGGGTCGGGTTCGCCCGTAGCCGTCCGCCCCGGGACGAGGCTCGCGACGCGCGCCGCCGCCCGCTCGAGCCGCGCGAGCGGCAGCGTCCCCGCGCGGACCGCCCGAACGATCTCGACCCGGAGCTCTTCGGCGCGATCGAGATCCGCGCTGACGACGAGGCAATCGGCCCCCGCCCGCAACGCGAGCACTCCGGCCCGCGCCGTGCCGAAGCCCTCGGCGACGGCCGCCATCTCGAGGCAATCGGTGAAGCACGTGCCCGCGAACCCGAGCTCCTCGCGTAACGCTCCGAGCACGCGCGCCGAAAGCGTCGCCGGACGCGCCGGATCGAGCTCGGGTGCGACGACGTGCGCCGTCATCACGGCCCGCGCACCCGCCGCGAACGCCGCCCGGAACGGCTCCCACTCGCGCGCGCGCAGCGTCGCGAGCGGCGCGTCGAGGCGCGGCAGCGACGTATGCGAGTCGGCCGCGGTCGCTCCGTGCCCGGGAAAATGCTTGGGCGTCGCAACGACGCCGCCCGCCTGCAGGCCGCGCACGAGCGCGGCGCCGAGCACGGCGACGCGGACCGGATCCTCGCCGAGCGAGCGCGTTCCGATGACCGTGCTCGCGTGATTCGTCGCGAGATCGAGGACGGGTGCGAACGCGACGTCGGCATCGATCGCGCGTAGCGTCGCCGCAAGCGCGCGGCCGACCCGCTCGGCGAGCGCGGGATCGTCCGTCGCGCCGAGTGCGAGCATCGCGGGCATCGGGCTCTCGAGCGGGATCCGCGCGACGCGCCCACCCTCCTGATCGACGCATACGGCGATGGAGCCGTCGCTCGCGAGCGCCGCGCGCAGGACCCCGACGAGCGCGCGCGCGCCGGCGACCGATTCGACGTTGCGCGCGAAAAGGACGATCGCGCCGGGCCCGAGCCGGCGCAGCCGCGCGAGCAACGCGCCGTCCGCCTCCGGTCCGGGCAAGCCGACGCAGAGAACGCGGCCCGCGAGCCGTTCGAGGTCAGGCACGGATTCGACGTTCGAGGCGCGCGCCGTCCGCGTCGAAGAGCAGCGCGCGATCGGGATCGACGTCGAAGCGGACGCGTTCGCCGACGATCGGGCGCGGCTCACCGCCCGCGACGACGGCGCCGAGCGTCGCGCCCGCGAACCCGAGCTGCACGATCGCGCGTTCCGCACCGTCCTCGACGCCGAGGACCGGCGCCGTGAGGCGACCCGGGGCGCCCAAGTGCACGTCGGCGGCACGGATCCCGGCGAGCGCTCCCATGGGCGCATCCGTGATGCCGAGCGCGGACGCCGGCAGGAACGCCATCGCGGGCGATCCGACGAAACCGGCGACGAAGGCCGTCGCGGGGTCGTCGACGAGCGCGCGCGGCGCCCCGAGCTGTTCGATCCGGCCCGCCCGCATGACCGCGACCCGATCGCCGAGCGCGAGCGCCTCTTCCTGATCGTGCGTCACCACGATCGCCGTGAGCGCGGCCTCGCGTTGGATGCGCGCGATCTCGCGGCGCAGTTCGAGCCGAAGCGGCGCATCGAGCCGCGAGAACGGCTCGTCGAGCAGAAGGACGCGCGGGTCGCTCGCGAGCGCGCGCGCGAGCGCGACGCGCTGCCGTTCGCCGCCCGAGAGTTCGCGCGGCTTGCGCTCGAGGAGCTCGCCGATCCGGCAGCGTTCCGCGACATCGTCGATGCGCCGCCGCGCGTCACCGCGAACGCCGTACGCAATGTTCTCGCGCGCCGAGAGATGCGGGAAGAGCGCGTCGCTCGCGAAGACGAACCCGACGCGCCGACGTTCGGGGCGAATCGCGTCGATATCGACGCCGTCGAAGCGCAGCGTCCCGCGCGACGGGCGTTCGAGGCCGGCGATCACGCGCAGCAGCGTCGTCTTCCCGCAGCCCGAAGGGCCGAGGATCGCGAGCCGGGAGCCGGCCGGGACGTCGAACGAGACGTCGCGCAACGCCGCGACCGCGTTCGGCCCGCGGCCAAACGAGAGGTCGATCCGCGCGAGACTCACCTCCGCCACGACACGCCCTTCGCAGCGGCGGCACGGCGATACTTCGGCTGCGTCAGTGCAGCGTGATCAATTGGGCGGAGAACATCCCCGCGCGTTCGCTCAGCAAGACCGTCACGCGCGCACCGCGCTTGATGTCGGTCGAGGAATGGAAGCCGCTCCCCGCACCTTGGATCGACGTGCTCGGCAAGATCGTTACGGCGATCTTGCGGCCCTTCGCATCGAGCGTCATCGTATTCGAGCGATAGTCGATCGCCGAGACGGTCCCGGTAACGGTCCCCGCATTCGTCGCGGGCTTCGCATCGGCGGTCTCATCGCCGCGGACCGCGGCGGGCATCGCAAAGCCGAGCGTCCCGAACGAGAGCGCACCGGCGACGAGCAGAATGGCGAACGACCGAGGCATCACACCTAGTGAACGGGCGGGGGGATGGGATGCGTTCCCGACCGATGGTCGACCGGACCTGCGATCACAGCGCACCGAGCGCCTCGCGGAAGCCCGCCTTCGCCGCGGCTCCGAGCGCCGCCGGGCCCGCCGACCACGGGAGGTCCGGAACGTGAGCGCGTTCCTTGCCCTCGAGCGCGCGAAGGCCGGTCGTGTCGCCCGTCGCGCACGCGCGAGCGATCCGCGCGAACGCTCGCAAACGCGCGACGGCGTCGTCCTCGGGAGCGCGCCCTGCAAGGACGAGACGCAGCGCGATGAACGCCTCGTCGGCCGCCCGCGCGCCGACCGCTTCGAAAGCGCGATAGAACGGCGCCGCCGCCGGTTCGGTCGTGCGTTCCCGCAGCAGCGATGCGACCACGTCCGGCTTCGAGACGGGCTCGCCCAGGAGATAGCGATCGATGAGGTCGACGGCGCGCGCGGACATCCCGGACGCTTCGCCGCCGCGAGCTTCGATTACCGGAGCGGGCCGGCCGAGGCGCATTCGGGCCCGAAGCATGCGTCGAAAGGCCGACGAGCTTGAGGCGTAGATACAACACGTTGAATCCGGATCGTACGGCTGCGGAGCCGAGGCCGATGCAAAGGCACTCTGGATATGCGGAACGATCGGAATTCGACGAGCGGTACGGAGGACGACGTGCGACGCTGGATCTTTTCCATACTCGTCACATTGACGGTATCGCCGGCTGCGGCGAGTGCAGCCGACGCACCCGGACACGTAACGGGGATCGGCGGCGTCTTCGTTCTCAGTACGCATCCGAAAGCGCTCGCAGCGTGGTATCGCGACGTACTCGGGTTCGCCGTCCAGCCATGGAACGGCGCGATCTTCCGGTACGGTTCGAGACGTCCGCCGCTTGCCATCTGGACGGTGTTCCCGGCCGGCGCCGACGAGTTCGCACATTCACATCGTGATTTCATGATCAATCTCACCGTCGATAATCTCGATGCGCTTGCGGCTCGATTGAAAGCGAAGAACGTACGAATCATCAAACGTTCGGCCGACGCATTCGGAGAATACGCGTCGATTCTCGATCTCGACGGCACGAAGGTCGAACTGTGGCAGCCGGTTTTACCGAAGCGATCTCCGTGAGCTCTACACGTGCGAGGCTCGCTCCGAGGCCGCATATCATGAGCGCGAGTTTTTGCAAGCCCGCAAGCAAACGCCACGACGGAAATTACAGGCTAGCGGCGAGGTTTTCCGAGGCGGCACATACGGCGAAAAAAAAACCCCCGCATGGCGAGGGTTTCGAATGGCTCCCGAATCTGGACTCGAACCAGAGACCCGCTGATTAACAGTCAGCTGCTCTACCAACTGAGCTATTCGGGACCGGCGCTGTTATCGCGACGCGAACGCTTCCACGCACGCATCCGCCTCCCTTTCGCGTACGCGCCACCGTCGTACCCCTTCGCGGCTCGGAAAGCCTAGGCGATCTCCCCCCGTCGGAGGTATCCTTGGGACATGCGCGGAGAACGTCGGAGGGCGATCGACGGTCGGCCACTTCGGAGAGCGGCGGCTTCGAGATGATCCAGCCGCGAGGTCAGCGGCCGCCCTACGAGCCCGCGTCGCCCGCGCGGGTTTCGTACGAGCAGCGCGTCGGAAGCTGGCTGAAGACGCTCGGTGTGATCGTGCTCGTGTGGCTGATCGTCGAGCGGGTCGGGATGTATCTCTCGCACGTCGCCTTCGCCGTCTCGGTCTGCGTCGGCGGCGTATTCGTCGCGTACCTCATCTACCCGGCGGTCCGCTGGCTGCGCGCGCACATGCCACTCTGGGCCGCGATCGCGATCATGTACGGCGCGTTCGCGATCGCCGCCGGAGCGACGCTCTGGTATGTCGTACCGATCGCGCTCTCCGATCTCGAAGCGATCGCGGCTTCCGTTCCGGCGCTCGAACGCGAACTCCAACGCTTCCTCGATACCTCGGCGTTTGCGGCGCATCTGCCCCCCGCGATGGCGCAATCGCTCAGCACCGTCCCGCTCGGCGTCGCGACGTACGTTCAGGCGAACGCTCATCTCGTCAGCGATAACGTCGTCCCCGCGCTGCTCTCGGCCGTCACGATCGTCGCGCTCTTCATCGCGATCCCGGTCGTCGCCGCATACATGATCTACGAAGCGGTACCGATCCAAGCGTACCTGCTCGCCGCGCTGCCGGCCGACCGGCGCGAAGGAACGCGGACGCTGATCCGCGCGCTCGACGAAGTCGTCGGCGGCTTCGTCCGCGGCCAGGTCCTCGTCGCGCTCACGGTCGGGATCATGACGACGATCCTCTTGCTCGTGCTCCGCGTTCCCTACGCGCTCCTGATCGGGATCTGGGCGGGCATCCTCGATCTCGTCCCGTATCTCGGCGCCGCCGCGGGCGCGATCCCGGGCGTCGCGATCGCGCTGCTGACGAACGGCGTGGCCGACGCCGCCGCCGCGTCGATCGGCTTCGCGGTGATGTATCAGATCGAGGGCAACTTCATCTCGCCGCGCATCGTCAGCCGAGCGATGCGAATCTCGCCGCTCGTCGTCATCTTCGCGGTCGTCGCAGGGGGCGAGGCGTTTGGGCTCATCGGAATGCTCGTCGCGGTCCCGATCGCTGGCGCGATCCGCATCGTCCTCGAGTACGTGCAAGCGATCCACCGCGACCCGATCCGTCAGATCGTCACGAGCGCCGACGCGTCGTAATTTTCCCGCACCGGCAAAACGCTACGGGCAAGCCGCCCCTATTCGAAAAAGAGCCGCCGATATCGCATCGACGGCTCTTTGTACGAGGCCGCGCTCGAACGTTACGCCCGCGCGGCGCTGAGCTCGCGGTCGGCGTTGCCGAGGCCGGCTGCCGCGCGCAAGGCGTCGGCCTTGTCGGTCCGCTCCCACGGCAGATCGAGATCGGGGCGGCCGAAGTGGCCGTAGGCCGCGGTCTGGCGGTAGATCGGGCGGCGCAAATCGAGGTTTGCGATGATCGCCGCGGGCCGCAGATCGAAATGCTGCTGCACGAGTTCGGCGATCTTCTCTTCGGCGAGCCTCCCGGTACCGAACGTCTCGACGAGGACGCTCACCGGCTGCGCGACGCCGATCGCATAGGCGACCTGCACTTCGCAACGGTCCGCGAGGCCGGCCGCGACGACGTTCTTCGCGACGTGTCGCGCGGCGTAGGCCGCCGACCGATCGACCTTCGTCGGATCCTTGCCCGAGAATGCGCCGCCGCCGTGACGCGCCATGCCGCCGTACGTATCGGCGATGATCTTCCGGCCGGTCAGGCCGGCGTCGCCCATCGGACCGCCGATGACGAAGCGGCCCGTCGGATTCACGAAGATGCGCGTATTCGTATCGAAGAGCGCACCCGGGATCGTCGGGACGATGATTCGCTCCGCGATCGTCTTGCGGATCTCTTCCATCGAGACGTCGGGATCGTGCTGCGTCGAGATGACGACGGCATCGACGCGCGCGGGACGCTGGCCGTCGTACTCGACCGTGACCTGCGATTTCGCATCGGGCCGCAACCACGAGATCGACTGATTCTTCCGCTGCTTCGCGAGCTCGCGCGTGAGATTGTGCGCGAGCACGATCGGAAGCGGCATGAGTTCGTCCGTCTCGCGACACGCGTAGCCGAACATCATCCCCTGATCGCCCGCGCCCGTCGTCTCGAACGGATCGGCGTTCCCGCCGCGCGTCTCGAGCGACGCGTCGACGCCCATCGCGATATCGGCCGATTGCTCGTCGATCGAGACCGAGACGCCGCACGTCGCGGCATCGAAGCCGACGGTCGAATGATTGTAGCCGATGTCCGCGATCGTCGAGCGGACGATCTTCGGGATGTCGGCATAGGTCTTCGTCGTAATCTCGCCCGCGATGTGGACCTGACCCGTGATGACGAACGTCTCGCACGCGACGCGGCCGAGCGGATCGTCCGTGAGGATGGCATCGAGAACGGCATCCGAAATCTGATCCGCGATCTTATCGGGATGGCCCTCGGTCACCGATTCCGACGTGAAAAGCCTGCGATAGGCCATTGGTTAACTCCTAAAACTCGGCGCCGCTCGCTCGAGCGAGCACGAACCGTACGACGCAGCGAAGAAAAAAAGAAGTGCCGACGATACGCGACTCATCCACGAGGCGCGAAGCTTCGTGGATGGGACGCGCGTATCGCCGGCGTTCGAAGGCAGCGGGTCGTCCGCTAGGTGCCTTCCGACCAGGACGCCATGTACTTGACCTGCGCCGCCGTCGGGGTATCGATACCGATCTTCATCGCCGCGAGCTTGAGCTCGGCGACTTCGTTGTCGATCTCATCGGGGACCGAGTAGACCTTCTTCTCGAGCTTCTTGTAATTCTGCGCGAGGTACGCCGCGGCCATCGCTTGATTGGCGAACGACATATCCATCACGTCGGCGGGATGGCCTTCGGCCGCCGCGAGGTTGATCAGGCGGCCTTCGCCGAGCACGCGCACGACGCGGCCGTTCTCGAGCGTGTACGACTCGACGAATTGACGCGGACGGGTCTTGCCGGTCGACATCTTCTCGAGCGATTCGAGATCGAGCTCGTCGTTGAAATGGCCCGAATTACAGACGATCGCGCCGTCCTTCATCGCCGCGAAATGCTCGCCCGCGATGACGTGATAGTTGCCGGTAACGGTGACGAACACGTCGCCGATCTTCGCGGCTTCGGCGATCGTCATGACCATGAAGCCATCCATCGCCGCTTCGAGCGCCTTGCGCGCATCGATCTCGGTGACGACGACGTGGGCGCCGAGGCCCTTGGCGCGCGACGCGACGCCGCGTCCGCACCAGCCGTAGCCGACGACGACGACGGTGTGGCCCGCGAGTAGGACGTTCGTCGCGCGGATGATGCCGTCGATCGTCGATTGTCCGGTACCGTAGCGATTGTCGAACATGTGCTTCGTGAGCGCGTCGTTGACCGCGACGACCGGGAACGGCAGCACGCCGTCCTTCTCCATCGCGTGGAGCCGGATGACGCCCGTCGTCGTCTCCTCGCAGCCGCCGATCATGTCTTTGAGGAGATGGTTGTGCTTCGTGTAGATCGTGGTGACGAGGTCGCAGCCGTCGTCCATCGTCATGTGCGGCTTCGTCGCGACGACCGATTCGATGTGCTTGTAATAGGTCGCGTTATCTTCGCCCTTGATGGCGTTGGTCGAGATCCCGTAATGCTCGTTGAGCGCCGCGGCGACGTCGTCTTGCGTCGAGAGCGGGTTTGACGCGCAGAGCTCGATCTCGGCGCCGCCCGCCTGTAGGGCGAGCATGAGGTTCGCGGTCTCGGTCGTGACGTGGAGACACGCGCCGATGCGCACGCCCTCGAGCGGGCGCTCCTTCGCGAAACGATCGCGGATCTGGGCGAGCACGGGCATGAAGCTCGCGGCCCACTCGATGCGGTTCTTGCCGGCATCGGCGAGGCTACGGTCTTTCACGTCCCCGAGTTGTCGTGAGATGGTCTGCATGAAATACGACTCCTTCGAGTTCGGTTGGCAACGGTAGAGCTCGCTGATCTTTGAAACAATCGAAAGCGAATCCGGGCACTCTTCGCCCTAACACCTCGATTACCCTAAACGTCGCGCTTTCGCGACCGAACGCGCGCGCGCACGGGGCCGATCGGCCGCAGGGTAACGTACGGCTGCAGTGCCGGCAAGGGCGCCGCTTCCGGCTCGAGCGTCAGGCGCTGGACGATCGTCGCGAGTGCGAGGGTCCCCTCGAGCATCGCGAACGCCTCACCGATGCAGACGCGCGTCCCCGCGCCGAACGGAAAGTACGCGAAGCGCGGCACCGCGGGAGCGCCCGGAGCGAATCGCGCCGGATCGAAGCGCAGCGGGTCCGGGAAATAGCGCGCATCGCGCTGCGTGACGTACTGCGAGACGAGGATCGTATCGCCGCGCCGCAGCGATAGCGGGCCGACGCGGAGCGGTCGGAGCGCCGACCGGCCCGTGATCCAAGCCGGCGGAAAGAGCCGCAGACCCTCGGCGAGCGCGGCGCGAACCTGCGGCAACCGTGCCGCGTCGTCGTGCGACGGCAGCCGCTCGCCGAGCACGGCATCGACCTCGGCCTGCACGGCGGCGGCCGCGCCCGGAGCACGGCCGAGCGAGAGGAGCGTCCAGGCGAGCGCGTTCGCAACCGTCTCGTGGCCGGCGAGCAGCAGCGTGAGGACCTCGTCGCGCACCGGCTCGTCTCCGGCCGCCGGATCCGCCGAGGCGAGCAGCAGCGAGAGCACGTCGCCCTCACCGCCGCCGCCGGCGCGATGCTCGGCGATGAGCGCGGCGACGACGGCGTCGAGGCTCCGCTTCGCGCGCTTGAATCGCAACACCATCGGCAAAGGCAGCGCGTCCCAGAGTTCGCTGAGCGGCAGCATCGATGCCGGGAACGTCGCGAGCGCTTCGTCGAGCGCGTGCGAGATGGCGTCCGTTTGCGCGCGTAGCGTCGTCCCGAAGAGCGTTCGCGCCACGATCTCGAGCGCGAGCCCGCTCGTCTCGCGTTCGAGATCGATCGTCTCCCCGTCGCGCCAGCGATCGACGCACGCGCGCGTCGCCGAGACCATCACCTCCGCGTACGCCGCGAAGCGCGCCCGCGCGAAGGCGGGCTGCACGAGCCGGCGATGCGGCAGATGGTCGGGCCGCTCCGCCGTCAGCAGCCCGTTGCCGAGCAACCGGCGCAGGCGCCGCGTGCCGCGGCCCTTTCGAAACGACGTCGCATCGGAGACGAGCACGCGCTCGATCGTCGCCGGATCGTTGACGAGATAAAGATCGGTCCACGGAAAGTGGAAGCGCACGATCGGCCCGCGCTCGGCGGCGGTCGTGCGCAGGAACTCCGGCAGGTCGGCGTACGGCGTCCCGCGCAGCACGAATCCCGAGAGCGTCGGAATTTCGTCGCGGCTTCGCGCGATCACCCTCGGTCGTCGCTCGCGAAGATGCGCTTGCCCCACCAAAAGAGCGCGCTTCCGAGCAGCGACGCACCGATGAGAAACACGATCGCATCGAGCAACTGGACGCGCGCCGTCTGCGCCTGATGCGTCGGCGGTGCGGTCGCCGTCGGGAACGCGAACGGCGTCGGATCCGCGTTCGCCACGGCGGCGAGGGCCGCGAGCGCGACGCACGCGACGGCGGCCGCGAACGCGTATGAACGAAGGCCACGTCTCATCGAAGCCGTCTTTGCGTCCGCATGTGGCGCGGCCCGCTCGAAAGGACCGTTCGCACCCGGCGCCACAGAGTCACGATATGTCATCGATTTCACGCGCGAACATCCTCGGCGCGACCTGCGCGCTCGGCCTCGGCGCATCGCTCCTCTCGGATTCCGCACGCGCGGCCGCGCGCGTCGATGGCGACGATCTCAAGACGCTCGCTGCGAACCTCGGCCTCGAACTCGCGGCGATCAAGATCTACACGGACGCCCTCGCCGCGAACGTGCTCTCGAAGCCGGTTGCGGCGGTCCTTCAGGGCTTCCTCGCCGATCACTCGACGCATCGCGATACGATTCTGACCGCCTACACGACCGCGGGGATCGCCCCGGGCAACGATCTCGCGCCGATCCCCGTGACGACCGCACACACCGACGGCGAGTATCTCTCGTATCTGCTCGGCATCGAGCGGACGCTCGCGTTCGCGCATCTCGGCGCCGTCGGTACCTTTAAAGATCGCGACTACGCGTTACGCTCGGGCTCGATCATCGGCGTCGAGACGACGCACGTCGCGCTCCTCTCCGAAGCGCTCGCGAAGGGACCGGCATACCCGGGCGGTCTCGTCGTCCTCTAGGTCGGCAACATCTCGAACCACGTCCTCCGGGAGGACGAGGTTCGAGTTAAAGGACGAGATCGAAGAACGGGGCGAGGTCGGCGCGTTCGACGTCCATCCCGACGCCGCGCGCGTTGTACGTCGCATCGTGAAAATCGGAGCCCGCGGTCATGACGAGCCCCAGGCGCGCGGCGATCCCGCGATAGTGCGAGACCTGCGACGGATCGTGGCGCGGGTAGAACGTCTCGAGCCCTTGCAGGCCGACCTCGGCGAGCTCCTCGATGATCGCCTCATCCTTGAGGCGGCATGGATGCGCGAGGACGCTCACCCCGCCCGCCGCGTTGATGAGCTCGACCGCTTGCTGCGGCCGCACGTACCGTTGCTCGACGTAGCCCGGCTTGCCGCGCGTCAGCAGATCGCGGAACGCGACGTCGATATCGCGCACGTAATGTTTGCGCACGAGCGCCCGCGCGACGTGCGGCCGGCCGAGCGTCGTGCGCTCGCTCTCGGTCTCGGCACGAACGTCCTCGTACGTGATCGCGTAACCGCTCGCGGTCAACTGCTCGGCCATCGTTTTCGCGCGGCGTTCGCGCTCCGAGCGGTTGAACGCCAGCGCGGAGAGCACGGGCTCGCTGTCGAGCGGGAATCCGTATCCGAGCACGTGCACCTCGTTGCCGCGATACGTCGTGTTGATCTCGACGCCGGGCACGATGCGCTGGCCCGGAGCCGGCTCGAATCTCGCGTACGCGCCGAGCGTGTCGTGATCGGTGATCGAGAAGATCTCGACGCCCCGGGCGCGCATCGCCGCCGCGAGCTCCGAGGGCGCGAACGTGCCGTCGCTCTCTAGCGTGTGGGAATGGAAGTCGACGATCACGCGCGCGGCCGCGCCTTCTTCTTCCGATCGCGAGCGAAGTAAACGAAGACCCGCTTCTCTTCGCGGAAGCCGACGAGGCTGCGCTTCTGCGAGGGATCGCGCAGCGCGTCGAGCGTGTAGGCGACGAGATCGTCGTCGTCTTCGAGGGCGTCCTCGTCGGCCGTGGTGCTGACGACGAGCGCGTCGCCGAATCGCGCGGTGAAGAGAGCGACGAGCAGCCCGAGTTCTTGCGGCACGAACGTCGCGGCATCGCGCGTCACGCGCACGAACCCGACGCCCCCGTCCGTCTCCGACGCGATGCGAATCGTGGTCGGCGTCTCGCCCGAGAAGCTACCGAGCGCGCGAACGTGTTCGACGATCGTGTCGCGCAGCGCGCGCACGACGTCGCTGCCGAGGCGGGCGCGAACGGCGAACGAGAGCGTGAGCGTACGGTCGTTCGGGTGCGAGACGAGCGTCGCGAGTTGCGGATACCGTACCAAAAGCGCGATCACGAGCCCGACGGCATCGGAGGGTTCGCTCGGGATACGGGTCTCGGCAGTGGGTCGCATGAGCCTTCTCGGGAGGGACGCGGCATGGGGTGCCGGGCGGGGGCGGGCTGTGTTCGAAGCCGTCCGAGGCGTCCCTTGCAGGAATCCCGGAAGCCCTCGCGTCCCGCCGCCCGGACCGGACGCTGCCTTCGCGTGGGGCGAGGTCCGGCGAACGACGGCCTCGCCCCGGTACGATCGCGACCGAACGACCGGCCCGCGAGCCCGATTTCGGGGGCACGCGCCTCGAGCGGGCTCAGAACGGTGCGGTGATCCGGAGATCCGCTTGGAAGCCCTCTCCCCACTGCGTCGTGTTGAAGCCGTTGGCGATCTTGAGGATGTATGCGGTGTTCGTGAAGTTCTGGAAGTCGGCTTTGAAGCCGATCCGCCGCGTCGCTCCGCGGCCGGCCTCCCGACCGAACGAAGCGTTCGCCGTGAGATGCGGCGGCAACCGAGTCGCGCCGTTTTGGAAGTTCACGGGGTAGCCCGTTCCGTACTCCGGTTCGATCGTCGCGAAGTAGCTGCGATCGCGGCCGAGGCGCTTCGTGTACCCGAGCGTGGCGGAGAGCGTCTGATCGTGATCTTCGGGATTGAGCGTCACGTCGGTCGGGTCGGTGCCGGAGGCGGGCGGGAAGAGAAACGTCCCGCCCGAGATTCCGCCGGCGAGCGATTGCGAGAGCGCCGCCGAGACGAAGAGCGTATCGCCGTTGCGGTACCGGGAATCGATCCGGGCGTCGATCCCCTTCGCGATCCCGACCGAGTTGTTGTAGACGGCGAAGATCGGCGTGTTCGCGAGCTGGGTCGTATCGAGCACGTTCTGCACGTTGCGCTTCCAGGCGTCGAGCGTGATCCGCGCGTTCGGCGAGATCGTGTGCGCGATCCCGAACTCGTAATAGGAGTCGCGCTCGGGTTTGAGGTCGTAGATCGGCGCGGGCCCCTGCACCCCGCCGACGACGACCGCCGCGGCGCGCGTATCTTCTAAGAACGGCGCCGCGTAGAGCCGGCCGAAATAGAAGTGGAGCACGTCGTTCTTGCTCGCCGCGCCGTTGATCTCGAACCGGGGGCTGAGCTGGCCGCCGCTCGTGTAGCCCGTCGAGTGATCGTAGCGCAACCCGGCCCGAATCGAGAGCGCGTTGATCGGCGTCCACTTGTCCTCGACGTACGCACCGAAATTCGTCCCCCGCTGCGCTTGATTATCGAAGAAGTTCGCGACCGCCGTGCTCGGCGGCGCGCCGTTGGGCGGTGCGGGGAAATACGCGATCTGCTCGTTTCCGACGAAATTCTCGAGGTCCGCGTCGATCCCGGCCTTGACCGCATGCGCGCCGAACGTATCGAACTGCGTGAGCCGCACGCCGGTAAACGTCGAATGCCGATCTTGCCGCAGGCCCGCGTTCGCGTTCGGCATCCCGCCCGTCGTCGCGAGGACGTCTCGCGCGAGGTCGCCGTCGTACACGATGCGATCGTACTTATAATAGGGCGCGATCTGCGTGTATGCGGTGCCGTTCGCCGCGTTGTGCGTATAGGCGAGCGTGAAGAACGAATCGTGCTCGCGCTGGACGTCGCTCGTGCCCGGGACCGAGGTGATCGGATCGTTCGGATCGTTCGGATTCGTATTGATCGGGATCTCGAACGTCGAGTCGTTGTTGGAGGCGTCGAAGCCGAGCGTATCGTTCTTCCCGACGTTCGTGATCGTGCGCAAAAACTGATTGCTGGCATTCGAATTGTCGTGCTGCGGCAGATAGGTCGGCGAATCGATCCCACGATTCGAGCGCTCTTCGTTCGCGTTGAAGAACACGCGCGTCTTGCCCGCGGTGAACGATTCGGCGACCGAGCTCTGGAGCTCGCCGTAGCTGCCGAAGCCCGCCGTGAACGCGCCGTCCTCGGGCGCGCCGAGGTCGGCGCGATGGCTGATGATGTTGACGACCGCGCCCTGCCGCGAGCCGCCGAACTCCGCCGGAAACGCGCCTGTGAAGACTTCGAGCGAATCGATCGATCGCGGATCGATCACCTCGCTGAAATTCGAGGCGGTGCTCTGCGGGAGCGGAATCCCGTCGAGCTCGTAGGAGAGGCCGTGGAACCCGTGCGCGACCGGTTCGTTATACGAGAAGCGAACGATGCCGGGCAGCGTCTCGACGAGTCGATTGAGGCTCTGATCTTCCGGTGCGGCCGCGATCTGCGCGCGATCGAGCGAGTTGACGGCGACGGGCTGCGAGCTCGCGCCGCGCGTCGTCACGGTCGCGACGCGACCGATTCGCTTGAGCGAGAGATCGATCGGCAGATCGACGACGGCGTCGCTCGCGAGATCGACCGATTGACCGAACGACGAGCCTTCGGCCGAGACCGCTCGTATCTCGTACCGGCCGTAGGGCACGCGGAGGAACGTGAAGCGGCCGGCCGCGCCCGTCGTCGCGTGGTAGACCGTGCCCTCGCCCGAGAGCGTCACCGGGACGCCGGCGGCGGCCTTGCCGGAGATCGTGATCGTGCCGCGCACGACGCCCGTCGTATCGGCGAGCGCTGGTGCGGATGCGGATGCGGCGATGGAGATCGTCACGGCGAATGACGCCGCGGAAAGAAAACGCATGAAGATGCCCCTGCGGAAGAAAGGAGAGGAGCGCTCGACCAAATGCGAGCGCGGCCGGACCTACCTCGCGAGCGGGGGCGCTCGGTCGCAGCTGCGGGCGGGGACGAACGCCATGACGGCGATGGTGACGGCGCGCCGGATCGTACGCCACGCGGCGTGACGCTCGCGCGAGACGTGGCTCGCGAGCGCGCAGAGCGCGGCTCCCGAACGCGTCGCGATCCGTGCGACGCAGCGCGCGGCGCAGCTCGCGACGAACGCGGCGAACGCCCAGCCGATGAGGATGGCGATCCCGCCCGCGAGCGGGGCGCGGCCTTCGGAACATTCGATGAGCGCGTAGGCGCCGAGCGCACCCGGGCCGAGCGCGAGCGGCAACGTACACCCGTGGCGTGCGAACGGCGCCGCACGATCGAGTGCGGAACGCAAGAACGCGCCCGAGATCACGAGGCCGAGCGCCGCCGCGAGGATCGCGTCGAGCCTCGCGGCGTGAACGCCGCCCGCCGCGTGTGCCATGCCGAAAACGGCGGCGTGCGTCAACAACGCGCCGGCGAGAGCGACGGCGGATCCGACGCCGATCCTACGCGCGAGCATGTGTCGGCTCGCGTTCGTCTCGCGGTACGAAAGCTCCGGCCGGCGCAGGGGCATACTCATCCTCGCCAAAGCGCCGCATATGCAATCGTTCTCAGCAACGCCCCGTCTGCTCGCAGCACTCTCGATCGGCGTCGTCGCGTGCGTCCCGCTCGTTTCCGGGGCCGTCGAGCGGATCGCCGGCATCGATGCGCTCGCGAGCCGGTCGGGCCGCGCGAACGTTACGGCGAGCCTGCAAGTCGTTCCGCTCGGCGCGCGCTCGGCGCGCCTGATCGTCACCGAGAACAGCGACGGCCGACCGGTGCGCACCTTCGATGACGAGATGACGCAGCGCATGCACCTCATCGTGATCGGAAACGATCTCGCGACGTTCCAACACGATCACCCCGCCCTCGACGGACGCGGGCGCTTCTCGATCACGGTCGACGTGCCGAAATCCGGGACGTATCAGGTCTATGCCGACACCGATCCGCGCGGCCTCGGCCAACAGGTCTTCCGTTTCCCGGTCGCCTTCGGCGTCGCGTCTCCGGCGGCGGCGCCGCGCGTCTCGCTCGCACCGACCGGGCGCAGCACCCGGGTTGGACCGTACCGCGTGACGCTCGGGTCGCTGCGCGTCATCGCCGGGCACGAGAGCGAGGTGCACGTCTCGATCACGAAAGACGGCCGGCCCGCGACCGACCTGCGGCCCTACCTCGGCGGCGCGGCGCACGCGGTCTTCATCGACGCGCGAACGCTCGCGTACCTCCACGTGCATCCGACACCGATCGCCAAAGCCGGAGCGATGAAGGCGATGGCGATGCCGATGGGAGCCGACTCGATGCCGGCGCTACCGCCGGATACCGCGGTCGCGCCCGAGATGGCCCTGCACGTCGATGCGCCCAAGACCGGCGCCTATAAGCTCTGGCTTCAGTTCCGCGGCGGCGGCACGCTTCACGTGGCACCTTTCGTCATCACGGCGACTTGAGTTTGGCGGGGGCTTTTCCCAGGCAGTCGTAAGTATCGCGCGATGGCCGAACCCCGAACGCCGCTCGAGGCGCCGACACCGGAGCAGGCGGCGTTTCTCGAGCGAGCGATGGAGCAGTACGGCAAGGCGACGTATAACTTCGCCTTCCGACTGACGAACAACGAAGCCGACGCGCGCGATCTCACGCAGGACGCGTTCGTCCGCGTCTATCGCGCGTGGCGTTCATTTCAGCCCGGGACGTCGTTCCTCTCGTGGATCTACCGGATCGTGACAAATCTCCATCGGGACGAACTTCGGAGACGAAAAGGGCGTTTCCATGAAGAGCTCCCCGAGGACAACGCGCCCCAAAGTTTTGCCGGAAGCCGCCCGCTCGCGGTCACGCCGATCGACGATTTCGTCGAACGGCAGGTCGGCGAATCGATGTCCAAGGCACTCGCCGGCCTCTCGAGCGACCAACGCCAAGTCATTCTCCTCGCGGATATCGAGGAATACAGCTACCAAGAGATTGCGGAGATCATGGGATGTTCGATCGGGACCGTGCGGTCGCGATTGCACCGGGCCCGGTCCCTCCTCCGCCGCCTCGTCGAACGCGCGCAGCAGCAACAAGAGCGATGAATCAGCACATTACGAACGACTCCCTCATCGATTACCTCCACGGCGAACTGGCCCCGGCCGACGACGCGCTGGTCTACGCCCACGTCGCGGCCTGCGACGTGTGTACCGCGGAGCTCGAAGCGGAGCGTTCGCTCGCCGATGCGCTGCGCGTCTCGCTCGCCGCGGACGAACGCGAGTTCCCGTCGCTCGTCTCGGCCGCCGTCTGGCAGCGGATCCGCGAAGGCCGGCCCTCGACGCTCGCGCGGATGCGCGCGTTCTTACGGCCCGCATTCGCAATTCCGATCGCGGCGGCGCTCCTGGTCGGCGGGTACTTCGCATCGCCGCTCGCGCATCCGGGTGGGGCGAGTCCGAAGATCGACGCGCTCTATTATTTGGAAGCGCATGCGGCCCAAGCGAGCCGGACGCCGTTCGCCGCGCCGTCGGGTCCGCAAAACATGGAGACCGCGATGGTCGACGGCGCCGGCGACGGTGCGGCGAACGCCGCGCCGGCGCTCCTCGCTCGGCAGTACGTCGGCTTCGCCTCGACCGAGAGGTTCGATGCCGTGCCGTAGGATCGCGGGTTCGTTCGCCGCGGCGTCGCTGGCCTTCGGGCTCGCGGGCGCCGCACCGAGCGTTGCCGGGAGCGACGCGTCGCTCGAAACGCTGTTGCGCGAGAGCATCGACGCTCCGCGCACCGTTTCGTACGTCGGCCAATTCGATACGGTCCGCTTCAGCTCGAATCGCGCGAGCGCGACGATCGTCAAGATCGAACATCTCGCACCCGATGCGACGCGGCGCTGGTACCTCGCGCCCGAATCGATCTACGGCGATTACGTCGTCACGCGCGGGCTCACGAATTACGAGTTCGACACGAAACGCAAGAACGTCACGATCAGCCACGATCCGACGATCGATAACGCGATCTCGCCGACCGGCGAGTTCGATCGCGTCATGCGCAACTATCGCGTCGTCGCCGACGGTGAGGGGATCGTCGCCGACCGGCCGACGATCTCGATCGTCCTCGTCAATCGCTACACGGGCGAACGGGCCGTTCGAATTTGGCTCGACCGCGAGTCGCATCTCGCGCTGAAAAAAGAAGAGTATCACGCGAACGGTTCGGTCGCCGCCCAGTCGCGCTTCGAAGAGATCGGCTTCACCGCCGCGATCCCGCCGGACGTCTTCGATTCGGAGATTCCGACCGGCTACACGAAGCAGGCCGGCGTCGATCTCGCGACGCCTTCCAGCGACGTTGCGCGCGCGCTCAGGGAAGCCGGCTTCAAGCCGATCGAGCCCAAGGTGTTGCCGCAAGGCTTCGCGGTAACGAGCGCCGCGGTCACGACGGTGGACGGAGTGCGAACGTTGCAGCTCGTCTACAGCGACGGGCTACGGTCGATCTCGCTCTTCGAAAACGCGCGCGGCGCCGCCGCCGATTTCGGAACGCTGCGCCCCAAGACGACGCGCTTCGACAATCACGATGCCGAGTACGTCGAAGACGGCCCGACGACGCTCCTGACCTGGAACGAAGAGGGATTGCACTTCGCCCTCGTCGGCGATCTGCTGCTGCCGGAGTTGGTATCGATCGCCATCAGCGTCGTTCCTTAGTGGGGACGGACCGTCCTCGCGTCTTTCGTAGGCACGAGCGTCGGTGCGTTCGGTGGGTTTGATGCCGAGGTAAATAACGTCACGTGATGTTGCGTTGCGCGACGCGGGGTGGCGGGGTCGGTTGCGCTATGAGACGGATCGTTGCGGTGGCGGCGCGTGGGCGGCGGATGGCGTGGGGGGCGGCGAGAAATGCGGGCGATGACGATTCGGCACGCTTCGGTCGCTGATGCTTCGTTGCTCGCGGAGCATCGTGCGGCCGTGTGGCGAGAAGTCAGCGGATGGAGCGTCTCGGAGATCCGAGAGGTGCTCCCGGCGTGGACGACATTTTTAGCGGGTCATCTCGCGGGCGGGACGTACGTCGCGCGGGTCGCGGAACGTGACGGTCGAGCGATCGGGACCGCGGGGTTTCTCATCCACGCGGCGATGCCGCGGCCGCATCTGGATTCCGAGCGTGCGGGCCGCGTCCAATCCGTGTACGTCGTCCCGGACGCGCGCCGGACCGGCGTCGCGCTCGCGATGATGAAGCTGCTGCTCGAGGACGCACGCGCGGCGAACCTCATCTCGCTCTCGCTTCGCCCGTCGGACGAAGCGCGCGCGCTCTACGGTGCGGTCGGGTTCTCGTCCGCGGACGAGATGATGCTGAAGCTTACCGACTGACGACGTTCGGATTTGCGAGACGCGCGGCCGGCCTACGACATCGTCGGGCTGGGCTTCTTTCCGGCGACCGAAGCGTCGAGCGCGCGGTCGATCGAGGCGCGTGCGACTTCGCCGCTCGTGATCGATTGGATCTTGCCGTCGGCTCCGATCAGCACGATCGTCGGGAAGCCGCCCTGCAGATACGCGTTCGCGACCGAGAGATTCGGATCGAATGCGATCGGATACGTCACGCTGTACTTCTGCATGAAGCCGACGACGTCGGCCTGATTCTCGGGCGTCGTCGAGTCCATGCCGTACGGGCTTCCGGAGACGGCGACGACGTTCGCGCGGCCGTGATATTTCGCATCGACCGCGTTGAGGACGGCGGTCTCGCGCTGACAGTGCGGGCACCACGTCGCGAAGACTTCCAAGAGCGTCGGCTTGCCGCCGGCGTGCGCGAGGTCGAACGCGCCGCCCGTCGTCGCGACTTGGAATTCGGGCGCTTGCGCGCCGACCGCGAGCTTCGCGTTCTGCGGCGCGAGCGAGGCCGTCTTCGGGACGTTCGATGCGAGCGCGATCGCGACGACGATCAGGATCGCGACGAGTCCGAGCGAGGCGAAGAGGATCGTGCGCTTGCGCTTCGCCTGCGCTTCGAGTTCCGCACGCGACGGGATGGTGTTACGACGGTCCGCTCGGTTCATGACGTCTCCGTTTCGGGGAACGAGGCGATGCTACCGCTCGGCCGGAGCACGCGATCGAGCGCGTATCGTCCGGGTGCGAAACCGACGATCGCGGCGGCGACCGCCGCGAGCGCGAGATCGGCCGCGACGTGCGCCCACGTCGGCGGCGTCGGGATCGCGGATCCGAAGCAGCCGCAATTCGCCGGGATATGCCGGATGACGAGCGATGCGACGGCGATCGCGAACGCGCCGAACTGCAGCGTCACGACGGCTGCGACGGGCCGCGTGAAGAGCCCGAGCACGAGATAGGTGCCGAGAAAGATCTCCAGATACGGCAGCGCGACACCGACCGGCGCGACGAGCGGCGCGGGGACCATCCGATAGCCCGCGACGAGCGACGCACCCGCAGTCGGGCCGTCGAGCGCTTTGAGGATCCCCGCGACGACGAGTAGCGCGCCGAGCGACACGCGAAGCGCGAAGACTACGAGACCCACGCCTGCGCCCGATCGATCAATCGCGACTGCTCCGCCGGGATCGAGCCGATATCCGCGCGATCGGTCACGCCGGCCGTCGACGCGTGCGTTCGCACGGTTTCGGCGATCGCGGCCGCGAGCGTCTCGGGGTCGTATCCGCCTTCGAGGCAGTACGCGACGCGCCCGCGCGAATACGTCTGCGCGACGTCCGCGACGAGCTCCGCGAGCGCGCGCGCGGCAACGACGGCATCGACGCCGAGATCTCCGACGGGATCGCCCGCCGCGAAATCGTAGCCCGCGCTCACGACGATGAGATCGGGCCGCACGCGCGCGGCGACGGCCGGGAGCAAACGCTGCCACGTGGCGACGAATGCTTCGGTACCGTACGAATGGGCGGTCAGCGGGACGTTGACGATCGCACCGCCGGAATCGAAGCGTTGTTCGTTCGGGCCGCCGCTGCCGGGGTAGGCCGGGAACGCGTGCGTGGAAACGAACGAGACGCCGTCACCCGCGACCGATTGCGTTCCGTTCCCGTGATGGTAATCGAAATCGACGACGAGCGCGCGGCCGCCCGTCTTTCCAACGAATGCCCGCGCGGCGACGGCCGCGTTTCCGAACACGCAGAATCCCATGCCGCGCGACGCTTCGGCGTGATGGCCGGGCGGCCGCACGAGCGCGAACGTCGCGCAGTCGCCCGCGACCGCGCGCTCCATCGCGACGATCGCGCCGCCCGTCGCGCGCCGCGCGACCGAGAGCGACGACGCATCGACGACGGTGTCGCCCGTCGAAAGGTAGCCCGCGCGATCCCCGACCGTCGCGACGTCGCGCTTCACGCGCTCGAGGTACGCGTGCGGATGGACGAGTTCGAGTTCCGCATCGGTCGCGTCGCGGGCGGCGGTCCGCTCGCCGAAGAGCCCGAGCTCCGCGAGCCGCGCGGCGACGATCGCGACGCGATCGGGCGATTCGACGTGCGAGACGTTCCGCAGATGTTCCGTGTACGCTTCGTCGTAGACGACGATCATCGAGGCGCTAGTGTGCCGCGGCCGACGCGTGCGGTTGCGGTTTCGGTTTCGGTTTCGCGGGTGCGTTCGCATTGAGCGTCTTGAGCTCGGTGTCGATCGATTTCGCGAGCGGCGTGCCGCTCTTGACGAGCGCGCGCAAACTCGTGAACGCCGTTTTCGCGCGAGGCTTGTCGTTGTTGCCGATCGCGCATTTGCCGTACACGTAATAGAGCTGCGGATTCGCCTTCATGAACGGGTTCGCGTTCTTGTCGATCGCGTCGAAGATCTGCGTGCACTCCTTGAAGTTCTTGAGCTCGAGATCGGACGTGCCGACGCCCGCGAGCGCTTGCGGCGTATGCGCGATCTCGAAGGCGTGCCGGAACGCATCGTGAGCGGCCGAGAAGTTCCCGGACTGCGCGTTGATCTGGCCGTACGTGTTCCACGCGGCCGGATCGTTCGGGACGACTTCGGTCAGGCGCTTGAAATAGCCGATCGCATCGGTGGGTTTTTTATTCTGTAGCGCGAGTTCCGCGAGCCGCGTCAGGGCTTCGGGGCTGTCGCGATTGGGGCCGAGCGCGGTCTTCCATTCGGCCTCGCCCGCCGCCTGATTCTTCGCGATCGCGACGTCGTAATCGCCGTAGGCGATGTGGATCGCGGGGACCTTCGGAAAGAGCTGTTCGCCGCGCTTGAGGACCGCGAGCCCGTCGTCGAACTGCTTCGCATCGCGATAGACCTGATATTCCTCGACGAGGACGGCGACTTTCGCATCGTCCGTCGGGACGATCGCGAAGAGTTGCTCGTACGTGGCGATCGCATCTTTGACGTTGTGATCGGCTGCGAGGACGCGCGCCTTGCCGAGCATCGCGTCGGGATTCTTCGGATCGACGACGAGCGCGCGATCGAACTCTTGCACGGCGAGCGCGAGCGCCTTTTGCGAGATGTACGAGCGCGCTTCCAGAATCAGCGGCATCGGATCTTTCGGAGCGAGCTTCGCCGCGGCTTCGAACTGCGTGCGCGCATCGTCGAATTTATTCTCTTGCGCGAGGACCAGCCCGTAGTTTTCGAAGACGCGCGGATCCGTCGAATTGAACGTGGTCGCGCGCTTCGCGACGCGCTCGGCGTCGGCCGGTCGGTTCTCACGATTGTAGAGATCGGTGAGCGTCAGCAGCACCTGGGAATTCGTCGGCTCGCGGTTCGCGGCTTGTTCGAAATCGACGGTCGCCTCGGGCAGCCGGCCGACGGCCTCGTTCGCCGCGCCGTCCAAGAAGTAGGTCTGCGCCGATTTCGAGCCGATGGCGAGCAGGCGCTGCGTGAGCGCGAGCGCCTGCTGGGGCCGATTCTGCGCGAGATAGTAACCGGCGAGCTGGGTCAGCGAATCCTGGTCGTTCGGATTCGCCTTAACCTTCGCTTCGAGCCGGGGAACGGCGACCTCGGGCGGCTCCGGCGTCGCCGTCGGCAACGGAGCGGGCGAGCCGCTCGCGGCGGGCGACGGCGAGGCTTCGGCCGGCTTCCCCTTCGCGTGGGCGGGGGTCCGGTCGAACGCGATGAGGGCGATCGCGAGCGCGGCGGTGCCGGCGGCGAAACGTGGTACTAGCTTCAATCGATCTCTTTCGGCGGGGCGGGGACGCTACTGGTCCGCGCCGCGGTGCGACCGAACCCGGGGCGCTTACGTGCGCCGGCGATTCGGCCCTGCTGGGACGACCGAGACTCGAACTCGGATGCTCTCACGAGCGGCAAATTTTCGCACCACTATGGCTTTCGCCACCGCCTCGCGGCGTTTGATGGTCCGGACTGTGCCTTGACCCTATGCCTTGCGACACGTAGGCCGCGCCCGTCCAGTCTCTACACCTTCCGCCGCTCGCGCGGACGGCTTGGCTCGGCGTCGTCATGCGGCACCGGCCGCGAAGAGTTCACCGACTTTGAGCGCATCCCGACCGCCGTTTCCGTGCGGCCGGCTCCAATTGAAGTCTGCTGTGTCTACCGATTCCACCATCATCCCAGGGCTGTCCCGGTCGTTCGACGCACGGGGCCCGGTCGCTTCCCGCGCGTTCAGTGCGTCGCGAGCAGGTGCCCGAGGAGCAGGTCGTTGCGCTCGAGCAGCGCCTCGCGCACGCCGAGGCGAGCGTAGGCGGCCGCGAGGAGCAGACCGCCGCCGGGCAAGACGTCCGCCCGCTGCGGCAGCATCCCCGGGAGCGCCCG